>JAHJQZ010000074.1 GCA_018818925.1 Alphaproteobacteria bacterium
ACAGCTATCGCGTGCCGGCCAATGTCGTCCACGGATGCGTGGCGCTCGAAGCGGGCGTGTTGATCGACACCTTCACGCCGCATCGCGAGGATTTTCTCGGCTGATCCCGTCCGGGCACCAGCCGAGCCGCCGACGCAACAAGGCACGCGTTTGACAAAGACCGGCGGCGGCGGCCTGCCGCCGCCGCCAGTTCACGGAGTCGGAACCCGGTCGAAGGGGACGGAAGTCGACATCTTCACATCGGATTCGGCGATCCAGACATTGAAGTCGATGACGATCTGCTCCTTCTTCAAAGTCATCTGGGAGTTGATCGTCAGCTCGGATCCCTCGTGCTTTTCCTGCCCCCGGAAATCGAACACCACGGTGTTGCCGCGCGGACGGCCTATGGCGAGGCCTTTGAACGCGGTGGTGGAATTCATGACGCCTTCGTAGCGATTGCGCTCATCCCGGTAGGCGATAGTTCCCTGGACCTGGAGATTCATGCCAACGACAGCGCAACGTCCGGCATAGTTGATCTTGCCCTGCCCCCCGTCCTTGACATCGACGCGACAGGAGAATTTCTCCGGCTCATCGCCGCCCTTGAGTTCTCCGGTACCGCGCCAGCTGCCGACATAGGTTTGCAGCAGCGCGTCCTGCTTGGGGCCTGCCATTGCAGCATCCGGGCCGCCGAAGATGAGCGCCAGTGTCGCCGCCGCCAGGATACGGTGCCAGGTTTTGGACTTGTGCATAATTATTTCTCCGTTCTTGGCCCCCTCCGCCAAGCGGCGGTGACATCAAATTAGTCGGCAACGCCCGCGTCGCCAACTCCCGTGTTTGGATTCCGCATTTGTTTGATGCCTTAAGGCACTATGACGCAGCAAAAGCCCGCCGCAAGCTGTGCATGCGCGCCGCCATCCGGCCTCGCGAGTTGGATTTCCCGGTGAATTCGGGCTAGAGCTTTTGGAGTCGGTTGCGCTGCGCTTTTTCGGCAAGTAGCCTCTCGCAATGCGGATGCCGTCACGGGACGAGGCCTGAGCCAAGAAGACGACCATAGATATGACGATATCCGCTGCGACGCCGCCGCTGATCGAAACGGTCAACGCCAATCTGCACCTGATGTCCGGCAAGGACCATCTGCATATCCTCAAGGACATTTCCCTCAAGATCGCGCCGGCGGAGGTTGTCGCCATCGTCGGACCATCCGGCAGCGGCAAGACCTCGCTGCTCATGGTCCTGGCCGGGCTCGAGAAGGCGACGAGCGGCACGGTGACGGTCGCGGGGCAGGCGCTGACCGGGCTGAACGAGGACGCGCTTGCCATGTTCCGCCGCCGGAGCCTCGGCATCCTGTTTCAGAATTTCCATCTTGTGCCCTCCCTGACCGCGCTCGAGAACGTGGCGCTGGCCCTCGAGATCGCCGATGCCAACCTGCCTTACAAGAGCGTGCGGGCCGCGGCGCAGGCGGCGCTCGAAGAGGTGGGCCTCGGAGACCGGCTGACCCATCTGCCGAGCGCCCTCAGCGGCGGCGAGCAGCAGCGCGTCGCTCTCGCCCGCGCCATGGTGGCCAAGCCGCGCCTGCTTCTGGCCGACGAGCCGACGGGCAATCTCGATCAGGACGCCGGCGCCCGCGTCATCGCCCTGATGTTCGATCTCGCCCGCAAGCATCAGACCGCCGTGGTGCTGATCACCCATGACACGGCGCTGGCCAATCGCGCCGACCGTCGTCTGTCGATGAACCGCGGCCAGCTTCAGGAGATCGAGGGGGCACCGACGGCATGAGGCAGCTTCTGAGCTGGATGCGCCTGGCGGTCACCGATCTTCGCGGCGACATGCGGCGTTTCGTCGTGCTCATCGCCTGCCTGGCCCTTGGGACCAGCGTCATCGCCGCCGTCGGATCGGTCGGCACCAGCCTCAAGAACGCCGTCGACCGCGACGCCACGCTCCTGATGGGCGGCGACATCGAGGCGTCGCGCCCGGACGAGCCGGCGAGCGCCGAAGAGATCGCCTATCTCAAAAGCTTCGGCAAGGTCGCCTATGTGGTCGACACGGCGGCGCGCGGCGCGGCCGGCGAGGAATCGGCCCTACTCGACCTGATCGCGGTCGACGATGTCTATCCGCTGGTCGGCGTCGTGGTGAGCCCACAGCTTCCTGCCGGCGCCAGGCCGGCGACCATCCTCGACGCGCGCGGCGGCGCCTGGGGCGCCCTGGTCGATCCGGTGCTCTACGACCGGCTGCTGCTCGGTCCCGGCGGACGCTTCACCATCGGCCAGACCGCCTTCGAAATCCGTGGCGCCATTGCCGGCATGCCGGACGGCGCGGCGCGCGGCTTCAAGCTCGGCATGACGGTGATGATCTCGACCGACGCCTTCGCATCGATGTCCGATCTGCGAGCGCCGCTGCCCGGCCTTCTGACCAATTACCGCTACAAGATCGCGCTCGACAGCCTCGATTATTCCGAGGCCCAGGCCGAGATTACCGCACATTTCGCCGACAATGTCTGGGAGGTGCGCACCCCGCGCGACGTCGCCGGGGATCTGGTGCGGTTCTACGACATGTTCACGCGTTTTCTGCTCATCGTCGGGCTCAGCTCGCTGCTGGTCGGCGGCGTCGGCGTGTCGAGCGGAGTGATGTCCTATATCGCCGAGCGCCAGCACGCCATCGCGGTGTTCCGCAGCCTCGGGGCGACGAGCGCCCGTATTCTCGTGCATTTCCTCACCCAGATCGGCATCCTGACCGGCATCGGCGTCTTGGTCGGGGTCGGCGCCGGCGCCAGCGCCTCGATGGTCATCCTGCCCGTCCTCGGCCGCACGCTCGCCATCGATCTGCCGCCAACGATCGAGACCGTGCCGCTCCTGACGGCGGCGAGCTTCGGGCTGATCGCCGGGTTCGCCTATTCCTTCCTGCCGCTGATGCAGGCGCAGCGCATCAGCCCGGCCCTTTTGTTCCGCAGCCTCGGCTCGGTACCGCCGCGCGTCGAGGCCAATACCCTCTTGCGCCCGGCGATTTTCATCCCGCTGATCCTTTCGGCCGGGGCGCTGTTTCTCCTGGCCATGGCGATCACCGGCAATTTCGCCCTTGTCGGCTACTACACGCTCGGCGTCGTCGTCACCTTCCTGGTGCTGCGCCTGGCGGCCATCGGGCTCAACTACCTGCTCAAAAGCCTGCCGGCGCCGCGACAGGCGGTTTTGCGCCATGCATTGCGGAACATTCCGGCGCCTGGCTCCAGCGCTTCGATCGTGGTGGTTTCGCTCGGTCTCGGGCTGGCGCTGTTGCTGGTGATCGCCCTGCTCAACGTCAATCTCTACCAGCAATTGACCGGTCAGATCGTCAAGGACGCGCCGACCTTCGTGGTCACCGACCTGTTCAGCGACGAGGTCGACGAGATCGAGGCGATCCACAAAACCGATCCGGACATGGCCGATTTCCAGTCGAGCCCGATGCTGCGCGGCCGCATTGTCTCGATCAAGGGCCGCGACCCGCAGAGTTTCAAGGACCTGGCCGGCGAGTCGGCCTACATGATCGCCCAAGACGTACCGATCACCTACCGGGCGGACATGCCGGCCGAGTCTACCATCACTTATGGCGAATGGTGGCCGGCCGACTACAACGGCCCGCCGCTCGTGTCGCTGCGCGATCCGGTGCGCGAGGAGTTCGGGCTCGCGGTCGGCGACGAGATTTCCTTCGATCTGTTCGGCGACATCATCGAAGCACGCATCGGCAATTTCCGCGAATTCGACTACCAGCGCGGCATCAATTTCATGGTCACCGTCTCGCCCGGCGCGCTTGAAATGTACCCGGCGACGTATCTGGGCACGATCAAGGCCGCCGAGGGTCGGGAGAAGGACCTCGAACGCAAGCTGTTCCGCGCCTTCCCGCTCGTGAGCTTCATCCCGATCGGCGACGCGCTCGAACAGGCGGCCGACATCTTCGGCAAGCTGTCGATGGCGGTGAACACGGTGGGCGGCCTCGCCGTCATCAACGGGCTGCTGGTGCTGGCCGGAACCATGGCTTCGGGGCGCAAGCGCCGCGAATCCGACGCGGTGATCGAAAAGGTTCTCGGGGCGACGCGCGGCGACGTTCTCAAGGTCTTCACGCTCGAATACGCCATTCTCGGCGCCTTCTCGGCCTTGGTCGCGGCGGTGATCGGCGTCACCGCCGCCTGGGCGATTTCTGTACTGGCGCTTGAGATCGAGTTTGTTGCCGATGGCGGTCTGCTCGCCGGCGTGGTGGTCGGCGCCATCGCCCTGACCATCGCCGCCGGTGCCATCACCACCTGGCAGGCCCTGTCGACATCGCCGGCCCGGCATCTGCGGGCGGAAGGCTGACGTTTCGCCTCAGCGCAGGAACACCTTGACGATATCCGATTGCCCGTCGGCATCGACGACCGACAGGGTGACAAAGCCCGGGCCTTCCGGCGAAAGGCTCGTTTGCCGGGCGAAGTCGGCGCGGACGACCGGATCGCCATCGAGGAAATAGGTGAAGGGCGGCACGCCGTTGCGCACCTTGACCACCAGGCTGGCCGCATAGCCTTCGGAAAGGCCGAGATCGACATCGACGCCATCGGAAGGAAAGGTGATTTCCGGCGCCGGGCTGCGCGCCACGAGCGCGGCATTGGGATGGCGGAAATTGCGCAGCGGCAATGGCAATTGCGCGTTGGCGGCGAGGATGGCCCCGGACGGCGCCCGTGGCAGCGGCGTCGCCGGCGCGCCGAGCCGGTCGAAGCTTTCGAACAGGAGCGGCGCGGCGGCGGAGATGCCGGTCAGGCCCGGCATGGAGGCGCCATCGGGCCGCCCCACCCAGACGCCGATGACGGTCTTGCCGTCGAAGCCGATCGACCAGGCGTCGCGATAGCCGTAGGAGGTGCCGGTCTTGTAGGCGATGCGGCCCGGGGCGCCGTTATGGGGCGGCGGCACGCCGGCGAGAATGTCGGAGACGTACCAGGCGGCGAGTTCGTCGAGAACATGCGGGCGGGCGCCGTTCCAGGTCCGGGCCGGGCCGGCGCCGTCGATCAGGTCGAAGGGCGCGCCGCCGCGGGCGATGGCACCGTAGAGCGAAACGAGGTCCCTGAGCGTCACGCCGACGCCGCCAAGACCAATGGCCAGGCCCGGCATTGCCGTATCGGGCAGGACGGGCTGGACATTGGCGCGCTTCAGCCGCGCCAGCAGCCGCGCCGGCCCGACCGCGTCGAGCACGATGACCGCCGGCACGTTGAGCGACTGGGTCAAGGCCTGGCGCATGGTGACGGTGCCATGGTTCAGACCGTCGAAATTGACCGGGTCGTAGCCGGAAAAACCGGTCGGCCGGTCGGCGATCAGGCTTTCGGGATGGGCGAGGCCGAGTTCGAAGGCGAGGCCGTAGATCAGCGGCTTGAGCGTCGAGCCGGGCGAGCGTTCGGCCCGCGTCATGTCGACGAAGCCGTCGGACCGAGTGGCGAGCAGGCCCGCCGACCCGACCGAGGCGAGCACCTCGCCGCTTCCGAGATCGGCGACGACGATGCCGACCGAGACGTCCGGGCCCATTATGGCGGCACGGGCGGCGGCGAGCGTCTCGAGGCTCTGCTGCAAGCCGAGGTCGACGGTCAGGGCGATATGGCGGCTTTGCGGCGCATTGGCGACGGCCGTTCGAGCCAGGTGCGGCGCGAGGAGCGGAAAATCGCGCCGCGCCGACGGCACTGGCTCGCGCTTGGCGAATTCGGCCTCGTCCGGGCTTAAAAGGCCGGCGCCGGTCAGCCGGTCGAGCACGCGGTCGCGGCTCATGCGGGCGGCATCGGCGTCGCGATCGGGGCGACGCGCCTCGGGCGATTGCGGCAGGGCGACGAGTAGCGCCGCCTCGGCCGTGGTGAGGCGCGCCGGCTCCTTGCCGAACCAGGAAAGGCTGGCGGCGCGCACGCCCTCGATATTGCCGCCAAAGGGGGCGAGGGTGAGGTAGAGGGTGAGGATTTCGTCCTTTGACAGGCTTTGTTCGAGCCGGTCCGCCAGCGCCATCTGCCTGATCTTGGCGGCAAGATTGCCGGTCGGCGTGCGGTCGATGAGGCGGGCGACCTGCATGGAAAGGGTCGAGCCGCCCGAAACGATCCTGCCCCCTGCCCCGACGAATTGCATCCCGGCACGCAGCATGGCCTGCCAGTCGATGCCGCTATGCGAATAGTAGTTCTTGTCCTCGTAGGCGATCAGCATGTCGAGATAGCGCCGGTCGACGGCATCGATCCCGACTGGCAGGCGCCAGCGCCCCTCCGGCGTCGTGAACGGCCTCAAGAGCCGGTCGTTGCGGTCGACGACGACGGTCGAGACCACCAGAGTTTCCGCATTCGGGATTTCGGGCAGGTCGCGCGTGAGGCCGACAACGAGCGCCAGAACGGCGAAGATGCTGCCGACCAGGACGATGGAAACGGCCGAGGCCAGCGACCAGGCCCACCAGTACCGGGGGGCCTGGCCGCTGCTGCTTGCGGTTGCGGGACGGTCGGGAGCGGTCATGGAGTCACTGGTTCAGCGTCTGTGCGAGCCGCGTCGTGGCGAAGTGATGCGGAAAGCCGGAAGCGATGGCGCCCCCGGCTCCGCCCCACCCAACCCGGCTGCGCCAGGCCACCCTCCCCACAAAGGGGAGGGAAGCCTGCGATGCCCTGGACAAGGCGCGTGTCACGCCCGGGGTCACCTCAACCCCCGAGCGTGCCGATGACGATCTCGCCGGCGTCGGTGTTGGCGCGCTGGGCCGGGCGGTACATGTCCTCGACGCTCGCACCCGGCAGGGTGAACGTGCCCGGTGTCACCGCCCGCACCATATAGGCCGTCGAGAAGCTCGACGCCTCGCTGACATAGCGGAAGGCAGCGACATAGGTGTCGGTGCGCGACTCGACATGGACAGGCGCATCGACGATGAGCCAGGCGAGATCGCCGACGCCGCTGCCGGCGCTGAGATCGGGATTCTCGATCTCGAAACCGGCAGGCAGGGGATCGGAGATGACGTACTGGCCCGAGCCGAGCACCTCGGCCGTCACCGACAGGACGACGACGAAGCGGTCGTTCTGCTCGGGGAAGAGCGCACCCTCGATCGGCGTGCCATCGAGACGGTAATAGCTCCGCGAGATGGTGAAGCCATTGCTCGTCGCGGCCGGTGGCGTTTCGGGAATGCCGGTGACCGAGATGGTCGCCTCGGTCGCCCTGTTGCCCGTGTTCTCGACAAGAACCGGCAGATGCATCAGGTCGGCGGCCGAATAGCGGCGATAGACCGGACCGGTCACCGGTTCGGCGTCGATGGCAATGTCGCCATCCGCCGTTTCTGTGCCGAGCGCCGCCGCCGCCAGCAGCGTCCATGCGTCCTCCTGGGTCGAGGTATAGCGCTCGAGATTGCGGAGGCCGGCAAGCTGCTGGGCCAGCGGCCGCGTGTCGACGCCGGCCGGCTGCGTTTCGGCGGCGAGCGCCAGAACGCCGGCGAGGTCGCGCAGGCGGCTGCCGTAGTCGCTACGATAGCTCAGCATGTCCTCGTCGGACGAGCGAAGGTCGTCAATCGCCGCCTCGAAGGCCTCGGACGCCCGTGCCCGCTCGCCGTAAAGGGCGAGCGCTGCGCCGATCTGCGCCTTGGCGAGCGGGGTGGCGAAGTTGTCGAGCCGCGCTTCGAGATATTAGCGGAGGTCGCCGATCGAGGCCCGCCCGGCCCGCGCCAGATCGTAGAGCGCATAGGCGATGTCCTCGCCGCCGAAGTCGAAATCGGAGGCGTAGGACACCTGGTTGCCGAGATTGTCGAGCGCCCTTTCGAGCCCGTCCGCCGGCACGTCGTATCCGGCCGACTTGGCTCTCAGAAGGAAGTCGGTGACATAGCCATCGAGCCACATCTCGGTATAGCTGAACGGTCCCCACAGCCCAAAGCCGCCCGAATAGGTCTGCTTGGACATGAGGTCGGCGATGGCCGAACGGACGCGGCCGTCGATCTCACCGTCTTCCCCGAGGCCGATCATGCCGGCAACGTCGTTGAGATAGAGAAGCGGCAGCGCCCGGCTCGTCACCTGCTCGGCGCAACCATAGGGGTAGCGGTCGAGCGCCAGCAGCAATTCGGGCACGTTGAGCCGCGCCAGCGGTCCGACCGCCAGCGTCAGCGTGCCGGTGCCGGGAAGCAGGCCGGCGAAGTAGCCATTGTCGACATCGATCGACGCGCCCGGCTCGATCGGCCAGGTGACCGTCGTCGTGGTGGCGACACTGGTCGGACGGACGCCGAGCGTCAGGGTCTTGACCAGGGCATTGCCGGACGGATCGGTCAGAAGAAGTCTCAGGTCGTGATCGCCGATTTCCTTGCCTGTCAGCACGAAATCGAGGGCGACGCGACCGCCGGCCGCGAGCTCGAAGCTGCGGTTGCCGACATCGGCGGAAAGGCCGTTGCCTGTCGTGAGTTCGACGGCATAGCCGCCCTCCTCGCCGCTGACATTGGCGATTTCGACCAGAAGCCGCGCACTGTCATCGACGCGCAGGAAGCGCGGCGGCGACAGGGTGACCACGACCGGATCGTGAACGACGACATCCTTCTCGGCATGACCGACGGCGTTGTCGGTCCAGGCCATGGCCATGACGCGCACCGTGCCGTTGAAATCTGGCATGTCGAATTCGACGCTGGCCGTGCCGTCGTCACCGACGGTGACGATGCCGGAATGCAGCGCCACCAGAACCGAGGTCGGCGGCGGCGCGCCGGAGCCGCCCATGCCGTCGCCGCCGGAGCGGAAGGCGCCGGGCAGGCCCTGGGTCGGGTCGATCAATTGCCCGTAAAGGTCGCGGATATCGACGCCGAGCTGGCGCTGGCCATAGAACCAGCCATCCGGGTCCGGGGTTTCGAAACCGGTGAGATTGAGGATGCCGAGATCGACGGCGGCCACGGCGACATAGGCCCTGGTGCCCGCCGCGGCGGCGCCGACATCGACCGTCGCCGTGAAGGCTTCACGCGGCAGCGCTTCCTCCGGCACGTCGAGCGCGAGACCGATGAGACGTTCGCCCGGATCGACATCGGCGAAGGCGAGGCCGACGGCGCGCGCCGGCATGCGCTTTTCGCCGGCATCGGCCGGCCGGTAGAGCATGGCCGTGACATAGGCGCCCGGCCCCCAGTCCGCGGTGACCGGCAGGGAAACACTGGTGCCGCCCTCGGGCACGTCCACGGCCTGCATGTCGATGATGCGGTCATCGACCACGAGCACCAGGGCCGTGCCGGCGAATTGCGGTTCGAGCCTGAGGACCGCCGTCTCGCCGACGGCATAGGCCTTTTTGTCGAGGGCGACGTCGAGCGTGTCGGGCGTGTCCGATCCGGCCTCGGCATAGTAATAGCCGGCATAGAAGGACTGGCTCGACGAGGTCGGGTTGTCGCCGGTCGTTTCGATCTCGAACAGGTAGCGGCCCCAGTCGACCGGGGCACTGACGCGCACGGCGCCGGTTTCCGCCGTGTCGACGGAGCCGTTGGCGACGCGGGAGGTCGTGGTGATCGCCTCCCATTTCCAGGTGCCGCCGGTGCGGTACCATTGATACGTGGTGGTGATGCGGCTGAGCGTCCATTCAAGGCCGGTGCGGGCCGCGAGCGCGCCGTCGGGGGCGACGGTGATGATGTCGAAGCCGGCTTCCGACCCCTCGCCCAGCTCGCTGCCCTTGAAGGCCGGGCTGATTCCGATGCGGTCGGTCGTGGCCATGACCGGACGGGTCAGGCTGCGAGTGACCGGGCGGCCGTTTGAATCGATCAGGCGCATGACGATCTGCGCATCGAGCGGCCGCGTCGACGGCATCGGCTCGGGCAGATAGACATCGGCCACGGCCTCGCCGGACTGATCGGTCGCGGCGATGATGCCGAGCGGGATCTGGTCGGTCTGGACGGTGTCGTCCTCGCGGCCGAAGGTATAGCCGGGATAGTCCGGCAGGGTCGTGCGCGGCCTCAGGATGGCGTCCGCCTCGATGCTGAGATTGGGCGCGGTGGCGCCGTAAAGATACCTGGCCACGACCGAGACGGGCAGCGGCGCGTCCTCGGACACCATGCCTTCGGGCGCCGAGATGTCGAAGGCGAGCCGTTCAGGCTCGAAATCCTGCACCAGAAAGGAGATGTCGGCGAGAGGCTGTGCCTTGGGATCGGCGAAAAGACGCGCGTGCCAGGAGCCGCGCATGGCGTTCGACCGCAGATCGAGAGCGGTGAAATAGCTGCCGGCGCCGAGATCGGTCACGGTCTCGCTCGACGACAGGATGCCGTCGGGCCGTTCGAACTGGAGCGTCAGCGGCAGGCCGGTGACGGCCTCGGCGCGGCTGTCGCGCAACAGTGCCGTCAGGAAGACGGTTTCGCCCGGGCGGTAGACGCCGCGTTCGGTGGTGGCGAACAGGTCGAGCGGGCCGGCGGTGGGACGGCCGGTAACGCCGCGATCGGAGAGGTCGAAGGCGGGACGGCCGAGATCGAGGAAGGCGTAGTCGCCCGCGTCGGTCTCGGCGACGAGCAGTTGCGGCGCCATGCCGCCGTCGCCGCGCCCCAGGCCCGGGGCGAAATCGGCGCGGCCGTTCTCGTCGGTGACCGCCTCACCGAGGATTTCGTTGTTGACGGCGACGAGCCTGACGCTGGCGCCGGCGACCGGCTCGGTGCCGGTCAGCGAACGGGCAAAGGCGTGGATGCCGTCATTGCCTGAAACCACCGACAGTCCGAGATCGGTGACGATGAACCATTGCGTCGCCAGTTCGCTCCAATAGTCTTCCTCGGCGTCGGTCACCTTGGCGGTGATGACATAGGCGCCCGGCGCCAGTTCGCCGAGCATGTCGGCGACGGGAATGGCGGTGACGCCCATTTCGTTGAGCGCGGCGGCGGCGAGATCGACCGTTCCCTCGAATGCGAGTTGTCCGGTGCGGAAGGCGATGTCCTCGGCCGAATAATTGTCGAGCGTCTGGCGGAAAACGCCGTCGCGCACGGCGGCGGCGATCGCCCGGTCGCCAATGCGGTAGATGGCGACATCGGCGCTCGTCGCATTGACCGAGGTCATCGGCAGGCCGCCGCCGAGGCCGGCGGGCATGACATAGGCGTTGTTGGCGAAACCGACGAAAGGCGAACGGTCGGGAACGTAGAGGTCGAGCTCGACCGTATTGCGCAGTTCCTCGCCGTCCGACGACGGCAGGCCGGCCCTGAGGGTAACGTGATAGCGGGCGCCATGCATGACGCCCTCGAGGCAGAGCTGGTTGTCCTCGCGCTCGACGGCGAGGCGCGGATTGCCGGCCACCGACACAAAGCTCGCTAGATCGACATCGCCGGAGGCGAGCGGATCGGAGAAGACGGCGCAGATGCGCGGCTGGGCCGATTCGGCGTCGATTTCGTGCGAGACCACGCGGAAACCGTGTTCGGCCACCACCGTGTCGAGTCGGGCCGCAAGCGCCGCGTCGTCGACCAGTTCCAGGCTGTCGCGATAGGTGGCGATGGCCTCGCGCCACATCTCGCGGCCTTCGAGGCCGCGGGCGAGATAGGCGAGCGCCGTGGCGCGTTCGCGGGTCGGCTCGGACTTGAGGAAGGCGTTGAGCCCGGCATAGGTGATGTCGGTGGCGATCTCGTAGTCGCCGCGCCCATTGGCGGCGACGGCGGCGTTGTAGGCCGAGAGCGAGGCGGAGGCGAGCTTGATCCAGGTCGCCGGGTCGTTGCCGTTAATGCCGAGCGCCTGCCTGAGGAAGACGCGGGCACCGGCGGCATTACCCTCGGCCATTGCCGCGTCGGCCTCGGTGACGAGATCATGGTAGCCGAACCCTTCCGGTGCCGGATCGGTGCTCGGCAGGCCCGACGCGAAGGAGCGCGCGCCCTCGATCAGGCCCATGGCCGAAAAGCTCAGGTCGCGGATGCGCTGCTCGTAAAGCTCGTCCAGGGTCGGCGAGGAAACGATGCGGCCGGAGGTAGCGCCCTTGAAGGCAACCGGAGCGGCGGCGGCACCCTTGAGGAAGCACCACTTGGCCTTTTCGTTGAAGGTGAAGGCCTGGCAGGCCCGGTCGTCGACGCAGGCGCTCTGGCACTGGCCGAGGCTGACATTCTTGCTGACGGCGTAGTCGAAGCCGGGCAGGTCGACCTGCGGCACCAGTTCGATGCTGCGATCGGCAGCCCCGGCAATCGTCAGTCCCAATCCCAGAAAAACGGCTGCAAACAGCCAAACGGCTATGTTTCCCAAACGGCTCATCGTGCCCTCCCGTGCGCGCCCACGCTCGCCCGCATCTTATCCAACAGACGTTTGTGGCCAAACAGGGATCGAGCGGGCGCCAACCATAAAAAGACAATGGAAGGCCGAGGCGAGGAACTGCAATCGCCCGAACTCACACCAATTCGGTCGGCATGTCTTTTTGGGCGAGGATCAGGTCGACCTGTCCGACGGATTTTTTCACCCGCTCGGCGTTGACGATGTCGTTGCCATGCGCCTTGGCTTCGGCCATTGCCGGGTCGAAGCCATAGGCGAGCCAGCGGGCGATGAGCCGGCGTTTCAACACGGCCATGGGCACGTCGAGAAAAACCGCCATGTCCCAAAGGGGTGCGAGGGCGCGCCAGGGGTCTTCGTCGAGACAAAGATAATTGCCCTCGACCACGACGATGCGGGTTTCGGGACGGATTTCGGACGCGCCGGCAATAGCGATCTCGCGGGCGCGGTCGAAAACCGGCAGGAAAACCGACGCCTCGTGGCGCGCACGCTGAAGCGTGGCGAACAAGCCGCCGAAATCGAAGGTCTCGGGCGCCCCCTTGCGCGTCAGCAGGCCGCGCGCCGCGAGCAGGCGGTCATCGAGATGAAAGCCATCCATCGGCATCAGAGCGGCTGCCGGCCCATTCTTGCCGAGTTCGGCCACCACGGCCTCGGCCAGGGTGGATTTGCCCGATCCGGGCGGGCCGGCGATGGCAATGACGCGCCGGGCGCCGGTATCCGGCAGAGCGGCGATGCGTTGCGCGAGATTGGTGGCGGTCAGCACGAGGGAGGGAACAAATTCAGACATGGTGTTTCTGGTTCCGACATATCCCGACGCCGAGGCTGTTGCGCCAACGCGGCCGACGCGATCCACCGCGCCGGAAGCTAGAGCGTCTCCTTGAACAGGACCTCGCGATCCTGAGCGAAATTGGCAAGCAGCGGCAAACAGGCGCCGCCTATGGCTGGGGCGGAGGGGCCGATGGTGCCGGCGACAATGTCTGTGGGCACAAGCCCCTGCCGGTCGAACCTGTCCATGGCGCGCCGCGTTCGGGCAACGATGTCCTCGCGTACCACGGACGGAAAGCCGCCGTCGATGATGACGGCTTCGAAATCGATCACGGACGTGGCCGAAACCACGGTCAAGGCAAGACCTGTGGCAACCTCGTCGATCCAGGCATCGAGTGGCACGCCGAATGCACTCCAGTCGTCGCGGTTCTGCCAGAGCCCGTGCGGATCGCCGCCCGACGCGCTGACGCGTTCGGCGAGCGACAAGATCGAGACATGGCGCAGCATCTGATGATAGCCGAAACCGCCTTTGCCATTGACCACGGGAAACGGCATCGGTCCGAGCGCGCCGGCATAGCCCGAACGGCCGGGGAACAGGCTGCCATTGAGCACGACGCCGCCGCCGATGAACGTGCCGATGAACACATGCAGGAAATCCATGCGGTGCTCGGGATTGCCGAGCATGAGTTCGGCGGCGCAGGCCGAGGTGGCGTCGTTGTAGTAATAGACCGGAAGGGGCGTTTTCCGCTCCGCCTCGGCCTTTATGTCGGTCTCGCGCCAACGTTCAACTGTCTCCGGCGGCGCGCCGGTTTCCTGCTGCCAGTTCCACATCTCGAAAGGCGCCGCGATACCGACGCCGGCGATCCTTTCACGCTGTGCGGGCGACAGGGGGCGGGACAGGACGCCGATGTTTTTTTCGAGAAAAGACAGAATGAACCGCGGATCGGCGATGTCATAGGGCTGGTGCAGCCGGGCGCGCACGGTACCGATGAGGTCGAGCAGTACCAGTTCGGCGCTGCGCCGGCCGATCTTGAGCCCGAAGGCATAGGCGCCATCCGGATTGAGCGAATAGGGCACGAGCGGCTGTCCGACCCGGCCGCGTGACGGCGCGCCCTTGAGCAGCAGGCCGTCGCGCGTCAGATTGTTGGTGATGATCGAGATGGTCTGCGGGCTGAGGCCGGTGGCACGGGCGATGTCCGCCTTGGCAACACTGCCGCGCCGCCGGATGATCGAAAGCACCAGACGCTCATTGTAAAGGCGCACGCCGGCCTGGTGCGTGCCCCGGCTGAGCACGCGGGGACCCGAACTGCCCGTCGATATGCTGTCGCCCTCAGCCAGACTTGCCTCCCGATGCCGGATCGCGGCTATGCCGATTGTCGCGGCGCGGCATATTCGCCGTGTCCGGCTGCCATTCGTCAACCCGCGACATGATCCCGCCTGCAACATTGGTCCCTCGCCCGTTGATGTGTCAATTAATAAATCCACTGGATAAACTTATTGACAGGCGCCATCGGATCGCCAAGGATGGCGGCAGAAAGACGGGCGCCGGCTAGGAGGTGCGCTGCGTTTTTCGGGCCGTCCCGCCGGGCTAAACGGACATGGCGGACAATCAGGCGCGCGGCATGAGGTGGTTCGACCCGCTCGCTTCCATAAAATCGGCTCCGCCTTGGGTGCGAGCCGGGGAGGAAAACATGAAAACGATTTCGAGAGCGGCGCTTGCCTGCGCCGTTGTTGCTGGTGGTTTGACCGCTGTTCCGGCTTTCGCGGCCGATATCAGCGCCTGCCTGATCACCAAGACCGACACCAATCCGTTCTTCGTCAAAATGAAGGAAGGAGCGACCGCCAAGGCCGCCGAGCTGGGCATCACGCTCAAGTCCTATGCCGGCAAGATCGACGGCGACAACGAGACCCAGGTCGCGGCCATCGAGACCTGCATCGCCGACGGCGCCAAGGGCATCCTGCTCGTGCCGTCCGACACCAAGGCCATCGTCCCGACCGTCCAGAAGGCCCGCGACGCCGGCATTCTGGTGATTGCGCTCGACACGCCGCTTGAACCGATCACGGCTGCGGACGCGACCTTCGCCACCGACAACTTCAAGGCCGGCGAACTGATCGGCGCCTGGGCCGCCGGGACGCTTGGCGACAAGGCCAAGGACGCCCGCATCGCCATGCTCGACCTGGCCACCAACCAGCCCACAGTCGGTGTGCTGCGCGACCAGGGCTTCATGCAGGGCTTCGGCATGGATCTGGCCGATCCCAACAAGTGGGGCGATGAGACCGACCCGCGCGTCATCGGCCACGACGTCACCTCCGGCAACGAACAGGGCGGCCGTACGGCCATGGAAAACCTGATGCAGAAGGATCCGGGCGTGAACGTGGTCTACACGATCAACGAGCCGGCCGCCGCCGGTGCCTTTGAAGCCCTCAAGGCGGTCGGCCTCGAGAGCCAGGCTCTGATCGTCTCCGTCGACGGTGGCTGCCCCGGCGTCCAGAACGTCCAGGAAGGCGTAATCGGCGCGACCTCGCAGCAATACCCGCTGCTGATGGCGTCGATGGGCATTGAGGCGATCAAGCAGTTTGCCGACGACGGCACCCTGCCCGCCAACACGCCCGGCCTCGACTTCTTCAATACCGGCGTCAACCTCGTGACCGATAAGCCCGTCGAAGGCGTTCCCTCGATCAGTGTCGAGGAAGGCCTTGCTCTTTGCTGGGGTTGATCGCAACCTGCCTGTGACAGAGGCAAGACCTGAAATCGAGGGGCGGCCTGCGGGTCGCCCCTTTTTGGGAGTGGGGGGAATGACCGATCAACCGAAACACACTAGCGGCCAGGACTTCGAACAAAGCCTGGCCGGAAGCGACACCGCCGTTGCCGCATTCGATTCCGAGCGGCGCGGGCTTATGAGCCGGCTCCAGCATTTCCTGCATTCCAGCCCGGCGATGGTGCCATTGTTCGTGCTGCTTGTGGCGACGGCCACGTTCTCCATCGTTGTCGGTCCGAAATTCTACTCGCCCTTCGCGCTGACGCTGATCCTGCAGCAGGTGGCGATCACTGGCATCGTGGCGACGGCGGCAACGCTGATCATCCTGACTGCCGGCATCGACCTCTCGGTCGGCGCCATAATGGTCCTGACATCGGTGGTGATGGGGCGCGTCGCCATGATCGACGGCTGGCCGACCCCGCTCGCCATTGCCTTCGGCATTGCCCTTGGCGGTGCCTGCGGCTGGATCAACGGCATGCTGGTCACCAAGGTCAAGCTGCCGCCCTTCATCGTCACGCTCGGCACATGGTCGGTCTTTGCCGCCGCCATGTTCATCTATTCGTCCAACGAGACGATCCGCAGTCAGGAAATCGCCGCCGAGCATCCCCTGCTGCAGTTCTTCGGCACCACCTTCAAGGTGGGTGGCGCCGTCTTCACCTATGCGGTGTTCCTGATGGTCATCCTGGCGGTGATCGTCTGGTATGTGCTTAATCACACCGCCTGGGGCCGGCATGTCTATGCCATTGGCGACGATCCGGAAGCCGCCGAGCTCGCCGGCGTTAGGGTCGACCGCACGCTCGTATCGGTCTATGTCGTCGCCGGCATCATCTGCGCCCTGGCCGGCTGGGCCCTGATCGGCCGCATCGGCGCCATCTCGCCGCAATCAGGCCAGAACGAAAACATCAACGCCATAACCGCCGTCGTGATCGGCGGCACGTCCTTGTTCGGCGGCCGTGGGTCCATCCTCGGCACCCTGTTCGGGGCCCTGATCGTCGGCGTGTTTTCGCTGGGCCTCAGATTGTGGGGCACGGACCCGCAATGGACGCAACTGACCGTTGGCGCCCTCATCATCGTCGCCGTCGCGATCGACCAGTGGATCCGGAGGATTTCGTCATGAACGGGACCGCCATACCCGTCCTTGAGGCCCACGGGCTCTACAAGAGCTTCGGGCGCGTTACCGCCCTCAACGGCGCCGATTTCGATCTTTTTCCCGGCGAGGTGCTGGGGCTGATCGGCGACAACGGCGCCGGCAAGTCGGTATTGATCAAGATTCTCTCGGGCGCCATCCAGCCGGATGCCGGCCAGATCATGCTCGACGGCAAGCCGGTGAGCTTTTCCTCGCCGCTCGAAGGCCGCGCCGCCGGCATCGAGACGGTCTATCAGACCCTCGCCCTCAGCCCGGCGCTGTCGATTGCCGACAACATGTTCCTCGGGCGCGAATTGCGACAACCCGGTTTTCTCGGCCAGTGGTTCCGCAAGCTCGACAAGAAGACGATGGAAAAGCAGGCGCGCGCCAAGCTCAGCGAACTCGGCCTGATGACCATCCAGGATATCGGCCAGGCGGTCGAGACGCTGTCGGGCGGCCAGCGCCAGGGTATCGCGGTGGCGCGCGCGGCGGCCTTCGGGTCCAAGGTCGTCATCATGGACGAGCCGACCGCCGCCCTGGGCGTCAAGGAGAGCCGGCGCGTGCTCGAACTGATCAAGGACGTCAAGGCCCGTGGCATGCCGATCGTCCTGATCTCGCACAACATGCCGCATGTCTTCGAGGTCGCCGACCGCATCCACATCCATCGCCTCGGCCGCCGCATCGCCGTCATCGATCCCAAGAAGCACTCGATGTCGGACGCCGTGGCGATCATGACGGGCGCGATGGCGCCGCCCGAACCGGAAATGCCCATGACGGGCGCATTGCAGGCGGCGAACTGAGATCAAGCCGGGCCGCAAGGGCCCGTTGGGAGCGTGTGACATGGACATGGGTCTTTCGGGCAAGCTGGCGGTGATCACTGGCGGCAGCGTCGGCATCGGGCTTGCGGTGGCGGAGGGTCTGGCTGCGGAAGGCTGCGCAATCCTCATCGCCGCGCGCGGTGCCGAACGCGTCGCCGACGTCGCCGCTGCGATTGCCGGCAGGTTCGCCGTCGAAGCACGCGGCATCGCCTGCGACGTTGCTTCCACCGAGGGCTGCGACGCCCTGATCGCGGCGGCGGCGGAAATGGGCGGCGCCGATATTCTGATCAACAATGCCGGCACCGGCTCGAACGAGACCATCCAGGAGGCGGACGACGCCAAATGGACCTATTACTGGGAACTGCATGTCATGGCCGCCGTGCGGCTGGCGCGAGGCCTCGTTCCGCAGATGAAGAAAAACGGCGGCGGCGCCATTATTCACAATGCCTCGATCTGCGCCGTGCAGCCGCTGTGGTACGAGCCGATCTACAACGTCACCAAGGCGGCGCTGATGATGTTCTCAAAGACGCTCAGCAGCGAGGTGGTCGGCGACAACATCCGCGTCAACACCATCAATCCCGGTCTCGTGCTCACGCCCGACTGGGTCAAGACGGCCAAACAGCTCGCCGGCGAGGACGGCTACAAGGCGCATCTGCAAGGCGTCGCCGACGAGGCCGGCGGCATGAAGCGCTTCGCCACGCCCGAGGAACTGGCCAATTTCTTCGTCTTCCTTTGCTCGGACAAGGCGAGCTATTCGACCGGCTCCACCTATTTCGTCGATGGCGGCTGGCTGAGAACGGTTTAGCGCATCGACGGTCGCGCGACGCGCGATACAGTCGCAAACTTCGGAGAATAGAAACAATGACCAGTCGTCCACGGCTTGCGGGCAAGACCGCGCTGATCACCGGCGCGGCGCGCGGCATCGGGCGCGCCTTTGCCGAGGCCTATTTGCGCGAAGGCGCCAGGGTGGCGATCGCCGACATCAATATCGATCGGGCAAGGCGGACCGCCGCCGAACTCGGCGATGCCGCCATTGCCGTCGACATGGATGTCACCCGTGAGGAGAGCATCGATGCCGGCGTGGCCGAGGCCGTCAAGAAGATGGGCCGCATCGACATCCTCATCAACAACGTCGCCCTGTTCACCGCCGGCGAAATCGTCGACATCGCCCGCGCCGATTTCGACAGGGTCTTTGCCGTCAATGTCGGCGGCGTGCTGTTCACCCTGCAAGCAGTGGCCAAACACATGATCGAGCGTGGCGGCGGCGGCAAGATCATCAACATGGCGAGCCAGGCTGGCCGTCGCGGCGAGGCGCTGGTCGCGGTCTATTGCGCCAGCAAGGCTGCCGTCATTTCACTGACCCAGTCGGCCGGGCTCAACCTCATCAAGTACGGCATCAACGTCAACGCCATCGCGCCCGGCGTCGTCGACGGCGAGCACTGGGACGGCGTCGATGCCTTCTTCGCCAGGCTGGAGAACAAGGCCTCGGGCCAGAAGAAAAAGGAAGTCGGCCAAAGCGTTCCCTTCGGCCGCATGGGCACGGCCGATGACCTTGTCGGCATGGCGATCTTCCTCGCCACCGCGGAAGCCGACTACATCGTTTCCCAGTGTTTCAACGTCGATGGCGGTCAGTGGATGAGCTAAGCGGCTCGAATCGCGTGGCGGCAAATGGACATGGCGCGTCGACGTCTGGTCGAGCGCTGTGTTGATCAACCAGGGTGTGCCCGCGATCGCCGGTTCCGGGCCTGGCGGCGGATTGCCATGCGCCTACCCGCCCGGACAGGATGCGCCGCGGAGGGCAGAGGACGCGTGTTCGGTCCGGCCTGCCGCGGTTCAAAGCTGGAATTCATCATGTGTCGCTGGCGCGGCGGCCCCGCCGGCAGGTTTTCATGCCTCGGGAGCACCACCCGGATGAATTGCACGCAAAAAAAGGAGGCTGCCGAAGCAGCCTCCTGACGTTCCGGACGCTTGGGAGGATCAATAGTCCGGGTTCTCGCGGAACGACGGGTCGTTGATGTCGTAGACGAAGGCACCCGCGTCGCGCTTGGCCATGTAGTCGTCATGGAAGAACGGCACGAGCTTCGAGCGGTCGATTGTGTCGGTGTAGAACGGAATGACCGAGACGAAGACCGCCTTCTTGTAGGGCTCGCCGGCGAAATAGGCCTTGATCTGCTGCGAAGCGATATCGGCCTCGAGCGTCGCGGTCTCGTTCACGTCCATCGTGGTGATGCCCTTCTCGACCCAATCCCACGACTTTTCCTTGCCGTTGGACGCGCCGATCCAGTAGTCGGACGGGTTGAGCCCGGCTTCCTCGAACGCCTGCAGCACGCCGGCCGCCATTTCGTCGTTATGGACATAGACGCCGTCGAACCCGTCAGGGCCGAGGCTGGTGATCGCGTCCTGCATCACCTTCTTGGCCGGATCGGCGAACCAGCCGCCGGAACCCCAGAACACGACCTGCAGGTCGGTGCCGCCGGCGCCCTTGACGCCGACATTCTCGGCAAGATTGCCGATGTCCTTGCCGGCTGCGGCGTAGGACTTGAGGAAGCCTTCGGTCTGGCCGGAGGCGGTACCCTGGCCGAGCTTGCCCTCGATCATCACAAGCTTGGTGACGTCGTGCTTCATGGCGGACTCGCCGGCAACCTCGCCGATATAGACCCAGTCATAGCCGGCAAAGCCGCCGAGACCCGGTTCGTTGGGCGGATTGTGGGTCAGGTGGAACTCGGGAATGCCGGCGTCCGACGCCAGTTTCAGGGTCCGCGAGGTGGTTTCGGGCGAGTTCTGCACGACCAGCAGCGCATCGACGCCCTGGGTGATGAAGTTCTCGACCGCCGAAATCTGCTCGGGCGCGGTGCCCTGGCCGACGACATCGAGCACGGTCCAGCCTTCGCGTTCGGCCAGGGTCTTGAAGACCTCGTAGCCGGCTTTGTAGAAGTCGTCCGACGCGTCCATATAGTAGCCGATGACCTTGTCTTCGGCCATGACGCCGGTAGCAAAAGCCATTGTTCCGATGGCCACGGCCGTCATCAGTTTGAGTGCTGTTCTCTTCATAATCCAACTCCCTTTTGGATGGTGTGGTCCGCTCCTCGGACATCACACGGGTGGGTTCTGCAGCTCTGCCTGCGGTTCCTGCTTTTTGTCGGCGCCTCCCTGTTTCGCCTGCGCCGCAGTGGCGCGTGCCTTCGCCTGTTCCCGCTTCAGGGTCCGGTAGTCGGAGATGCGCGACGAGATGTCGCCAGCCGAAACCGCGATGATGACGATGAGACCCTTGGCGAGGAATTGAACTTCGGACGGCAGGCGGAGCATGTTCATCGCGTTGGCGATGGATCCGAGGAACAGAACGCCGATCAGCGTCCCGACGATGTTCCCGCGGCCACCGGAAAGCGCCGTTCCGCCGATCACGACCATGGCGATGGTGTCGATCTCCAGACCCTGGCCGAGTGTGATGATGCCGGTATTGATGCGCGCCAGCAGCATGGTGGCGCCGATGCCGACCAGGAGACCCTGGATGGCGAATACCGCGAGCCGCATGTTGGCGACGTCGATGCCGGCGAGGAACGCAGCGCGCGGATTGGTGCCGACCGCATAGATGCGCCGCCCGAACTTGGTGTAGGTCAGCGTCAGTCCGCCGATCAACGCGATCAGGAAGAAGACCAGCACATAGGGCGGCAGCCTGAGCACCAGGCCCGTGACCGGGTCGCGGGCGCCGTCGATGAGATTCATGGTCAGGAAGTCGAGCTCGCCCTTCATCACGACTTCGCGCGAATTGGATAAAAGGAGCGCGATGCCCTGGAACGAGATCATGCCGCCGAGCGTGATGATGAACGGCTCGATCCGCGTCCGCGAGATGATGAAGCCCATGGCGGATTCGAGCACGACCGCCGCCGAGACGCCGAGTGCGATCGAGGGCACGACACCGAGGCCCCAGCGCGAGATGCCGAGCGAGACGACGATCGAGACCAGCGAGGCGAGCATGCCGACCGACAGGTCGATGCCGCCGGAGATCATCACCATGGTCATGGACACCGCAATGATGCCGGGCACCGCGACCTGCTGGAGGATGTTGAGTATGTTCACCGGGCTGATGAAGGTCGGATAGGCTGCAAAGCCCGTCGAGATCAGTTGCAGACCAACGATGATCACGACGAAACTCAGGAAGATCGACAGGACGGTCAGGTTCTCGTGCCGCTTGAACAGCGACTCCTTGACTCCCGCCGCCGCGTTGGTGATTTCGCGCTTGCTCACTCTTTCTGATCTCCTATTGAGAGGGTGAGGATGGCCTCTTCGGTAATGTCCTCACCGGTCAGCTCGCCCGCGATCTGCCCCTGCTTGAAAACGATCACGCGATCGCTCATCGAGATCACTTCGGGCATGTCGGACGAGACCATCAGGATGGCCTTGCCCTGCTTCAGCAGGTCGACCATGACCTTGTAGATTTCCTGCTTGGAGCCGACGTCGACGCCGCGGGACGGCTCGTCGAAGATGAAGATCTCGCCCCCGGTGTTGAACCATTTGCCGAGGACGACCTTCTGCTGGTTGCCACCGGACAGGTTGAGGACCTTGGTGCGGGCGGTTGGCGCCTTGATATTCAGGAGCTTGAGATATTTCTCGCCGGTGGCCAGATCGTCGGACGGCTTGACGATGATCTCGCTCGTGTTGACCATGTTGGCCACGGCGACATTGTCGGCGATGGACTTGTCAAGAAACAGGCCGGTGTTCTGCCGGTCCTCGGTAATGAAGCACATCTTGTTGCGGATCGCGGCCTTGGGGCTCGCATGGCGGACCTTCTTGCCGTCGATCAGGATGTCGCCGTGAACGATCGGCGCCCCGCCGAACAGCACTTCCATGAGCTCGGACCGACCCGAGCCGACCATGCCGGCAATGCCGAGCACCTCGCCACGATGAACGTCGAACGAGACGTTCCTGACGCCGTTGCCGGTGACATTGCGCACCTCAAGCGCGACCTTGCCGCGCGCGACATGCTCGCGTTCGTAGAAGGTCGAGGGATCGCGCCCGACCATGTCCTTGATCAGGGTCGACTTCGTGAGCCCGGTGATCGGGTGGACGCTGACCTTGCGTCCGTCGCGCAGCACGGTAGCCCGGTCGCCGATCTCGAAGACCTCATCGAGGTGGTGTGAGATGTAGATGACGCCGATGCCGTTCTGCCGGACGGTCCTGACGATCTCGAGCACCGTGTCGATCTCCTTGGAGGAAAAGGACGCCGTCGGCTCGTCGAGGATGATCACGTTGGATTTGAAAAGAAGCGCCTTGGCGATCTCGACGATCTTTTGCTGGCCGCTCGTCAGGTGGCGCATCTTGATTTCGGGCGACAGGTCGCTCTTCAAATACCTGAGAACGCTTTCGGCTTGCTGGCGCATCTGCCGGCGCTGCTGCAATCCCCAGCGGGTGATCTCCGAGCCGGTGAAAATGTTCTCCGTAATGCTCAGATCATTGAAGACGATGTGTTCCTGATAGATGGTGTGAATGCCCATCTTCAGCGCCGAGTTCGGCGTCAGCGACACCTCGCGGCCGTCGAAATAGATTTTGCCGCCATCGTCCGGCTGATAGGCGCCGGAAAGGATCTTGATCAGCGTCGACTTGCCCGCGCCGTTCTCCCCACACAGGCAATGGACTTCACCCCGTTTGACATCGAACGAGATGTCCTCCAGTGCCCTGACACCGGGAAACGTCTTGGATACGTGCGAAAGACGCAGAACTTCGTCCATGCTCCCCTCCCTTGCCGGATGGCTTCTCCCTCGAGGTGTCTCAGCGCCTGGTGAAGTCGGGAATCTTGACGATCTCGCCGCCCTTCAGGGCCGACTGGTGGGCGCAGATGCCGACCGAGGTCCAGTTGGCCGACTGCTCGACATTCGGGAACGGATCCCGGTCCTCGAGAAGGGCGTTGACGAACTCGTTGACCAGGTGCGGGTGCGAGCCGCCATGGCCGCCGCCCTGGATGAAGCTCAGATGGTCCTCGTCGACGATGCCGCGCGTAAATTTCTGGATTTCCTTGGGCAGCCTGTGCGCGAAGTCCGGCACCTCGACGCGCTCGGCGATCTCGGGTTCGGGTTTCTTGGCGGTATGGAGCACCGGGTTCTCGTCGGTGATGAGCTGCCACTCGAAGCTTTTCTTCGAGGCGTAGACGTCGATCGACTCGCGGTACTGGCGCGCGGTGTCCCAAAGGAACCGCCAGATATGCGCGGCAACATCGGAATCCTTAATCTTGATCTGGCACGATTCGACCGCGAACTTGGAACCGGAGCGGGAAGCGCATTCGTCGTTGATGGTGCCGGAACCGAAACAGGAGACATAGTCCGCCATGCCGTCGACCATGGCCATGAGCGGAGAAACGACATGGGTGGCATAGTGCATCGGCACCATGTCCTTCCAATAGTCGGGCCAACCTAGCATGTCCTGCGGATGGGACGCCTGCAGATACTGGATCTTGCCCAGCTCGCCCTTGTCGTAGAGCTCCTTGATGAACAGGTATTCGCGGGAATAGACGACCGTTTCGGCCATCATGTACTTGAGCCCGGTTTCACGGACGAGGCCGACGATCTCCCCGGCTTCCTCGAGCGTTGTCGCCATCGGCACAGTGCACATGACGTGCTTGCCGGCCTTCAGTGCGGCAATCGACTGCGGGGCATGGTCGGGGATCGGGCTGTTGATGTGGACGAAATCCACATTCGGGTCGGTCAGAACATCGCGGAAATCGGTGTAGCGCGTCTCGATGCCGAACTGGTCGCCGATCTTGTTGAGCTTGTCTCTGTTCCGCTGGCAGATCGCCGTGACCTCGGCTTTCGGATGCGCCTGATAAATCGGTATGAACTCCGCTCCGAAACCAAGCCCGATGAGTCCAACTCGTACCTTGTCCATGATAGTTCCCCGGTTCTCCTTGCGCAGGAGTATTGGGGAGGGCGCGGAAAATGAGAATGAGCATTTGCGCTGGATTGTTGAGATATTTTCCCAATGCGCTGATGATCGGAATCAATGCTCTCAAATCGGAAAAAATACTGCCAAATATCAGAGTGAACATACCCAATTCAGCAGTTGCACTTGGTGCAACCGCTTGGGCAGGCCGGTCCGGACGGTGGCAGTTGGCGTCAGTCCGGCATCTTGGGGAAGGAGCGGCCCCGCACCTGGTCGCGGTATTCGCGCGGCGTCAGGCCCGTCTCCTTCTTGAAAAACACGCTCAGATATTCGGGATGCTCGATACCGAGAACCTCGCTGATTTCGGAAAGTGACATGTCCGTCTCGAGCAGCAATTCCCGCACGGCGTTGGTGCGGACGCGCAGGATTTCCTGGTGCGGAGTCCGGTCGAGCGCCTTGCGGAAGCGCGCTTCGAGCACGCGCCGGGACATGGGAACAATGTCGAGCACGTCCTCGACACGGATGTTGTTGTGGGCGTTCTTGCGGATGAAGGCGATGGCCTCGGCGACATGGCTGTCGCCTACGGTCAGCACGTCGGTCGAGACGCGCTTGCGCACGCCAAGCGGCTCCATCGAGTGCTTTCGCCCGGAGAGCTTTTCGCCGCGCATCATGCGATCGAGGATTTCGGCGGCATAGGCGCCGGTCCGGAACGAATTGGGGATGATGCTCGACATCGAGGGCGTGGTGATCTCGCACAGCAACTCGTCATTGTCGACGCCGACGATGGCGATGTCCTCGGGCACCATGAAGCCGTAATAGCGGCAGATCTCGAGAAGCTGCTGGCCGCAGCCGTCATAACAGGCGAAAACACCGACCGGCTTGGGCAGGCTCTTCAGCCAGTCCCGAATCGCCTCGCGCTGGGTCCACCAGCGCACGCGCGGCTCCTTGCGCTGCGGCAGGTTGTAAATCTGCGACTTGATGATGTCGGGATGGCCGAGAATGCGCTCGAAGGCGTGCTGGCGCCAGATCGACCAGTTGTAGAACGGGTCGCCGAAAAAGGCGAAGTTCTGTAGCCCGCAGTCGCGCAGATGGTCGAGCGCCATGCGCGTGATCGCTTCGTCGTCGGTCTCGACCCAGGGAATGCCCTCGATCAGGCGGGCCGCGCTGACATCGACGGTCGGCACGTTCATGGTCTTGATGATCCGGGCCATCTGGTCGGTCTCGATGCGGGCGATGACGCCATCGAATGTCCAGTTGCCGGCAAAGGATTCGTCGATCTCGTGGCGCCCGTGCTCGGTGAGATAGAGCCGCCAGCCATGCCGGGTGCGGGCATAGTCGTGGATGCCGCGCAGGATGCCGCGGGCATAGCTGTTCGACGTTTCGATGATGAGCGCGACGTTTCTCTCGTCCACCTGCGGGGCCCCTCCCTTCGCCGATTGCCGAGTCGCGACGCATGATGGCGCCGCGTGAAGTTGAATTCTACACTCAAGTTCGCGCCGCTCCCCTGCGACACGATGCGCTCCTCAGCCGAGCAGGCCGCGCAGATATCTGGCGCCTCCGCTGGCCAGTTCGTCCTGCGACGGGGCGAGAGGCCGCCAGATCGAGGCCGCCTTGGCGATTTCGACCGCGCCGGGCGTGAAGGATTCGATGACGATGGCGCCATCGTAGCCCACCTGCTTGAGCGCATCGCGGATGCCGTTCCAGTCCTGGTGGCCGGTGCCGGGAATGCCCCGGTCGTTCTCGCAGGCGTGGAAATGGCCGAGCTTCCTGCCGGCGAGGCGGATGGCCTGGGGAATGCCTTTTTCCTCAATGTTGGCGTGGAAGGTGTCGATATGGACCTTGTAGGCCGGATGATCGACATCGTCGATGAGCTTCAGAGCCTGCTCGACCAGATTGATCATGTCGCTCTCGAAGCGGTTGAGCGGCTCCACCCCGACCGTGACGCCGGCATCGCTCGCGACCTTGCCGATTTCCCTGAGGTTCTCGACGCACCAGGCCCATTCCTGCTTCTTCTCGTCCTCGGGCACGAGGCGTGTCTTGCCGACGGCCGAATAGACCGGACCGGAGAACAGCGTGCTGCCGACCGTTTCGGCGAAGCGGATGCCGGCGCGGATATAATCGGCGCCGTTCCGGCGGATCGCCGCATCGTCGCTCGAAATGTCGCGCGTCGGCCCGAAGGCGCCGCACACGGTAATCGACAGGCCGTTGTCCTCGGTCATCCGGCGCAAGAGCTCGGCGTCGATCAGCGCCGGATCATCGAGCGCGACCTCGATAACGTCGAATCCCATCTGCTTGATCTTGGGAATGAGGTCGAATTCGTTGGTCGTGAACGGCGACGTCCACACCCAGGTGTTCACACCGATCTTCATTGTCATCTCCTCCAGGCGCCGCATTCGAAGGCGGCTGGTCGCCAATTCCGGCGCCCTTTTTCTTGCCTGTCAGTTTCGGACCGGCGTCTTGAAGCGTAAATGAGCATTCGCGCGAGAATTCTGAGATATCTGACCGGTGGATTTTGCGGGTGCGGGATCAAGAAACAGAAGTGGACTTGCCGCACGCCCGTTCAGCGCCTGCTCTCCTCCAGCGCCGCCAGCGACCGGGTCAGATCTTGGCCAGACAGTTGTTGAAATCATTGGTGGGCCCGGCAGGACTCGAACCTGCAACCAGACCGTTATGAGCGGCCGGCTCTAACCGTTGAGCTACAGGCCCATGCGGCGGCGGCGATGCGTTGCGCATCCTGCAGCCGGCCGACACGCGGTGGTACCGGCGCACCGCAATTTCGTCAAGCGTCGGTCGCGCGCGGCGATGCGGCGCGATGGGCCGGCTGGATCGGCACGGCCGCCGCACTTTGTGGGAAACGCCGGAGCGATTCGTGTCAGTTGTGTGACTGACGCTTTTGTTTCAATAGCTTGTGGAGAATCGTCGTTGCATGGGCAACGTCATGAAAGCGAAATCAAACCGACAAGAATGTGATATGCGGGCCAGCTAGGTGTCCAGCCTTCCCACAACCCTATCAGGGACATCTGCCATGAAAAAAGCGATCATCGCGGCCAGCTTGATGCTGTCCGTTTCCGCCCACGCGGCCATTGCCGCCACCGAGATCGACTGGTGGCACGCCATGGGCGGCGAGCTCGGCACCAAGCTCGAGGAAATCGTTGCCGGCTACAATGCCGCGCAGGGCGACTATGTCGTCAAGCCGGTCTACAAGGGCTCCTATGCCGAGACCATGACCAGCGCCATCGCCGCCTTCCGCGCCGGCGAGCAGCCGGCCATCGTGCAGGTGTTCGAAGTCGGCACCGGCACCATGATGGCCGCCAAAGGCGCCATCTATCCGGTCTACCAGCTGATGGCCGACACCGGAGCCGATTTCGATCCCAACGCCTTTCTGCCCGCGGTCGTCGGCTACTACACCGACACCGAAGGCCACATGCTGTCGATGCCGTTCAATTCCTCGACCCCGATCTTTTACTACAACAAGAACGTGTTCAAGGCTGCCGGCCTCGACCCCGAAGTCGCGCCCAAGACCTGGGAAGAAGTGGAAGCCTTCTCCAACACGATCATGGAAACCGGCGCTGCCAAATGCGGCTTTACCACCGGCTGGATTTCCTGGGTGCAGCTCGAGAACTTCTCGGCCTGGCACAACCAGCCGATCGGCACGCTCGAGAACGGTTTCGGCGGTCTTGACACCGAACTGACCGTCAACGGCCCGGCCCAGGTCAAGCATTGGGAGAACCTCAAGAAGTGGCAGGATTCCGGCGTCTTCCAGTATGGTGGCCCGGGTGGCGGTGCCGATGCTCCGCCCAAGTTCTATGCCCAGGAATGCGCCATGTACATGAACTCGTCGGCCTCGCGCGCCGGCGTCGTCGCCAACGCCAAGGATTTCGAGGTCGGCTACGGCATGCTGCCCTACTATTCCGACATCGAGGGCGCCCCGCAGAATTCGATCATCGGCGGCGCCACCCTGTGGGTGCTGCAGGGCCATTCGGACGAGGACTACAAGGCCGTGGCGGATTTCTTCTCCTACCTCTCCTCGCCGGAAGTGCAGGCCGACTGGCACCAGTTCTCCGGCTATCTGCCGATCACGCAGGCAGCCTACGAGCTTGGCCAGAGCCAGGGCTATTATGAAGCCAATCCGGGTTCGGACGTGGCGATCAAGCAGATCACGCTCAACGCGCCGACGCCCAATTCCAAGGGTCTGCGTTTTGGCAATTACGTGCAGATCCGCGACGTCATCGACGAGGAATTCCAGAACCTGCTCAACGGTTCCAAGACCGCTCAGGGCGCGCTCGATGCCCTGGTCGCTCGCGGCAACGACCTGATCCGCGATTTCCAGGCGGCAAATCAGTAAGAGTTGCTTTTTCGAAGGGTCCGGGCGAGTCTCGGACCCTTTCCACCTTCGGTTGGCCGCTCATGCAAACCAAGCGCACGGTGTTCGGCAGTCCGGTGCTGCCCTACCTGCTCGTCCTGCCGCAACTGGCGATCACGTTCGTTTTCTTCCTGTGGCCCGCTGGACAGGCGGTCTGGCAGTCGTTCTTGCGCGAAGACCCGTTCGGACTGAAGACGAGCTTTGTCTGGTTCGCCAATTACCAGAAGCTGTTCGTCGATCCGCAATATCTGTATTCGCTGCAGATCACCGCGGTTTTCGCCCTGAGCGTGGCGGTGCTGTCGATCGGCTCGGCGCTGGTGCTGGCCGTCGCCGCTGACCGCATGATCCGCCTGTCGCAGACCTACACGACGCTTCTGGTCTGGCCCTATGCGGTGGCGCCGGCGGTCGCGGGCGTGATGTGGTGGTTCATGTTCAACCCCACCATCGGCATCATGAGCTACATGCTCGAAATGCTCGGATATGACTGGAACCACTCGCTCAACCCCACAGACGCCATGATTCTTGTGGTCATCGCCGCGAGCTGGAAGCAGATATCCTACAATTTCCTGTTCTTTCTTGCCGGGCTGCAGGCCATTCCAGCTTCGCTCAACGAGGCGGCGGCCATCGACGGCGCCGGCCCGGTCAAGCGCTTCTTCACCATCGTCTTGCCCTTGCTGTCGCCGACGACGTTCTTCCTCGCCGTCGTCAATATGGTCTACGCCATGTTCGATACCTTCGCGGTCATCCATGCCACGACCCAGGGCGGACCGTCGGGATCGACCGCGATCCTCGTCTACAAGGTGTTCCAGGACGGTTTCATCGGTTTGAAGCTCGGTTCGTCGGCGGCGCAGTCGGTCGTGCTGATGGTCATCGTCATCACCCTCACGGTCATCCAGTTCCGCTGGGTCGAGCGGCACGTGGAGTATTGAGCGATGCGTGAAAAAGTGGGAACCGGTTTTTCGCAAGAAGCATCGCGATCGCCAGAAGCGGGATCTCGATCCCCCTATTCGTCGCGTCGCAACGCCTGTCGGGGAGATGCCTGATGGTCGAAAACCGTCCCTGGCTCAACATCTTCTCGCACATCGTTCTGATCCTCGGCGTGCTGACCGTCGCCTTTCCGGTCTATCTCGCCTTCATCGCCTCGACGCACGGGCCTGACGATTTCATGTCCGGGGTCATGCCGGTCCTGCCCGGCCCGCACCTGATCGACAATTACTGGCAGATGCTCTCCCAGGGCGTGTCGACCTCCGGGGCGCCGCCGCTGTGGCGGATGATGTTCAATTCGCTGGTCATGGCGCTGATGATCGCCGTGGGCAAGATCGCCATCTCGATCCTTTCGGCCTTCGCCATGGTCTATTTCCGCTTTCCGCTGCGCGGCGTCGCCTTCTGGCTGATCTTCATCACGCTCATGCTGCCGGTCGAGGTCAGGATCATGCCGACCTTCAAGGTCGTCGCCGACCTGCACCTGCTCAATTCCTATGCCGGCCTGTCGATCCCGCTCATCGCCTCGGCGACGGCGACCTTCCTGTTCCGGCAGTTCTTCCTGACCGTACCCGACGAATTGACCGAAGCCTCGCGCGTCGACGGGGCGACACCGATGATGTTCTTCCGCGATATTCTTCTGCCGCTGAGCCGGACCAATATCGCGGCCCTGTTCGTGATCCTGTTCATCTATGGCTGGAACCAGTATCTGTGGCCGCTGCTGATCACGACCGATCCCCAGTATTATACCGTCGTCATGGGCATCAAGCGCATGGCCGACGTCGCCGATGCCATACCGCAATGGAACGTGGTCATGGCGACGGTCATCCTCGCCATGCTGCCGCCGGTCGTGGTGGTGGTGGCGATGCAACGGCTCTTCGTCAAGGGCCTGGTCGAAACGGAGAAGTAACATGGCCGCTATCGAGCTCAGCGATGTGCGCAAGACATATCCCGGCGGCTTCGAGGCGGTCAAAGGGATCAGCCTGCCCATTCGCGACGGCGAATTCGTCGTCCTGGTCGGACCGTCGGGCTGCGGCAAATCGACCTTGCTGCGCATGATCGCCGGCCTCGAACGTATTACCTCCGGCACCGTCAAGATCGCCAATCGGGTGGTCAACAATCTCGAACCCATGCAGCGCGACATCGCCATGGTGTTCCAGAACTACGCGCTCTATCCGCATATGACCGTGTTCCAGAACCTCGCCTATGGCCTCAAGAACCGCGGCATGGCCAAGTCCGAAATCGACATCCGTGTCGACGAGGTGGCGCGCATTCTCGAAATCGAGCCCTATCTCGCCCGCAAGCCGCGCGCCCTTTCCGGCGGCCAACGCCAGCGTGTCGCCATGGGCCGCGCCATCGTCCGGGAGCCGGCGGCCTTCCTGTTCGACGAGCCGCTCAGCAATCTCGACGCCAAGCTTCGCATCCAGATGCGCGGCGAGATCAAGCAATTGCAGAAGCGTCTCGGCACCACCTCGGTCTATGTCACGCACGATCAGCTCGAGGCGATGACGCTGGCCGACCGGCTGGTTGTGCTCAACACTGGCGAAATCGAGCAGATCGGCACGCCGCTCGACATCTACCGCAGACCGGCGACGACCTTTGTCGCCGCCTTCATCGGTTCGCCGGCGATGAATCTCGTGAAGGCGCACAGGCGCTCGGGAGCGGCCGTGTTCGGCGATGCGTCGCTGCCGATGGCCGATGACATCGCCAGCGGCATGGAGGTCACGGTCGGCGTCCGGCCCGAAGACCTGACGGTGGCGGGAACAAAAGACGCACTACGCCTGACGCTCAAGATCGCCTATGTCGAGGAACTCGGAGCCACCCGACTCGTGCATGGAACGGTCGACGGGCAGAACCTGGTCGCGTCGGTTCCGGTGGACTGTCCGCTCGGCGAGACGCTCGAGGTGCATGCCGAGCCGTCGGCCCTGCATTTCTTCGATCCGCAGACCGGCAGGCGGCTGAACTAGATAGCTTTCAGTTCAAAAGAAACGGGCGGCCTGGCACAGTTCACCTCTCCCTTGGGGGAGAGGTCGGGCCGGTGGAGGCTCGCGATCGCCGTTTTGCACCGCAAAAGCGGCGCAAGGCCCTTGAGAAAGCCCCAGGGGCCTTGTCGTCAGTCGTGTTCGACCACCTCGGGCCCGACGCGTTCGGCGAGTCCGAAATCGTGCAGGGCGGCGGCAAGTTCCTCGTCCTGATCGGCCACTTCGATCATCAGCGCAAAGGCAGCCAAGGCGAGGTCCTTGGACTTGGCTTTCGGGTGCTGCTTGCGCAGATTCTTGAGAATCTCCTTGGGCTTGGTGCCGGATTGGACCTTGCTGGCGATCGCCGTCTTGAGCTGTTCGGTAAGTTTGTCTTCTGGCATGTCAATTGCGCCTGCTCGTTGTACCAATCGATACTAGTGTTTTCGACGGGACAAGGCCAGAGACCCAAGGCGCCAGCGCACCAAATTGGCGCGACGCTTGCCGCCCCGCGCCTGAGCAGCATATCGCCGGCATGCATCGCCCGAACTCGCGCAAGCGCGACGCTTGCCGCCGGGAGCGGAGCTAGTTGTGGAACAGCGCGTCCGGCAGGCCGTATCGGTCCGTCCAGCTGTACCAGAACACATCCGTTGGCCCGACGACATGGTCGACCACCTGCCATCTGCCGCCGCGCCGGGCGAGCAGGACCATGACGATGTCGCTCATGGCGTCCGCCCGCCAGTCGGCGGCGAGCCTGGTCCTGGTCCAGTCGAGCGGGCGGCCATCGGGCTGGACCGGGGTAGCCTGCAGATAGGCCCATTGCCCATCCGTCCGCAGCACCTGCACAACGAAGACGATCTGTTGTCCGATGTCGCGCACCACCGGAACGCGGGCTGCGTTCATGATGGCTTGCCGGTCGGCGCTGCCGCGGCCCGGCGTTACGTAGACGCCTGCGGCGGAAGCGGCAAGCAGGGCCGATGGCGCGACATCCGGCCCGCCTCGCGCATCGGGCGCGACAGCCTTTGCAAAGGAATCGAACACGGCGGCGCGGGCGGCAAAGGGCGGCAGGCCGGCCGAGACGACGACAAGAACGGCGAGCAGCAAAAGCAGCGAGAACAACGGCCTGGCAAGCCGTTTGCGGCGCATATGTGTGCGAATGCGCCCAATCGCGAGACTGGCGGGCATGACTTCCTCCCCAGCCGACTACGACATCGGCAAGGCAGTACTTCCATGACTTGAATCAATTGAAACTTCTGAACCTTTCTGGTTGGGAAGCGTCAGGTCAGAACAGACCTCCGGCATGACAAGAGGCGCGGCACCTTTATGCCGCGCCCCGATCGCGCCGGATGCGGATCCGGTCAGCCGATGACGGCCTCGACCTTGACCGCACTCCGCCCGACCGGCGCCGGTGGCACCAGGTTGCCGGCGATCCGCTTGCCGTCGACGGTGAGGCCGACAGCATTGCCGGGACCCATGCGCACCACGGAAATGTCGTAGGTGACGCCGCGGAAGATACGTTTGGCCGCAAAGCCCTGCCAGCGCTCGGGAATGACCGGGGCGATCCGCAAGCCGTCATATTCCGGCCTGATGCCGAAAATCCACTGGGTGACGGCATAGTAGTTCCAGGCCGCCGTGCCGGTCAGCCAGGAATTCTTGGCCTCGCCATGGGTCGGGGCGTCGCGCCCGGCGATCATCTGGGCGTAAACATAGGGCTCGCAACGATGGGTGTCGGAAATCTGTTCGCGCACCGAAGGATTGATGCGCGAATAATAGTCGAAGGCCCTGTCGCCGTCGCCGAGCATGGCTTCGGCGATGATCACCCACGGGTTGTTGTGGCAGAAGATGCCGGCGTTTTCCTTGTAGCCGGGCGGATAGGTCGAGATCTCGCCATATTCGATGTAGTAGCGGGTATAGGCCGGCTGCTGCAGCACGATGCCGTGCGGCGTCGCCAGATGCCTGGCGACGCTGTCGAGCGCCTTGCGCGCCTTGCCGTCGTCAAGGCCGATGCCGGCGAGGACGCAATAGCCCTGCGGCTCGATGAAGATCTTGCCTTCCTCGCAGTCCCTTGATCCGATCGGCTTGCCGAAATCGTCATAGGCGCGGCGGAACCATTCGCCATCCCAGCCGTGTTCCAGAACCGTCCTCTTCATGTCGGCGGCGATCCGCCGGTATTTGCCGGCGTCGTCGGTCCTGCCGGCCGCCGCTGCGATGCCGGCCAGTTCGTTGGAGGCATGGACCATCAGCGCGCCGATGAAGACGGATTCGGCGGTCTTGCCGTCGGTCTTGCCCTTAAGTGTCTGGAAGGACTGGCCCGGTTCGTCCGAGAAGCAGTTGAGATTGAGGCAATCGTTCCAGTCGGCCTGGCCGATCAATGGCAGGCCGTGCGGGCCGAGCCGGTCGAGCGCAAACTGGATCGAACGCTCAAGATGGGCGTAGAGCGGCGCCTCGGTGCCCTCGAGATTGTTGAACACCACCTTTTCGTCGAGAATGGCGAAATCGCCGGTTTCCCGGAGATATTGCGCAACGCCGATGACCAGCCAATGCGGATCGTCGTTGAAGCCGCCGCCGACGGAATCGTTCCCCTTCTTGGTCAGGGGCTGGTACTGGTGGTAAGCGCCACCGCTTTCAAGCTGGGTGGCGGCAAGTTCGAGAATGCGCTGGCGGGCGCGCTCGGGCACCATGTGGACGAAGCCGAGCAGATCCTGGTTGGAGTCGCGGAAGCCGAGCCCTCGGCCGATGCCGGATTCGAATGTCGAGGCGGAGCGCGACATGTTGAAGGTCGCCATGCACTGATAGGCGTTCCAGACATTGACCATGCGGTCGGCATGCTGGTCGGGCGAGGTGACCCGATAGACGCCGAGGAGCCTGTCCCAGTGCTCGGCAAGCCTGGCGAAGGCCGCTTCGACAGTCTTTTCATCGAGGTATCTGGCGATAAGCGGCCTGACCCGCTTCTTGTTGATCGTCTGCGAGTTCGGCGGGTCGAACTTGTCGTCCCTCGGGTTCTCGAAATAGCCGAGCACGAAGACGATCTGCCGTGACTCGCCGGGCTGCAACCTGACCTTGACGTGGTGCGAGCCGATCGGCGACCAGCCATGAGCGATGGAATTGTCCGACCTGCCGGTCTCGACGGCGCGCGGCCTGTCCCAGCCGCGCCAGGGCCCGAGGAAGTTTTCGCGCTGGGTGTCGAAACCTTCGAGCGCCTCGGAACAGGCGAAATAGGCGAAATGGTCGCGACGCTCGCGGTATTCGGTCTTGTGGTAGATCGTGCTGGCCTCGACCTCGACCTGGCCGGTCGAGTAGTTGCGCTGGAAGTTGGTCATGTCGTCATTGGCTTCCCACAGGCAGAATTCCACCGAGGAAAACACCGAGATATCGGCCTCGACCAGGCGCTCGTTGGTCACCGTGAGCTGCCAGATTTCGAGAGTCTCGCCGAGCGGCACGAAATAGCGGGTCGAGGAGGCGATACCGTCCTTTTTGGCCGAGATCGTCGAATAGCCCATGCCGTGCCGGCATTCGTAGGCATCGAGGTCGGATTGCGTCGGCATCCAGGACGGTGACCAGTATTCGGTCGTCTCGTTGTCGCGCAAATAGATGTAGCGGCCGCCGAAATCCATCGGCACGTTGTTGTAGCGGCCGCGGGTCAGCCGGCGCATGCGCGCGTCGCGGTAATAGGAATAGCCGCCGCCGGTGGCGCTGAGGATGCCAAAATAATCCTCGCAGCCGATATAGTTGATCCAGGGCAAGGGCGTGTCCGGTCGCGTGATGACGTATTCACGGGCGCTGTCGTCGAAATGGCCGTATTTCATGGCGTTCCTGTTCATGTCGTTCGCCGGTTCGTCGAGAACGCTCCGGCCTGCCGAGGCGAGACTGTGCCTTTGCGACCCGAATGGGCCGACACGACGCCCCGCGTCGCACATCTCGCATTTAAAAAGTGCCTCTCCCGAACCTCTCCACTCCCGGATTGCGTGCGCCTTTTTCGGCGACCTTCAACCGGGGATTCCGTCCCGACGCCCGCCGGCGCCAATTGGCGCGGAACGGGCGTCGCGACCGCAAATCGCTGGCAGCTTACACGCGATGTAATCGATTTCAAGCTCGGAACGCGAATGAATGCCCGGCACGCATGTCCTGCCAATGCCCGGCCTGAACTTTCGCATCCGGACACCGGCACGGGCGATTGCGGAACGCAAGCGTATGAGATGAACGAATTAGGAAGGATTAACTATAGATTCATGAAACAAATACAAATGTCCGCAATTGTCGGTAGCGATGCATCCACTGCGAATTTGTCTCAAATATTACGTGTTTTTCTGCAACATATAATTAAGTTCGAACGCGCAGGCTCTGCATCAGTTCTTATGGAACGCTGCCCCGTACCTTTGGAAGCGTTGGCAAATGGCCGGCAAAAAGACTCAACCGCAAAACCAATCGCAGGTCGAAGCCAAATCGCCGGCAAAGGCTTTGACGCTGCCACGTTCGCGCCGGGACGCGGCGTCGAAACGGCCGCAGGCGAAGACACCTGCGCCGCCGATGCCTGCCATGGCGCGCGATGGCGGCACGGCCATCGACCATGCGAATTCTGCCGAGGTCCTGTCCGAGCTTCCCATCGGCCTTGCCCTGATCAGCGCGGATGACAGGCTGGTCTTTGCCAATCCCCATTTCAGCGAAGTGTTCGATGCCGATCCGGCGCTGATCGCTCCGGGCCGGTCGGTGGACGATCTCATCCGTCTCATGGCTGACGACGATATCTTCGACGACGCCTCGCAAATCGCCGCGATGCGCGACAAGGTGCAAAACCTCAAGCCCGGCGAAATACTCGAGAGCACCATTCAGCTGCAATCCGGCCAGCGCATCGGCCAGAAGATCAAGAAATTGTCCAATGGCAGCTGGTTGGCTGTCCTTACCGACCTGACCGCCGTCATGGAAGCCGAGGCACAGGCACGGGAAGCGGAAAATCGCTGGAGTTTCGCCCTTGAAAGCGCCCGACAAGGCGTCTGGGACAGCGATCTCAGGACCGGGACGGTATTTTATTCCCATATGTGGCGCGTCATTCGCGGCCTCGAACAGGTTGACGAACACGAGCTGACGCCGGAAGCCTGGCGCGGTCGCTTGCATCCTGAGGATAGCGAGCGCGTGCTCGATACCATCGCGCGCCAGGACAATGGCGAGACTTTCGCAAACGGCATCGAATACCGGGAACGCCATCGCGACGGTCACTGGATATGGATCCTGTGCCGGGGTCAGGCCGTCGCATGGGACGCGAACGGCAAGCCGACGCGCATCATCGGCACCGATTCCGACATCACCGAGATGCGCAACGCCCAGGCCGCCCTGTCGGAAGCCGAAGGGCGCTGGAACTTCGCCCTGCAGGGCACCGGGCAAGGCGTGTGGGACGCCGACCTGCGGGAGGGGACGGTGTTCTATTCGCCGACCTGGCGGGACATGCGCGGCTTCGGACATGATGAGGACATCGACAGCAGCGCCGACACCTGGCTGGAGCGTGTCCATCCAGGCGACCGCGACAGGATTCGCGACACTATCGGGAAACTGGATCGCGGCGCGCTCCTGCACAATTCTTTCGAATACCGGGAACGGCACCGCGACGGCCATTACCTGTGGATTCAAAGCCGTGGCGAGCCGGTCGCGTGGGACGCGTCGGGCCGTCCGACCCGGATGATCGGCATCGACATCGACATCACGGTGCGCAAGGAGCTCGAGCTCCGGGTCAGGGAAAGCCTGCAACTGGTCAACACCATGCTCGACAACTTCCCCGGCGGCATCTGCATGATCGACAAGCACCTCGTTATGCGCGCCGCCAACAGCATCTACTACGAAATCAATGACCTCGATGAGCACTGGTTCCCCGTCGGGTCGAAATTCGAGGACATCCTGCGCCATCACGCCGTACGCGGCGATTTCGGTCCGGTCGATGTCGAGGCGTTTGTCGCCGAGCGCATTCAGCTGTCGCATTACAGCCAGCCGCGCCGTTTCTCCCTGCCGCGTCCGACCACCGGGGCGATGATCGAATACACGATCACGCCGCTTGCCGAGGGCGGCTTCGTGATGACGTTCCAGGACATTTCGGAGCGCATCAAGGCCGAGGAAGAGAAATCGCAACTCGAAAAGGAGCTCATTCAGGCGCAGCGCCTCGAGTCGCTCGGCACGCTGGCCAGCGGCATCGCCCACGAGATCAACACCCCCATTCAATATGTCGGGGACAATATTCGCTTCATCGCCCAGAGCCTTCGCGACATGCTGGCGGTGCTGCAGGGCTACCGAAAGTCTATGCGCCGGCCGATCGACCCCGGCCTGATCGCCGAACAGGCCGAAGCACTGGCGGAACTCGAGAAGAGCCTCGATCTCGGCTTCATTCTCGAGGAATTGCCGCTGGCGCTCGAACAATCGGCGCAGGGTGTCAAACAGGTTGCCACCATCGTCAAGGCGATCAAGGAATTCTCGCATCCTGGCCAGGACGAGAAGACCGAATTCGACATCAACGCGCTGATCGAGACGACGCTCATCGTGTCGCGGAACCAGTGGAAATATGTCGCCGAGGTCGAAACCGACCTCGATCCGTCGCTGCCGCCGTTCAGGTGCCTACCCGGCGAGCTCGGCCAAGCGCTGCTGAACCTCGTGGTCAACGCCGCGCATGCCATCGAATCGGCCGGGCGGGAAAACGGATTGATCCGCGTCACCACCCGGCATGTCGGCCGTCGCGCCGTCATCACGATCTCGGACAATGGCTGCGGTATGTCTGAAGCGATCAGGGCGCGCATCTACGACCCGTTCTTCACCACCAAGGACATCGGCAAGGGCACCGGCCAGGGCCTGACCATTGCCTTCAACGCGGTGGTCAAGAAACACGGCGGCACGATCGATTGCGACTCGGCCGAGGGCGCAGGCACGACCTTCACCATGGCACTGCCGATGGACAAGGAGACAGAAATCGGTTCGGAGATTGCGGCATGACCAAACCGTCAATCGTGTTCGTCGACGACGAGCCCAATCTCCTGTCGGGCCTGAGACGGCTGACACGCGGCCACGCCGACAAATGGGACATGGCATTTCTTGCTTCCGCCGAGGAGGCGCTCAAGTTCCTGGCGCAGGCGCCGGTGCATCTGTTGATTTCCGACATGCGCATGCCCGGCATGGATGGCGCCGAGCTGATGGAAAAGATTTCGGAGACATCACCGGGAATCGTCTGCTTTGCCCTTTCGGGCGAGACCGACGCGCAGCGGGCGATCCGCGTCGTCGGCAAGAGCCACCGGTTTCTGGCAAAGCCCATCGATCCCGACACGTTGCTGAATTCGATCGACACGCTCTTCGCCAGCGGCGGCGTCTCTCTCGAAGAAAACCGCAAGCGCAACACATCGGTGTTCGACATTCTCAAATCCGCGCCCGGACGGCTTCATGCACTTGAAACCCTGCTGGCACGGCCCGAACCGGACGGCATCGCGATCAATGCGCAGATCATGGCGGACCCGAGTCTGTCGACAAGAGTGCTGCAAATCGCGAATTCGGCTTATTTCGGCAAGCCGCTCGCGACCTGCAACCTGCCGCGCGCCATCAGTTCCATCGGGCTGGCGCGCCTGACCCAGTTGCTGGCGAGGGGGCGGCTCGGCACGGAACAGGCACAGGCCGAGGGCGCCGCCGACGCGTACAGGCTGCACGCCATGGCGGCGGTCATGGCTCGCGAACAGGCCGAGGCAACCAACAAGAGCGCCGAACTGCAGGATCTCGCCTATGCCATCGCGCTTTTGTGCGGCATCGGCGCGGGCGTCGACGACGGCGGCCAAACCTGCCTGTCGCGACCGGGTTGCATCGCCACCGTTTTCGGCCTGCCCCAGGTGCTCGCGCACGGCCTGTCACGCTACGACGGCGGCGGCTGCACCAATATGGACGAAGTCGAAATGGCCGCCAGCGCGCTCGCGATCGCGGCCGAGGTCCTTGTCGAGGCAAAGGTGGCGGCATGAACGAGGCGACACCGATGACATCGCGCGTGCTTTTCGTCGACGACAGCCAGCACCTGCTCAGCGCCGTGCGCCGCATGCTGCGCGGCCGGGCCGATCTGGTTTTAACCGAAAGCGCCCAGGAGGCGATCAAGCGCCTCGAAACCGATCCCGGCATTTCCGTGGTCATCACCGACCAGAACATGCCCGGCATGAAGGGCATCGAGTTCCTCGCGACCGTGGCCGAGCGCTGGCCGCTGGTGACGCGGGTCATGCAGACCGGCAACAACGATCAGGACACGGCTATTTCGGCCATTCACGCCGGCCGCGTCTTCCGCTTCCTGCGCAAGCCCTACGAGCCCGCCGATCTGCTCGACGTCATAAGGGACGCCCAGGCCGAGCACGAGATCCGCAAGGCCGAGCGTATCCTGCTCGAAACGACGCTCGCCTCGTCAATCAAGCTCGTGACCGAGATGCTGTCGCTCATGCGGCCGGAACTGTTCGCCCAGTCGGCCCAGGTCAACGAACTGGTCAGGGCGCTGGCGCCGAAGCTGAAGTTGGCCCAGCCCTGGGAACCGGGCCTTGCCGCCCTGCTCTATCCGCTCGGCCTGGCGACGCTGCCCCGGGAACTCCTGGAAAAGCGCCGGCTTGGCGTGCGGCTCAACGAGGCGGAAAGCTTCGCGATCGCGCAAAGCGGCGTCGTTGCCGGGCAATTGGTCGCCAAGATTCCCAAGCTCGAACGTGTCGCGATCTATTTGCGCTATTCCCGCAAGGGGCATGACGGATCGGGGCTTCCCGAGGGCGAGATCGATCCGGGCATCCCGCCCGTCGCCCTTTTCCTGCTGCCGCTCTTGATCGACATCGTCGAACTGGCCGACATCCGCGACATCAGCCTCGGCGACGCCGCGGCGGCGCTCTACGACAATTCCGAGCGCTACCATCCAAGCCTGTTGGCGAGTGTCGGCGATTTCCTGACCACGAGCACCGACTACAACGGCGCTCATGAACGGATCGCCCGCGAGATGGCGATCGGCGAAATCCGGGTCGGCGACGTGCTCGTCAACGATCTGCGCAGCGAAACCGGCGATCTGCTGCTGACCGGCGGCACCAGGCTGACCGATCTGACAATAAAGCGATTGCACATGCTGCAGGCCAGCCGGGCGATCCCCACCATTCTGGCCGTGGCGCGCAAGGCCTGAGACCCGAAGCGGGGCGCGCAACGAAAAAACCCGCCCCGAAACCGGGGCGGGCTCGTTTCCATACCAACTTGTGCCTACCAGCCGCGGACCTTGCGGACCAGCGCCAGCGTTTCGGCGACCTTCTTTTCGACGCCGGCATAGTCCTTGGCGGCCAGAAGCTCCTTGGTGATCATCTTGGAACCGATGCCGCAGGCGGCAATGCCGGCCTTGAACCATTTGCCAAGGGATTCCTCGGTGGGATCGACGCCGCCGGTCGGCATCAGCTTGGTCCAGGGCATGGGTCCACGAATGTTGGCGACGAATTCCGGGCCGCCGACCGAGGAACCAGGGAAGACCTTGACGATCTCGCAGCCGAGTTCGTGCGCTTCGGATATTTCGGAGGCCGAGCCGCAGCCGGGGCTATAGGGAACGCAATGGCGGTTGCAGGCCCTGGCGACTTCGGGATTGAGAATGGGCCCGACGACGAAATTGGCGCCATTGGCCATGTAGAGGGCGGCGGTCGGCGCGTCGATGATCGAGCCGACGCCCATGATCACCGACGGATCGGCCTTGAGGAAGTGCTGGGTGACTTCCATGAACACCTGCCAGGCGAAATCGCCGCGGTTGGTGAACTCGATGCACTTGGCGCCGCCATTGGCACAAGCCTGGATGACGTTTTTGCAGACTTCGACGTCGGGGTGATAGAAAACCGGAATCACACCCTGGTCTATCATGGCCGAGAGAACCTTCAGTCGGTCGGCGCTCATGCTCTTCTCCTCATTATGGATATCTGAACCGCGACAGCCGCGGCTTGGCGCACGGCGGGTCGATACGCATGCACCGCGCCCGGTCAACCGGCTCGCGCGACGCAACTCGTCGCCTCTTCAATACTCTTGTCGATCGGTCCTTGGAATGCCGCCTCGTTTCGCGACACGGAACGGATGCGAAGCCAGATGGGGCACCCCGCCCGGCGGCGCACCGAAACGGTGCATCCCGTCCGCACGATCCGCATTCGGGCTGGGCAGGGCGGGATCGTGCCGGCTATTGTCGATGTGCTACGTTTGCAGCAACGACCGGAGGCCGAAATGAGCGCTATTCTCGTCATCAATTTCCACGTCAAGGCACAACACCTCGACACCCTGCTCGGCATCCTCGAGGGCGCCAAGCGCTACCTGCCCGAAAATGGCGAAGGCTGTTCGGCCGTCCGTGTTCTGCAGGATGTCGCCGATCCGAACCGGATCAAGCTGATGGAGACCTGGGACTCCGTCGCGGCGCATCAGGCACATTTCGAGGCGATCAACGCCTCGGGCGACTGGCAGGGCATCGTCGCCATGATGCTGACCGAGCCGCAGCGCGAATACTACAACGATATCTAGACAGACCGAGGGCTGACCGCGCGGCACTTGCGCTCCCCGTCCGGCGGCACCTGCGCAGCGCGGACTCTCAAGCAACCGGCAAGCACACATAAAAACGCAAAAAGCCCGCCATCAGGCGGGCTATTCTTGTTGGTTGCGGGGGCAGGATTTGAACCTGCGACCTTCAGGTTATGAGCCTGACGAGCTACCGGGCTGCTCCACCCCGCGTCACCATTGTCTTCGTCCTGTCGGCCCCCGGCACTTCGCTTCGGGACCGGCGCTGGCATGCGCCCCGGAAGGGTCGGAATTCGGTTCGGACGAAAAAAAGGCGGCCTCAGCCGCGCCGCCTATATAGGAGGATCGCTTCGGCTTGTGAACCCCCCACGTAGACACTCATGACAGTTTTTTAACGCGCTGGCTCGGCCCGCCGCCACTTCGACCGGTCGGGGCCCACTGGCCCGGCTACGCGATCCCCTCGGATCGACGAGGCCGCAATCCATGTGTTTGCATTGCCGTCGCGCCATTGGCGTGCCCATGCGGCAGGGCCGCACCGGCGCCCGAGCGCCTTCGGCAAATTGCCGGCCACGCAAAAGGCTCAGGTCGGAACCATGGGAAAACAAACATCAATGACCTGTTGACTCATTCAGTCATTGCTACTATTTGACCGGTGTCGTCGGCGGTGTTGCAGCGTAACAAGCACGCCGGCCGTGGTTGACGACAGCACGGATGCCGGGCGCCGGCGCAGGTGGAATTGGAACGGGGAAATGCCCAGGCCCTTCAGCGAAAACGAACGCGCGGCGATCCACCAGCGCCTGATGGACGAAGGCCTCAAGCGCTTCGCGCGTCAGGGCGTCCGGGCGATGCGCATCGACGATCTGTGCCGCGACATCGGCATCGCCAAGGGGTCGTTCTATGCGTTCTTTGCCAGCAAGGAAGCGCTGTTCTTCGCCCTGGCGGATCAGCGCGACGAGCAGCACAAATCAGAGATGATGGCCGAAATGCTCGCGGCGCAAGGCGAAGCCGAAACGGTGCTCGGCCTGTTCTTCGACACGGTGATGCAGCGTCTCGAAACCGATCCGCTGATGCGCATCGTTCAGGATGCCGGCGAACTCGCCTATGCCATGCGCCATGCTCCCGCGGGCTATGTCGCGGAAAACCTGCGCCGCGACCGCGCCTTCGTCGCCGAACTCTCCGATGTTCTGCAATCGCGCTTCGGCTTGCACCACGCCACGGCGCGGGCGCTCGAAGACGGCATGACGCTGATGGTCGCGCTGAGCCTGCAACGGGACTATCTCGCGACCATTGGCACCTATGGCTCGGCCGTCGCCCTGTTGCGCAGCATGTGTCTCAAATACCTGATCGAAGGATCCGGAAATGATTGACGTCGAAGATCTCGAATTCACCTATCCCGGCGCCGACGGGCCGGTGCTCAAGGGCATCGGCTTTGCGGTCGCCAGGGGCGAGGTGTTCGGCCTGCTTGGACCGTCCGGCGCCGGTAAGTCGACCACGCAGGCGATCCTGATGGGCCTTCTCAAGGGCCATCGCGGCACCGCCCATGTGTTCGGGCGACCGGTCGGCGACGGTGGCGGCGCGTTCTACGAGAAAATCGGCGTCAGCTTCGAACTGCCGAGCCTTTACCTGCGGCTGACGGCGCTCGAAAACCTGAGGCTTTTCGCGGCGCTCTACGACCGCAGGACGCGCGACCCCATGGAGGTGCTCGGACTGGTCGACCTTCAGGACGCCGCCGGCCAGCGGGTCGAGCACTTTTCCAAGGGCATGAAGATGCGGCTCAACCTCGCCCGCGCCCTGCTGCACGATCCGGAACTCCTCTTCCTCGACGAGCCGACCACCGGCCAGGACCCGGCGCGGGCGCGCCGCACGCGCGAACTGATCAAGCAGCTGCGCAACGAGGGACGGACGGTGTTCCTGACGACGCACAACATGGCCGAGGCCGAGGAAGTGTGCGATCGCGTCGCCTTTCTGGCCCGCGGCACCATCCCGGCCATGGGGGTGCCGGCCGAGCTCAAGCGCGCCTATGGGCAGAGCATCGTCGAGGTCTCAATCGCGGCGGCGCGCGGCATCGAGATCGTCAGCTTTCCGATGCAAAATCTTGGCGCCAATGGCGCGTTCATGGAACTGATGGCCACCGGCAGCGTCGTCGCCATCCATTCCAAGGAGGCGAGCCTTGACGATGTGTTCATCGCCGTGACCGAGGGCAGCGGGAGCAAAGCGGCATGAGCGGACTGTTCCTAACGCTTGTCGCCCACGAGACGCGGCTGCAATTCCGCTACGGCATCTATTTCGCCTATGCCTTCGTCGTCGCCTTCTATGTCGGCGTGCTGGTCTGGGGCGGCGCCTACCTGCCGCCGGCCCTTGTCGGCTTCATCATCTATTCCGATCCGGCGGTTCTAGGCTTTTTCTTTCTCGGGGCGCTGATGATGCTCGAAAAGGCCGAGGGCGTGCGCCGCGCCCTGGCGATAGCGCCGGTCTCGGCATCGGCCTATTTCTGGGCCAAGGCACTGCCCCTGACCCTGCTCGGGCTCGTGGCGGTTGCCACCATGGCGCCGCTTGTTCATGCGGCGGTCGACTGGCCGGTGCTGATGGCGGCGGTGGCTCTGACCGCGCTCGCCTATCTCGGCATCGGCGTGCCGATCGCCCTTCATTTTCGCACTGTGTCCTCCTATCTCATCGGCTCGGCCGGCCTGATGATGCCCATCATCCTGCCGGCTTTCCTCGCCTTTCTCGACCCCATGCCGGCCTGGGCCATGATCGTGCCGACCGCGGCGCAGCTGCGCCTCATCATGATCGGCACCGGCGCCGCAAGCGACGGCTTCGGCGCCGCGGTGCTGATGTTCGCGGTGGCGCTCGCCGGCACTGTCGCCGCCATCTGGTTCGGCCTCGAGCGGCTCGAAAAGGAGATCGGGCGCAAATGACAACGCATGTCTTCAGCTTAAGGCGCCTGCCGCTGCTCTTTTCTTCCGACGCGCTCAACGTCACCCGCGACCCGACGCTGTTGTTCGCCATCTGCTTTTCCATCGTGCCGGCCATCGCCGGGTTCTTCTTCCGCGATGCCATCGACGCGGCGGCGCTCGGCTATTTCGGCGTCGCGAACCTGTTCGCCATGATCGTGCCGATCTTCATCTGTCTGCCGGCCTTCATGGTCGGCTGGGTGACCGGGTTCCTGTTTCTCGAGGATCGCGACGACGGCCCGCTTCTCGCACTCGAGGTGACGCCGGTCGGCAAGCGCGGCTTCATGGCCTACCGCGTCGCGGTGACGGCGGCGATCAGCTTTGTCATCACCCTTTTGGGCGCGGCGCTGCTCCTGCCGGAGCGCGGCGTGGCGATGGCATTGGTCCTTGCCACCATGGTGGCGCTCGACGCGGTCGGATCGGCGCTGATCCTGCCCGCCCTCGCCCGCAACAAGGTCGAGGGGCTGGCGCTGACCAAGGTGACCAACATTTTCGGCATGGTGCCGCTCGTGGCGCTGGTGCCAGGTCCGTGGCGCTTTGTCGGTGGCGTCGTCCCGACCTTCTGGGTCGGCGAGGTCATCCTCAATGCCGGCGATTTCCCGTCGTGGCATTTCCTTGCCGCATCGGCCATCGGCATCGGATTGCATCTGGCGGCGGTCGCCCTGCTCTACCGGCTGCAGGCGAACCGCGCCGGATAGTTTCGCGAGGCGGCAAAAGTGAGTTAGGTTCCCTGCCGAATCCAATTCGGGGGCACCGGGATGAGCATGCTGGGATCGTTGTTTCCGCTGGTCGGCTGGCTGCTTTATGCCGTGATCGTCTCGCGCATCGAGCGGGTGCGTCCGTCGCTGTCGCTGATCATGAGCGAGCACCGGCGCCGCTGGGTCGCCAATGCGCTGTCGCGCGACAACCCGGTCGATGCGATCCTGACCTCGAACCTGATGGGCTCGATCTCGTTCTTCGCCTCGACGATGGTTCTGCTGATCATCGCCCTGTTCACCGTTTCGAGCCAGTTCGAGGCCATCGGCTCCGTGCTCGGCGACCTGCGCTTCGGCCCGCCGCCCGGACCGTTCGAGCTCGAAGTCCAGCTTTTATCCATGCTGGCGCTGCTGACGGCCGGGTTCTTTTCATTCACCCTGTCCCTGCGCCAGTTCAACCATTTCTGCATCCTGCTCGGCGCCGCCCGACACGGCACCGACGACCAGTCCGAAATCATCGCCATCGCCGCGATCAATTCCATTGCGGCGCGCAATTTCAACCAGGGCATCCGCGCCTATTACTTCTTCATCGCCGCCGTTGCCTGGTTCTGGACGCCGCTCGCCTCGATCGCCGGCACCCTCATCATCGCCGGCATTCTGATGATGCGCGAATTCCATTCGGCGGCGCGCTCGCTGATCGCCGGCCTCGATGTGGCGGACGCGGATACGACCATCAAGGCGGCGAAATTCACCGGCTACCGGCAGGCTGCGTCGTCGTTGCGCTCGGCAAAGGCCGAAAAAACCGGCAAGAAGCCACCAGAAGATTCCACGGAGACGCCATGAGCAAGACCATCGATCCGCGTGACATCAAATGGTTCGGCCCGCTCTGGCGCCGCATCGTCCTCGTCGCAATCATTGCCGTGTGGACCGCGGTCGAATGGGTCAACGGCGACCAGTTCTGGGCGTTCATGACGCTCGCGGTGCTCGGCTATGCCGTGTGGAAGCTGTTCATCGATTTTCCGAGCGCCGCCGACATCGCCGCCTTCGAGAAGGCAGAAACGGAAAAGGCCGCAGCGGTAGCGCGTCCGGCGCCTGATGTGGACGAGGACGCCGACGCCGGGACCGATGTCCCCGGCGGGGACGACGACGCAGACCGCCGCTAGGGCGTTTCATGCTTAATTGGAAGCGGTTGCCACTTTCACCTCTCCCTTAGGGGGAGAGGTCGACGCGAAGCGGCGGGTGAGGGGGCCTTGCCGCGAACGCTGCGAAGGCCCCCTCACCCGGACCTTCGCTTTGCTACGGTCCGACCTCTCCCCCAAGGGAGAGGTGAAAGGTGCCAAGCCGCCTGTTTTCGTGAAAACATGATATTGTCTACATCCGCTCCCGCATGAACGCGAGGACATCGCGCAAGACCGGCAGGCGCCAGCGCAGAAGCGGGAACAGCGACAGGAGTGGCAGGATGTGGCGGACGCCCTCGTAGTGCCGCTCGAAGACCGGCACGCCGGCGGCGCGCAGCCTGTCGCCGAGATTCTGGGTGTTGTAGAGCCCGCAGGTCGTGTCGTCGGTGCCATGGCCGAGAAAGAAGGCCGGCGCCTTGCGGTTGACCAGATTGACCGGCTGGCTCGCCTGCGGGTTCTCGGCCCGCGAGAAGGCGGCGATCGATTGCTTGACATCGAACGGATAGAAATCGTAGGGGCCGGACAGGCCGATGACGCCGCGCAGCCTCTCGCCGAGCGCCGGAGCGCCGAAGCGGGTGCCGTCGAGCCCGAGCATCGCCGCGTTGTAGGCCCCGGCGGAATGGCCCATCAGAAAGACCCTGTCGGCATCGGCACCGAAGGCCGGCAGCACGCTGAGTGCCTCGGTCAGTGCCCGTCCGCAATCGATCAGAAAGTCCGGATAATGGACTTCGGGCACGATGCGGTAGTCGGCGATGGCGGTGATGAAGCCGGCCCTGGCAAAAGCACGCCCGACGAATTCGTATTCGGAGCTATGGCCACTGTCCCAGCCGCCACCATAAATGAAGAACAGGACCGGCAATGGCTCGTCGAAGCGACGCGGCGCATAGGCATCGAGCCTCATGCGCGGATGCGGCCCGTAGCCATGACCAGAAAGGACGCGGCGCGTGCCGCCATCCTTGGGCATCAGCCGATTGACCGGACCAAGCCGTGTTCTTCCGTCTTTTTCGGGCACGTGAGCAACCACATCGAATCGCTGGCGCGAGCCTAGCCGATGACCGAAATGCCGGGCCAGTGGCGAACGTGGCACGCCGTCGCGGCGCGGAGACTGCCGGCCTTTGTCTTTCGGGCGCGAGGTGAGACGATGCGCCAAAGAATCGCTTCCCTTGGTCTCATCGCAAAATCCATGCCGCCCCTCGACCTGCTCAAGTCCGTTTTCGGCTATGAAAGCTTCCGGCCCGGGCAGGAAGAGATCATCGCCGCCATCGGCGCCGGCGAGGACGTGCTCGCCATCATGCCGACGGGTGCCGGCAAGTCGCTGTGTTTCCAGGTGCCGGCGCTGGCGCGGGACGGGCTGACGCTCGTCATCTCGCCGCTCGTCGCTTTGATGAGCGACCAGGTGTCGGCGCTCAGGCAGAACGGCGTCGCCGCCGGGGCGCTGACCTCGGCCAGCAGCGAGGCCGAGCGCGAGGCAATCTTTTCGGCGCTACGCGACAAAACGCTGAAGCTCTTGTACATGGCGCCGGAGCGGCTCGGACTGGCGCAGGCCATGCTGTCGCGGGCCGGGGTGACGCTGATCGCCATCGACGAGGCGCATTGCGTCAGCCAGTGGGGCCACGATTTCCGGCCCGACTATTTGAGGATCGGCGAACTGGCCGAGGCGCTCGGGCATCCCCAGATCGCCGCCTTCACCGCCACCGCCGACGCCGAAACCCGCAAGGACATCGCGGCAAGGCTGTTTCGCCAGCCGCCGCGCCTGTTCCTTTTCGGCTTTGACCGGCCGAACCTGTTTTTGAGCTTCTTCCCCAAGCTGGGTCCGCGCTCGCAGGTCAGCGATTTCGTCGCGGCCCACAAGGGCCAGTCCGGCATCGTCTATTGCGCCTCGCGCAAGAAGGTCGAAGCTCTTGCCGGACTTCTCGTCGCCAAGGGCATCGATGCCCTGCCCTATCATGCCGGCCTGCCGCACGAGACCCGTCAGGCCAACCAGACACGATTCAGCCGCGAGGACGGCGTCGTCATGGTGGCGACCGTCGCCTTCGGCATGGGCATCGACAAGCCGGACGTGCGCTTCGTCATGCATGCCGACCTGCCGGCGAGCGTCGAGGCCTATTATCAGGAAATCGGCCGGGCCGGGCGCGACGGATTGCCGGCCAATACCCAGGTGCTTTACGGCATAGACGACATCAAGCTGAGGCGCCGGCAAATCGAGGAGAGCGACGCGCCGGCCGAGCGCAAGCGCATCGACCATTTGCGATTGAACGCCCTTTTGTCCATCGCCGAGGCGCCGCGCTGCCGGCGGCAGAGCCTTCTGGCCTATTTCGGCGAGGAGAGCGCGCCCTGCGGCAATTGCGATTTGTGCCGGAACCCGCCCGAGACCATCGACGGCACGGTTCCGGCGCAAAAGGCCCTCTCGGCCATCGCCCGCACCGGCCAGCGCTTCGGTCTCGAACACCTGATCGCCATCCTTGTCGGCGAGGACGGCGAACGCATGCGGGAACTCGGCCACAACCGCCTGCCGACCTTCGGGGTCGGTTCTGAATTCGACAAGGGCCAGTGGCGCGGCGTCTTCCGCCAGCTCTACGCCGCCGGCTATGCTTCGGTCGATCCGGAATTCGGCGGCTGGGGGATGACCGAAGAGGGCCGCGCCGTGCTGCGCGGCAACGCGCCGGTGCTGCTGCGCAAGGACAGCCTCAAGCCGCGCCTGCAAAAGCGGGCGCGGAGCCGGGCGCCGGCCATCGAGCTCGACACCGACGATGCATCGCTGTTGCGCGTGCTCAAATCCATGCGCCGCGACCTCGCCGCCGAAGCCAACGTGCCGGCCTATGTGATCTTTGCCGACCGGACGCTGATCGAGATGGCGGAACACCGGCCTCGCACAAAGGCCCAGATGGCCGAAATCCATGGCGTCGGCACCCGCAAGCTCGCTTCGTTCGGCGACATCTTCCTCGCGGCGATCCGCGATTTCGAGAATGGACGTTGAGCGTTTGTGACCTCTCCCTTTGGGGGAGAGGTCGGAACGTAGCGCAGCGAAGGTCCGGGTGAGGGGGCCTTTGCTCAGCGTTTGCAGCAAGGCCCCCTCACCCGCCGCTTCGCGTCGACCTCTCCCCCTAAGGGAGAGGTGAAAAGGGCATCCAGCTTTCGCCGCCTTCAGTCCCGCCAGTTGGCGGCACTTTCCTTGATGAACGTCCCAGCCTGCAATTCGCTGACCGCCGTGATCAGTTCCTCGCGGGTGTTCATGACGATCGGGCCGTGCCAGGCGACCGGTTCGCGCAGCGGCTTGCCGGAGATCAACAGAAAGCGGATGCCCTGATCGCCGGCCTCGACCGTCACCTCGTCGCCCGTGTCGAAATAAACGAGCGTTCGGTTGCCGGAGGTGTCGCGGACATGGACCTCCTCGCCGTCGACCTGCTTTTCCAGCAGCACGCCGGTCGGCAGCGAGGCGTCGCGGAATGAGCCGGAGCCGGCAAAGACATAGGCGAAGGCGTTGCGGTAGGCGTCGATTTTAAAGGTCTTGCGCTTGCCGGGCGGCACCGAAATGTCGAGATATTGCGGATCGGCGGCGATGCCCTCGATAACGCCCTTTTTGCCGAGATAATCGCCGACGACGATGCGGATCACCGTGCCGTCGTCGTCGACGAGCTCGGGGATTTCGCTGCCCGGCACGTCCTGATAGCGCGGCGACGTCATCTTCAGCGCCGCCGGCAGGTTGGCCCAGAGCTGGAAGCCGTGCATCTGGCCGGCCTGGTTCCCCTTGGGCATTTCCTGATGCATGATGCCGGAACCGGCCGTCATCCACTGCACGTCGCCGGCGCCGAGCCTGCCGCGATTGCCGAGGCTGTCGCCATGCTCGACCGTGCCGGCCAGGACATAGGTGATGGTCTCGATGCCGCGATGCGTGTGCCAGGGGAAGCCGGCGAGGTAATCGTCCGGGTTCTCGTTGCGGAAATCGTCGAACAACAAGAACGGATCGAGTTCGCGCGGTTCGTGAAAGCCGAAGGCGCGGTGCAACTTGACGCCGGCCCCTTCCAGGGTCGGCTGGGCCGCAACGCTCTTTTTGACGGGACGAATGGACATGGTCGTCTCCTTTGTTCCGATTCCGCGACCAGCCGACACGGCATGGCGTGGAATCCGGATTTATGAATGCGAGTGCTTTTGTCCGAAATATAGGCAATCGCGAACCGGCATTGAGAGCGGAAAAGGAAACAGTGCGTTGCCGGTTTTGCATTGGCCGCCGCCCGACGCATCGACCGGCGTTTTCAAGCCGCCGCGGAACCGCTAGAACGCAAATTCGAACCGGTTCGAAAGGATGCTGCCCGTGCCCTATCCCGCCAGCCTGCCCGCCCATCTTGTGCGCGCGGCCGTGACCGCCGCCCTCAGCGAGGATTTGGGGCTGGCCGGCGACCTGACTTCGCAATCGGTGCTGGCGCCCGAGGCGGAACTCGCCGCCGTGATGCGCACGCGCGAGGCGGGCGTGATCGCCGGCCTGGACCTCGCCGAGGAAGCCTTCCGTCAGTCCGGGTCCGGCGTGCACTTCGAGCGGCTCGTTGGTGACGGCGCTTCGGTTACTGCCGGAACCGCCATCGCCCGCATCGGCGGCAATGCGCGGCAGGCGCTCAGCAGCGAGCGGGTGGCGCTCAATTTCGTCAATCACATGAGCGGCATTGCCAGTCTGACGGCACGCTTTGTCGCCGAGACCGCCGGCACGAAGGCGCGGATCTGCGACACGCGCAAGACGACGCCTGGCTTGAGGGCGTTCGAAAAATATGCCGTGCGCTGTGGCGGCGGCTCCAATCACCGCTACGGGCTCGATACCGCCATTCTGATCAAGGACAACCACATTGCCGTCGCCGGCGGGGTGGCCGAGGCCATTGCCGCCGCCCGCGCCTTCGCCGGCCATCTCACCGCCATCGAGGTCGAGGTGGACACGCTCGACCAGTTCGCCGAGGCGCTCGAAACCGGCGTCGAGGCGGTGCTGCTCGACAATATGTCGACCGATGACTTGCGGCATGCTGTCGCGCTCAACGCCGGACGGGTACGCCTCGAAGCTTCGGGCGGCGTTCGCCTCGAAACGGTCCGGGCCATAGCCGAAACCGGGGTCGACTACATCTCCTCGAGCCGGATCACCATGGCCGCGATTCCGCTCGACATCGGCCTCGACATGGCGCTAACAGGCTGACGTCGAAAGGTTTTTTTCCTCAATTGCACCGGCACGATCCGTTCGGCGATTGCCTACGTATTAACCTGACGTAAGCCTTGCGATTACGAGCTACGTGCCATGCGCGTGGCGCACTTGTAATACGAGGAGCCGATATATATATGCCCGGCATATGCTCGTCCGAAATAGGCTCGACAGTCCCAAGTCATGAACGTACGCACGCTCTGCCTCGCCCTGCTCTTCAACAACGATGCGTCCGGATACGAAATCCGCAAGGCATCCACCGAAGGTGGATTGGCCTATTTCGTCGAGGCAAGCTTCGGCTCGATCTACCCGGCTCTCGGAAAACTCGAAGAAGAAGAACTGGTTACCAGCCGGATCGAAGCCCAGGAAGGGCGCCCGGCAAAAAAGGTCTATTCCATTACGGAAGCGGGACGGAACGAGCTCTTGGGATCGCTGTTCCACGAGCTCGACCCTGATGTCTATCGCAGCGAGTTTCTACTGTTCGCCCTTTTCGCCCCTCACCTGCCGCGCTCGCTGGTCGAGACGCGGCTTAGGGAGCGCATGGCGGCTTACGACGTCGACATCGCAAATATCGAAAAAATGCGCGCCGGCTCTACCGACAGTGCCGATCTCTGGGTACTCAATTTTGGAAAGCACGCCATGCAGGTTGCGCGCGAATATCTGTCCACCCATATGCATGAACTAGTCGCTCTGGCGCGCCCCGAACACGACGCCAAGGCAGCCGAATAGCAAAATCAGGAATCCCCCCACAATGCGTGCCATCTGGTCCTACGGCGTTGCGCTTCTCATCATCATTGTCCTCGGTATCTGGATGTTCACCGGCAACATCGTCATCGGCGGCCTCGGCCCCGACGAGGGCGAAATGCCCGTCGTGTCCCTGATCGAGCCCGAAGGCGGTCCGGTCACCGAAATCGTCGGCGAAAACCAAGCCGAAGTCCACAAAGACCCCAACGAACCCAATCCCGATCTCACCATTGCCGAACGCAATTCGGAGAACAATGGCGGCGAGGAATCGGTGCGCTCGGTGCGCGTGAAGACGTTCCTGGTTGCCGCGCTGCCGCTGGAAGTGACCTTGCGCGGCCGCACCAAGGCAAAGGCGGTGATCACGGCGCCGGCGGAAACGACCGGCATCGTGCAGTCCGTCAACGTCGAAAAGGGCCAGACCGTCGCGGTCGGCGATCTGTTGTGCACGCTCGATCCCTCGACCCGCAACGATGCGGTCCGGCAGGCACAGGCCTCGCTCGACCAGGCCAGAGCCGGTCTGGTCCAGACGCAGCTTTCCTATGATTCCAACATGGCTCTGGTGAAAAAAGGGCTGGCCCCGGCCAATTCCGCCGAGCAGCTCGAAGCGGCGCTGCTTGCCTCCAAGTCGGGAGTGCAATCGGCCGAAACCGGGCTTGCCGTCGCCGAGGCCGAGCTCGATCGCACCGAAATCCGGGCCAAGGTGGCCGGCGTCATCCAATCGCCGATCGCCGACGAGGGCACGATGCTGGCGGCGGGATCGCCCTGCGCGACCATTGCCGTGCTCGATCCGATATTGTTTACGGGCAACGTTCCCGAAGCGAGGATCTCTCTCGCCAAGACCGGCTTGACCGCCGAGGTCACGACGGTGAGCGGCGTATCGGCCGAAGGTGAGGTCACCTACATTTCCAGCATCGCCGACAATTCCACGCGATCCTTCCCGATCGAGATCGAGCTGCCCAATCCGGACAGCAAGATTCTCGACGGACTGTCGGCCGAGGCCAAGGTCAATCTCGGAACCGTGCCGGCACATCTCATTCCCCAGTCCGTTCTGACTCTGGACGACGAAGGGAACATCGGCGTGCGGGCCGTGGACGATGGCGTCGTTCAGTTCCACGAAATCACCATTGCCAGCGATACCCGTGACGGCGTGTGGGTGCTCGGGCTGCCCCCGAAGGTCGACGTCATAACAATTGGACAAGAATTCGTTTCGGCCGGCCAGAAGGTCGAAGCCGCTCAGAGCACAGAGGGCTAGATTATGCTCGATTTCGTCGAACGCATTCTGCGCATGCCGCGGGTCGTCCTGACCATGATGGTCCTGCTGATCGGCGCAGGTTATTTCTCATACGTTTATGTGTTGCCCAAGGAAGCCTTTCCGGCAATCGACATTCCGTATTTCTACATCTCGGCCAGCCAGACCGGTGTGTCGCCGGGCGATGCCGACCGGCTGCTCGCCAAGCCGATCGAAGACCGTATCAAGGACATCGACGGGCTCAAGAACTACTCGTCCACGTCCTCCAATGGTCATGCTTCGGTCTTTCTCGAATTCGATGTGAATGCCGACAAGGACAAGGCGGAACAGGACATAAGGGCTGAACTGGACGGCGTCGCCGCCGATCTGCCTGACGATGCCCGCGAGCCGACCATTCACGCCATCGACATCGCCGGCGAAAGCACGATCTTCGTGTCGGTCTATGGCGACGTTCCGGAACGCACGCTTGTCGAGCGAGCCAAGGCCCTGAGGGACAAACTCGAGAATATCGATCTGGCGCAAAGCGTCGAGATTTCGGGTGCGCGCGACGAACAGCTCGAGGTCCAGATCGACCTGAACCGGCTCGAAGCCTACAATCTGACGGCGGCGCAATTGTTCGACGCCCTCGCCAAGAACAACCTTGTGGTTGCCGGCGGCACGCTGGACAGCGGCCAGGGCGCGTTCGCCATCGAGGTTCCCGGCCTGATCACCTCGGCCGAGGACGTCTACAGCCTGCCGCTCAAGACCGACGGCGATACCGTGGTCACGTTCGGCGACGTGGCGACGATCACGCGTGCCTTCAAGGACGCGACCGAGTACGCCCGCGTCAACGGCGCGCCGGCGATCACGCTGGGCGTAGTCAAGAATATCGGCGCCAACGTCATCGACCTCAGCGACCAGGTGCGCGAAGTCACGGCCGAGTTCACCAAGGACTGGCCTGCGGGCCTGCAGGCCTCGTTCCTGCTCGATCAGGCCCAGTCGACGCTGGCGCTTTACACTTCCCTCGAAGCCGCGGTGATGACGGCCGTCGTGCTGGTGCTGATCACCTGCGTCGCGACGCTCGGCGTCGTGCCGGCGATCATGATCGGCACATCGATCCCGATCTCGTTCATGATCGCCTTCCTCGTGCTCAACGCCATCGGCATGTCGATCAACATGATGGTCATGTTCGGCCTGGTGCTGGCGGTCGGCGTTCTGGTCGATGATCCGATCGTTGTCGTCGAGTATGCCGAACGCAAACTCCAGGAAGGCGTCTCCAAGCAGCAGGCCTTCATCCTCGCGGCCCGCAAGATGTTCGTCCCTGTCGTTTCGGCGACCGCGACGACGCTTGGTGCCTTCGTGCCCCTGCTGTTCTGGCCGGGCATTATCGGCAAGATCATGGGCTTCTTGCCGACGGTGGTGATCATCGTCATGATCGCCTCGCTCGTTTCGGCGCTCATCTTCATGCCGGTGATCGGCGCCATCATCTCCAACCACAAGGTGGACGAAAAGGAGAAGGAGCGCGCCGACATCGTCATGTATCCCGACAAGTTCGACATGAAGAAGGTCGGCGGCGTCACCGGCTGGTATGTGCGGGTGATGTCGCACCTGATGCACCACCCGATCGCGACGCTGTTCATCGGCTTCGCCTTCATCGTCGGGGTGTTCTGGTACTACGGCGAACATCCGACCGGGTCGGAGCTGTTCCCGGCCAGCGAACCGGAATACGGCACGGTGTCCGTGGTGGCCCGCGGCAATTACTCGCCGATCGAAATCCGCGACATGCTGATCGAGGTCGAGAACGAGATCGTGCAGGTCAACGGCATCCAGGACATCATCATGACCTTCGGCGGTGGCGGCAGCTCGCCTCCGAACACGATCGGCAAGTTCCAGCTGCAGCTTCTGCCGTGGTCGGAGCGCTATACGGCAAAGCAGATCTTCGACGACATCCGCGAACGGACGGCCGACATTTCGGGCCTGGAAATCCAGATCGCCGAGATGGAGAACGGTCCGCCGTCGGGCAAGGACATCAACCTGAGGCTCGAGAGCGTCCGGTACGACGACCTCGCTCCGGCGGTCGCCAAGCTCCGCGACTTCGTCGAGAACGAGCTCGGCGACGTGATCGATGTCGAGGACGGACGTCCGCAGCCCGGCATCGACTGGCAAATCAGCATAGACCGTGCCGCCGCCGCGAATTACGGCATCGGCGTGCGCGAGCTCAGCCCCTATGTCCAGCTGATCACGTCGGGCGTCACCATCGGCAGCTATCGGCCGGACGATGCGACCGACGAGCTCGACATCGTGGTGCGCCTGCCGCAGGAAGAGCGCACGTTCGACGCGCTCGATACGATGCGGATCGCCACTGCTTCCGGTCTGGTGCCGGTGAGCAATTTCATCGAGCGCAAGGCCGTGCGCAAGGTCGCGAGCATCTCGCGCTACAACGGGCTTTATTCGATGAGTTTCGGCGCCAATGTCACGGGAACCGATCCCGAGACCGGTGAAGCCTGGCTGCCGTCGAAAAAGGTCGACCTGATCCAGGACTGGGAAAAGGCCGGCAACCTGCCCGAAGGCGTGACGATCGCCTTTGGCGGCATGGAAGAGATGATGGGGGACACCAATACCTTCATCGTCCAGGCCTTCGCGGGCGCCATGTTCCTGATCTTCCTGATCCTTTTGATGGAGTACCAGCGCTTCTACCAGGTGTTCGTGACGCTCTCGACCGTGATCATGTCACTCGCCGGCGTGCTGCTCGGCATGATGGTGATCAATATGCCCTTCTCCGCCGTGATGACCGGCCTCGGCATCGTGGCGTTGACGGGCATCGTGGTGAAAAACGGCATCGTGCTCATCGACACCTACAACCACTACAACCGCGACGACGGTGTCGAGCCGGTCAAGGCCATGCTCCTGACCGTTGCCCAGCGCATCCGTCCGGTGCTTCTCACCGCCTCGGTGACGGCACTCGGCGTCATCCCTATGGCGATCAATATCGAATTCAACTTCTTCGCTCGCGAAGTCGTTGTCGGTGGTATTGCCGGGTCGTGGTTCGTTTACCTGTCGGTCGCGCTGGTTTCGGGCCTGGTCGTATCGACCATGCTGACCTTGGTGATGGTGCCGGTAATGATCACCGCGCCGTCGGTGATCTGGGCCGGAGCGTTTGGCAAGTCGGCGCGCTGGAGCACCCGCCAGGTCGGGCGGACCTTCGGTGCGGTGTTCTCCGTCTTCCGGCCTCGGCGCCGGGCGGTCACGCCGGACGGCATCGAGATCGAGATGCCGGAAGACGCGGTCGCCGCCACGGCAGAAGGCGATATCCCGACCGATATCGACAGCGCCGCCAAGTATATCCAGGCCGACCGGACCGGCCTGGTCGAGACCGACCAGGACGGGGTGATCGTCGTTTCCCGCCAGGCGGCAGAATAGTTGCGTCGTACTTGATTCTCCAAATGCAGAAGGCCCGCAGCGATGCGGGCCTTTTTCTTGTACGGAACTGAATGAACCTGCTCTCAGTTCGCGCCGGTCACCACCAACGGGCCGTTGCGGGTGGCGACAACCGTGTGCTCGTACTGCACGGTCAGGGCGCGCGGCTCGCTCAGCAGCGTCCAGTCGTCCCTGCCGTTCTCGATAGCCCATCGGGCGCCGAGCGACAGGAAAGGCTCGATCGTGAAGACCAGGCCCTCATGCATGCGGCGGCGTTCGCGCGGGTTCGGCCAGGTGGCAATCTCGCCGGGTTCCTCGTGGATCGCATGGCCGACGCCGTGGCTGGCGAGGTTGCGAACGAGGGTATAGCCGTTCCTGTCGGCGAAACGGCCGATCGCGGTGCCGATATCGGCAAGCGGCCGGCCGGCGCCCACCTGCCTCAACCCGGCCCACAAGGCGCGCCGGCCGTCGCGGCAGAGCCGTTCGACCCGGCGGGACACGGGGGGCACGGCGTAGGACGCGCCGGTGTCGGCGAAAACCCCGTTCTTTTCGGCCGAAACATCGATGTTGACGAGATCGCCGGCGGCGATCACCCGGTCGCCGGGAATGCCATGCGCCACTTCTTCGTTGACGCTGATGCAGGTCACCCCGGGAAAACCATAGGCCAGCTGCGGCGCCGAGCGCGCACCCTCCGCCTCCAGCAGCTTCTGGCCGGTCTCGTCGAGTTCGCCGGTCGTAATCCCGGGCACGAGTGCCGCCGCCATGGCGTCGCGCACCCGCGCCACGATGCGGCCGATGTCCTTGAGTTTGTCGAGGTCGTCGGGGCCGCCTATGGTCACCTTCCCTACTCCGCTGCCGGGACCGGCCGCACGAAGAAACCTTCGGTGTCGGCAGCGCGGGTACGGCGCAGATGCTCCTCGGCCTCGGTCGCCTCGCGCTGCCGGTTCCACATCTGGGCGTAGAGCCCATTCATGTCCAGCAGTCTGGCATGGGTGCCACGTTCGGCGATCTCGCCACCACGCAACACGATGATCTCGTCGGCATTGACCACGGTCGAAAGTCGGTGGGCGATGACCAGGGTGGTGCGGCCTTGTGAAACCGTATCGAGCGCCGATTGGATGTCGCGCTCGGTCTGGGTGTCGAGCGCCGATGTCGCCTCGTCGAGGATGAGGATGGGCGGCGCCTTCAGAATGGTGCGGGCGATGGCGACGCGCTGCTTCTCGCCGCCGGAAAGCTTGAGGCCGCGCTCGCCGACCGGGGTGTCGTAGCCCTTGGGCAAGCTGTCGATGAATCCGGAAATCTGGGCCATGCGCGCCGCCTCGCGCACCTCCGCCTCGCTGGCGTCGGGCTTTCCGTAGCGGATGTTGTAGGCGATGGTGTCGTTGAACAGCACCGTATCCTGCGGCACCATGCCGACGGCGGCCCTGAGCGAATGCTGGGTGATGTCGCGCACGTCCTGCCCGTCGACGCTGATGCGACCGCCGGTGACGTCATAGAAGCGGAAGATGAGGCGCGAGATGGTCGACTTGCCGGCGCCGGACGGGCCGACCACGGCGATGGTCTTGCCGGCCGGCACCTCGAAATCCACGCCTTTGAGGATTGGCCGGTCGGCGTCGTAGTGGAAGCGCACGTCCTCGAATTTCAGCACTGGACCGGAAATGACGAGCGGACGGGCGTCGGGCTTGTCCTCGATTTCGGCTGGCTGGCCAAGGAGCTTGAACATTGCCTCGATGTCGGCGAGGCCCTGGCGGATTTCGCGGTAGATAAAGCCGATGAAATTGAGCGGGCGATAGATCTGCATCATGAATGTGTTGATGAGCACGAAATCTCCCACCGTGAGAGTGTCGGCCATCACGCCCCACGCCGCCATCGCTCCGATCACGCTCATGCCGCCCCAGAAGATGACGCCCTGACCGAAGTTCAGAAACCCGAGAGAGGTCCAGATGCGGATGGCCGAGTGTTCGTAACGCGCCATCGACTGGTCGAAGCGCTCCGCCTCCATGCGCTCATTGCCGAAATACTTGACGGTCTCGAAATTGAGCAGGCTGTCGATCGCCTTGGAATTGGCGTCGGTGTCGCTCTCGTTCATCTCGCGGCGGATGCCGATGCGCCAGTTGCTGGCGCGGATGGTGAACCAGACATAGAGCCAGATGGTGATGACGAGCGCGCCGAGATAGGAGACGCCGAACATGACAACGAAGATCGTCCCGACGACGAGGAATTCGACCAGCGTCGGCGCCGTATTGAGCATGGTGAAGCGGACTATGGTTTCGATACCCTTGGTACCACGCTCGATGACCCGGCTCAGGCCGCCGGTCCGACGCTGCAGGTGGAAGCGCAAGCTCAGTCTGTGCAGGTGTTCAAAGGTCTGGCGCGCCAGACTTCTGACCGCATGCTGGCCGACGCTGGCAAACAGCACGTCGCGCAATTGCTGGAAGCCGGTATCGGCGACATTGGCGACGCCGTAAGCGATGACGAACACCACCGGCACGGCGACGCCCCAGAGCATTTCGGTCGATGCGCCGCCCCGTTCGAAGGAATCGATCAGGCCCTTGTAGGCGAAGGGCGCCAGCGTCGTCGCCACCTTGGCGATGAGCAGCGCGCCGACGGCCATCACGACTCTCAGCTTGAGGTCGGCGCGATCAGCGGGCCACATATAGGACCACAGATTGCGGATGGTCGAAACGAGATCGCCCTCCTCGGCGCTGACGCGCGGGCGGGCATTGCTCTTGTCGGACATTGACAGCCTCTAGGCGCTTTCGCTCAATTCGATTTCGGTGTCGACAACGACCAGCGCCGCAACGAACGCATCGAGCGCCGCCATCGCTTGTGTCAACCGGTCGGCGCGCACCAGATAGCAGTTGCGCGTTCCGCTCGGCTTCCGCTCGATCAGGCCGGCATCGAGCAGAACCTTGATGTGCTGGCTGACGGTCGATTGGGCCAGCGGCAGGCACTCGGCCACCTCGTTGCAGCAACAGGCCGAGGTACCATTACGCGACAGGATGCGCAAAATGCTGAGCCGCGCCGGATGCGCCAGGGCGCGCAGGGCGGTCGTCAGGTCTTCGTCTTCGGCTGCTTCGTATTTCATCGCCATTCAACGATTAAATGAAGCCGGACGCGACCGCAAGTGCCAAGCGAACCCTCAAAAGGCAAAAAGGGCGGCCCGCCGGACCGCCTTTTCGCATATTCGGCGCCGGAGTCGACGTCAGTTGCTCGCTGTATCCGCTTCACCTGCGCCATCGGGCAGGGCGAAGACCTGACCCGGATAGATCAGGTCCGGGTCGCGGATCTGATCGCGATTGGCGCCATAGATCTGGGTGTAGCGCACGCCGGTGCCGTAGACGCGACGGGCGATGGTCCACAGATTGTCGCCCGCTCGGATAATGGCCTTGCCGGTGGCGAAACGGCCGAATTCGGGTGCGCCGACCGGAACGGCAACGAGCTGGGGCACTTCCGCCTCGGCGACAACCGTCTCCTCGGGCGCCGGTTCCTCCACCACGGCAGGCGCCGGCTCCTCGGCCGCGGCTTCCGCCGCGATGGACACAGGCTGTTCGGCTTCGGCAACAATGGTCACCGGAATGCCGGTATCGATGCTGAAATCGGGCTCGGGCACCGCCACGGACGCGCCGCCCGAAGCGACCGCCACGGTGCCGGACGCATCGGCTGCGCTGGCGGTGCCGCCAGCAAGGGTCGACGAGCCGGCGTTATCGGCCGGCGGCGGCGCCACTGGCTCGCTGGCGGGTTGAGAGGCGGTCGGCGCGGCCTCGGCAACGACCGTCGGCGCTTCGGAGACAATGGCCTCGTCGGGGATCGGCTCATCGGTATCGATGCCGAAATCGGGTTCGGGAACGACAACGGAGGCTTCGGCCACGGCGGTGTCCGCCGCAGTGGCATCGGCCGCCGGCTTCGTGGCGGCCGCCGGTTCCGTGGCCGGCGCGGGTTCTGCGGCGACCGCCGGTTCGGCTTCGGCCACCACGACGGGTTCAGCCACCGGCTCGACCGGCACGAGTACCGGCGCATCGGTATCGATGGCGTAATCGGGCAGCGGCACTGTGATCGGCGCTTCGGCGACAGCCGTATCGGCCGGCACCCCGGCCGGTTCCTCGAAGATGAAGTCGATCTCGGCCCGCGAGGCCACGTCCGCCGTGCCCGACAGCAACTGATCGACACGCACGCGCTGGCTGCGGTTCTTCAGCACGTCGTCGGTTTCGAGCAGCCACCGGCCATTGCTGACCTCGGCGTCTGCGACGAAGATGTTGTCGACATAGAGCCGGATCACGGCGCCGTCGGCGCCGGTGCCGGCGAAGTAATTGCGGCCGCCATCGATTTCGACGGCGTCGATGGAGGGCGGCGTCAGAGCGCCGAGCGCTTCGATGCGGTTTTCAAGAGCAGCGACGTCGCCCACGACATCCTCTTCGGCGACCGGCTCGCTAGCGGCGGGCTCGGCCTCGGCGACGACGGGATCAGCCTCGGCGACGGCCGGTGCTTGAAGCTCGACCTGTTCGGTCGCGGCGGGTTCTTCGACTGGCTCCGCGACGGGTTCGGCAGTAGCGACGGCGGTTGCGGGTTCATCCGCAACGGCGGTTTCCTCGGCCGGCGCCGGCTCGGGCTCGGTGGCCGGCTGCTCGGTCGTCTCCGCTTCGGCCACTAGTGTCGGGGCGGCAAGGCCCTGGAGGATTTCGCTCGCCTCGCCCGGCGCCGAGGCGACGACCAGCGGCTCGCTGCTGAGGTCCTCGTTGATGGCGACGACAAAGGACTTCTCGAATGGCGTGCCGGTTTCGGGGTCGACCAGCGTCAACTCGTAGCCACCCGGCGGCAGCGGCGCATCCGGCACGAGCACCCAGTCGCCGCTCGGATCGACTTCGGCCGTGCCGTAGAGTTCGCCATTGACGTAGATTTCCACCGTCTTGCCGGAAGCGCCGCTGCCGGCGATCAGGATCGAGCCGTTCGGCTCGACGCGCACCCCGAAATCGGGCGCCTTAACGCTCGGATCGGGCATCACGACCGTGTCGGCCGGCTGAGCGACGGCAACCGATTCCGGCGTAGGCTCCGAATCAGCAGCCGGCGGCCTGGCCAGCCCCAGATCGGCGAGCTTGGAATTGATGCAGGTTCCGAAGCCGTCGGTGCTGCTGCTGCATTCGAGAACCGACGGCGCGGCGAATCCGCCGGCCGCCAGAACGAGAACCACAACCGCCACAACCGGCCAGAACCATTGTGGACGCCTGGGTGATGCCGTCTCAGCCAAATCAGTCTCCTTGCGCCGGTCCCCGCCCCCGGTCATCGAATCACATACGCACCGCTTCGGTTTTCAGAAGCTTGTAGTTGATAGACTCATACAGTGCCTCGAAGGAGGCATCAATTATGTTGGACGAAACGCCGATGGTATTCCAGCGCTCTCCGCTGCCATCGCGGCTTTCCACCAGAACCCGGGTGATGGCGCCGGTGCCGCCATTGAGGATGCGCACCTTGAAGTCGACGAGTTCGAGATCGTCGATGCGCTGCGAATACTTGCCGAGATCCTTGCGCATGGCCAGATCGAGGGCATTGACCGGGCCGTTGCCCTCGGCGACCGACATCAGCTGCATCTCGTCGACGCGGATCTTGACCACCGCCTCGGAGACCGTAATCAGCTCGCCACGGGCGTTATGGCGCCTTTCGACGGCGGTTCGGTAGCTGTCGACGGAGAAATAATCCGGCACCATGCCGAATTGCCGCGCGGCCAGCATGTAGAACGAGGCATTGGCGCTGTCGTAGGAATAGCCGCGCGCTTCGCGCTCCTTGACCTCGCGCAAAAGCCTGTCGAGCCGCTTGTCGTTCTTGTCGATCTCGATGCCGTTGCGCGCCAGCGCCGAAATCAGGTTCGACTTGCCGGCCTGCTGCGACACCATGACCGACCGCTCGTTGCCGACGCTCTCGGGCAAAACGTGCTCGTAGCTCGCGTAGTCCTTGGCCAGCGCCGAAGCGTGGATGCCCGCCTTGGTGGCGAAGGCCGAGCGGCCGACATAGGGGGCGTGGCGATTGGGCGCGCGATTGAGCAGGTCGTCGAAGGTTCGGGAGATGTGGGTCAGCTTGCCGAGTTGCTCGCGGCTGAGGCCGGTCTCGAAGCGATCGGCGAACTGCTTTTTCAGCATCAGGGTCGGGATGACCGTGATGAGATCGGCATTGCCGCAGCGCTCGCCGATACCGTTGAGCGTGCCCTGCACCTGGCGGGCGCCGGCCTTGACGGCAGCAAGCGTGTTGGCGACGGCTTGGCCGGTGTCGTTATGGGCATGGATGCCGAGCCTGTCGCCGGGGCACACGGACATGACATCGGCGACGATCTCGGCGACTTCGTCGGGCATGGTGCCGCCATTGGTGTCGCACAGAACGACCCAGCGGGCGCCGGCGTCGACGGCGGTCCCGACCAGCTTGAGCGCATAGTCGCGGTTGGCCTTGTAGCCGTGGAAGAAATGCTCGGCGTCGAGCAGCGCCTGCTTGCCGCGCGCCTCTGCCGCGGCGATGCTCTCGGTGACCGCCTCGAGGTTTTCCTCAAGGCTGATGCCGAGCGCCGTCCTCACCTGCTCGTCCCAGGCCTTGGCGACGTAGCACACCGCCTCGGCGGCCGAATTGAGCAGCGCCTGCACGCCGGGATCGTTGGCGATCGAGCGGCCGGCGCGCTTGGTCATGCCGAAGGCGGTGAAGATCGACGCCTTGGTGCGTTTTTTCTCGAAAAATTCGGTATCGACCGGATTGGCGCCGGGATAGCCGCCCTCGACATAGTCGACGCCGAGTTCGTCGAGCAGCTTGGCGATGCGAATCTTGTCCTCGACCGAAAACTCGATGCCCATGGTCTGGGCACCGTCGCGCAACGTGGTGTCGAACAGGTAGATGCGGTCTTTGGACATGATGGGTCTCGGTTAGCCGGCCGGCGGCCAGGTTTCGGTGTCGTGGTCGGGATGCTGGTGGTTGGTCGAGGAAATGCGCCGCAGCATCTCCGGATTGTTGGCATAGGTCGGGTGATCGCCGGGCACTTTGGTTAACCCGGCAAACCAGGCGACGCGGCTCTCATTGCCGTACTGGTTTTCGGGCGGCGCGCGATCCGGCTCGTCGAGCGTCCCGACAAGAACGCCGATATCGTCGCCGTCAGGGTAATCGAAGGTCAGCGGCGTGCCGCAGCGGGCGCAGAAACCGCGACGGCCGACATCGGAGCTCATGAAATAGCTGATGGTTCCCCGCGTGACCCTGAAGGCCGGCTTCAGTACCGGGCAGATGACCGCGAACGGTCCGCCGACGGCCTTCTGGCACATGCGGCAATGACAGACGTGAACGTTTTCGGGTAGCTGGTCGAGGGCATAGCGCACCGCACCGCACTGGCAACCGCCGGTGAGAACCGTTTCACTCATGGCCAGAACTCCGTGTCGTGGTCGGGATGCTGGTGGCTCGAAAGGCGGATGCGTTCGGCGCCGGCCGGGTCGGCGGCTTCGGTGGTGCCGGCATCCCTGATCCCGTTGAGATCGGCAAGCGCGGGGTGCCGACCTTCGGTGCCGATCTGGAAATGAATGGGAATGCGCCATGGCTCGTCGAAGGCGCCCATGGCCATGGCCCAGTGGCGCGCGCCCTTGAAATGGAAGGAGAGCGTGGTTCCGCAATGGGGGCAGAAGCCGCGCTCGGCATAATCGGAGCTCATGAAGATCGTCGGCGCGCCGCGCGTCCAGACAAGGTGTTCCTCGCGCACCCCGACGGCCGCGACCATGAGCTGGCCCGTCGCCTTCTGGCACATCCGGCAATGGCAGATATGCGGGTTGGCCATGAGTGCGCTGGCATGGAAGCGGACGGCGCCGCACTGGCAGCCGCCGCTCATCTCGATGTCGAGACGGTCGGGATCGCTCATTCGATCCTCCCTTCGGGAGGCCAGAATTCGGTATCGTGGTCTGGATGCTGGCGATTGGATGCCTTGATGGCGGCGGCGCCTTCGGGCCATGCCTCTTCGGTGGTCGCGTTCCCGGGCAGGGCGTGCAGCGAGGCGAACCAGGCGCGCCGCCCTTCGTTGCCGACCTGGCGCCTAGGCGGCACCCGGTCGGGCTCATCGAACGCGCCGATGGTCAGAAAGACCTTGGTGCCGTCGGTGTCGCGCATGTAGAGCGGTGTGCCGCATCTGGCGCAGAAGCCGCGCGCCGTTTTTGCCGAGCTGAAAAACTCCGTCGCCGCGCCGCGCGTCCATTCGAGCCGGTCCGTGTCGACGCTGACCAGCGAGATGAAGGCGTTGGCGACCGCCTTCTGGCACATGCGGCAATGGCAGATATGGGCGTCGTCATTGAGATCGTGGGCACAAAAGCGCACCGCGCCGCACTGGCAACCGCCGGAAAAGGCAGTCGGCTCAGACATTTTCGCCTCCCGGAACCGGCCAATCCTTTGTGTCGTGATCCGGGTGCTGGTGCGAATGGATGCCGGCCATGAAATCGAGCCATTCGTCGTCCGGATTGTCGCGAACCGGCAGGCTGGTGAGCGTTTCGAAGAACGGCACCTTGTCGGTCATGTTGACCTGGATGACCGGCGCCACCTTTTCGGGATGGTCGAAGGCGCCGATGGCCAGCTCCAGCCCGTATTTGGTTTCGTAGGCCAGGGGCGTGCCGCACTCGCCGCAAAAGGCGCGGCGGGCGCGATTGGAGCTCTTGAACCATTTGGGTTCGCCGCGCGTCCAGCGCCCGTCGTGCGAGGTGACCAGCGGCCCGAAAAAGCTGCCGAAGGCCTTCTGGCACATGCGGCAGTGGCAGATTGAGGGTCGGCCCACAAGCTTTGTGGCGAAGCGGACGGCCCCGCACTGGCAGCCGCCGGTCAGTGTCTCACTCATCCGGATATGCCTCCATGGAAGACGGCCTCGACATTGTGCCCGTCGGGATCGATGACGAAGGCCCCGTAGTAGTTGGGATGGTAGAGCGGCCTCAGGCCCGGCGCGCCATTGTCCTTGGCACCCGCCGCCATCGCCGCGTCGTAGAAAGCGTCGACCTCGTCGCTCGAACGAGCGGAAAAGGCGATGTGGATCGGGCTTGTGGCGCCCGCGGCGGCGCTGATCCAGAAATCGGGCTTGCCGTCGCGGCCGAACCCGGCGCCGGAGTAGCTTTCCTCGTCGACCACCATGAGCGCGGTGATGCCCAGCGGCGCCAGCGCCTTTTCGTAGAACGCCTTCGCGGCGGCAAAATCGGCGACCTTGATGCCGATATGGTCCAGTGAACTCATCTCTTTATCTCCCATTTGGTCCGGCGCTCGCCGGTTGCGGGGTCCTTGTAGTCCATGAGCTGGATGCGTTTTGTCAGTGGTTTGGCAGAACCGTGCAGTCTCCTGACCAGCGCCGCATTCCCCTCACTGGCAAAGCGATGCGCCCCTAGGCGAGAATTGCCACCGCTTCCCTTCTCCCCTTGCGGGAGAAGGTGGTCCGAAGGACCGGATGAGGGGACCGCAAGCCTTGCCGCCTGTCCTGCCATTTCCGTATAGCGCTGCACCATCAACACGCTCCTTTTTGCATCGCGTGCTGAAAAATGGTCTCCAGGACGTCGGCCAGGCGCAGCAGCACGTCGGTATTCCAGAAGCGGAGCACCTCGTAGCCGAGTGCTTCGAGTGCCGCGTCCCGTACCTGATCGCGTTCGCTGTCGGCATGCTGGGAGCCGTCGAGTTCGACGACAAGGCGCGCCGAAAGCGAGGCGAAATCGACGACATAGCTATCGAGGGGCATCTGACGACGGAACTTGAGACCGCTCAATCGCCGGTCGCGGAGCAGGAGCCACATACGCCGCTCCGCTTCTGTCGGATGCCTGCGCATGTGCCTGGCAAAACCGCGCAGCTTTTTTGTCCGCGCCGCATTCCCCTCACCCGACGCGCTCCGCGCGCCACCCTCTCCAGCAAGGGGAGAGGGGGAGTTGGTGCCCCGATAGGTCTCCAAACGAGAACTGCCACCACTTCCCTTCTCCCCTTGCGGGAGAAGGTGGTCCGAAGGACCGGACGAGGGGGAACCCTGCCTCACCGCTTGATCTCCCATTTGGTGCGGCGCCCGCCCGTCTCAGGGTCCTTGTAGTCCATGAGCTGGATGCCCTTTTCCAGGAGTTCGGCGCGGATGGCATCGGCCTTGGCGAAATCCTTGGCGGCGAGGGCGGTAAGACGGAGGGCGATTTGCGTATCAACACGCGACGACTCAAAGGCGCTTTGCGCGTGGATAGGTGCCAAGGAAATGTCGAAGTGCTCTCCAAGGATGACGCGCACACCATCGGACGCCAATCCCGGCAAGCGCTCATTGGCTAAGTCCTCAACCTGCCTTCGAGACTTTTCGCGAATCGCGCTATCTACTGACCAATCATAGAAATTCAACGCTAGAGCAGAAGTGTCGTCGATTGCATATTGATACTTGCTGATTAAGTGTGGCTTCACTTGTGTCATTTGACGGAGAAATGCATCATGCCTGTACCAACGTAACAAACCAAGCCAAATCAAATTACGAGCAAGTTCGTTTGCTGCCTGTTCGTTATTTACTGATTGATTCTGCAACTGGTCAAGAAAAGTAATAACAAGCTGAAAATTCAGATCATCTTCCAGAGCAGAAACAATTTCTATTGAAGGACTTATTGTTTCTATGCCAACAGAAAGATCATGCTTGAGACTATCGGAAGCGTAATTGTCTATTATCTCAACCCAACTGCGAAGTTTCTGCCACCAATATTCAAGTTTTTCTTCTGTGAAGTCTATCGGCTGCCGGTAATGCGTAGCGAGCATTGCCAATCGAACGACTTCACCGGCCCTTGGACGTCGGCCAGTTCCTGATAATAGATCGTGGATCGTCACGAAATTGCCGAGGCTCTTGGACATCTTCTGGCCTTCGACCTGCAGGAAGCCGTTATGCATCCAGATCTGGGCCATGGACGGCCGGTCGAAGGCGCAACGGGACTGGGCGATTTCGTTTTCGTGGTGCGGAAAGATGAGGTCGAGGCCGCCGCCATGGATGTCGAACTGATGCGGGTTTTCGCGTGCGTTGTCTGACAGTCGGCTTTCGATCTCGGACCAGAGATAACGCTCGGACATCGCCGAGCATTCGATGTGCCAGCCCGGGCGGCCGTGTATGGTGACGGCCTCGCCGTCCGGCAGGCGAAATCCGCCGTCCCAGCCCGGCTGGTCGGCATCAGATTGCTTCCACAAGACGAAATCGCCGGGATTGCGCTTGTGGTCCTTCTCGGCGACGCGGGCGCCGGCCTGCTGCTCGTCGAGATTGCGCTTCGACAGCCCGCCGTAATCGGGCATCGAGCCGACATCGAACAGGACTTCCAGCCCCTCCCCGCCCCGCGCCACATAGGCGTGGCCCTGATCGAGAAGCGTCTGGATCAGCGCGACCATGCCGGCGATATTGTCGGTGGCGCGCGGTTCGACCGTCGGTTCAAGGCAACCGAGCGCCGCTACGTCCCTGTGGAACTGCGCCGCCGTCGTCTCGGTGACCTTGCGGATGGCCTCGTTGAGTTCGAGGCCGGGATGGTCCTTCAGCGCCCGCGCGTTGATCTTGTCGTCAACGTCGGTGATGTTGCGGACGTAGGTGACGCGCGAACCGTCTACAGCCGTCCCCGGACCGGAATAGACGTGTTTCAGGAGCCGATAGAGCACATCGAAGACGATGACCGGCCGCGCGTTGCCGATATGGGCGAAGTCATAGACCGTCGGCCCGC
>JAHJQZ010000075.1 GCA_018818925.1 Alphaproteobacteria bacterium
GAGACGGATAATCGTTCTGGTGATCCAGCACCATCCGAACCGCGCGTTCGCGGACCTCAGGTGAAAACTTGTTCGTGGTCTTGCCCATAATGGCCCCTTCTTCTCAGGAGTTGGGGCCTCCGGCAATCCCGGGGCGGTTCACAGCTTGCGCGATTTCTGCTCTTTCTTGCGAGTGCGCATCGAGCCGTCTACTGACCAGCTCAGATAGTTGACGTGCCGTATGAAACACACCCAAGCTGTGCGCAAATCGTGAATGCGTGGCGCCGGGGTAAACAAGCTCGCTGAAGCCCAATTGCTTTATGCGCCTAAGGCGCTGAAAATCCTTAGTATTAACAATGTGCCACATTGACTGTTCGAATTCTGAATTGTTGAACTCGATCAAGTCGTGTATTGGGTCTCTCACACGCTGCGGCTTCAATATCGCCTCGGCTGGTAGCTTAGTATTTTTCGAGAATCTGTGTGCGCAAAGCTACAAATTATAGGAAGCTTTGTACACGATCGGCTCATACCCAATCGCAGGCAATCCCAAGCTTTTGTGCTTCAGAATTACATATTGCGGTAATTTACGGTGACAGTATACTAAATGCCCTCGATCGTTTCACGCCAAGACGGAACCGCCACCGCCGTCATTGCGAGCGCCCAATGGGCGCGCGGCAATCCAGGAGCCACGGGCATTGGCGCCTGCATCCGACTAAATTGCCGTGTCGCTATCGCGCCTCGCAATGACGACGGCGTTTCCGTCAAAACGTGAATTTGCCTTCAGCCACAAGCGCCGGCGTGAGCCACTCAGCCACAGGCTTCGTGGCCTTCTCGGCTTCAATCGTGCCACTGGCACGATTGACCAAAGGACGCCTCGAAGACCCCCACCCGGTCTCTCGACGGACTTAGCAAGGGCTAAGTCCTGTTCGACTCACCCTCCCCACAAGAGGGAGGGAAAGAGGGCTATTCGCCCAGATGCGACTCGAGCACATCCAGCTCCATCTCCCTGAGCCGCTTGATTTCGTCGCGGAATCTTGCCGCTTTTTCGAACTCCAGATTCGTCGCCGCCTCGCGCATGTCCTTTTCCAGCCCCTTGATCGTCGCGGCGAGGTTGTCGCCGACATGGAGGCCGGACTTGCCGGACCTGTCGCCCTTCAGACCGGTCGAGACGGTGACGCGGTCGCGCTCGTAGACCGAGTCGACGATGTCGTGGATGTTGGACTTGATCGATTGCGGCGTGATGCCGTGCTCGAGATTGTAGGCGACCTGCTTTTCGCGGCGGCGGTTGGTCTCTCCGAGGGCCCGCTCCATCGAGCCGGTCATGCGGTCGGCGTAAAGGATCACCCGTCCGTCGACATTGCGCGCGGCGCGGCCGATCGTCTGGATGAGACTCGTTTCGGAACGCAAAAACCCCTCCTTGTCGGCGTCGAGAATGGCGACCAGGGCGCATTCGGGAATGTCGAGGCCCTCGCGCAACAGGTTGATGCCGATCAAGACGTCGAAGGCACCGAGCCTCAAGTCGCGGATGATCTCGATGCGTTCCAGCGTGTCGATGTCGGAATGCATGTAGCGGACGCGGATGCCCTGCTCGTGCATGTATTCGGTCAGGTCCTCGGCCATCTTCTTGGTCAGGGTGGTGATGAGGGTGCGATAGCCCTGTTTGGCCACCTTCCTGACCTCGTCGATGACGTCGTCGACCTGGGTGCCGGCCGGGCGGATCTCGACCGGCGGGTCGGTGAGGCCGGTCGGGCGGATGACCTGTTCGGCGAAGGCGCCGCCGGTCTGTTCCATCTCCCATGAGCCGGGCGTCGCCGAGGTATAGACCGATTGCGGCCGCATGGCGTTCCACTCCTCGAAGCGGAGCGGGCGGTTGTCCATGCACGAGGGCAGGCGGAAGCCGTATTCGGCCAGGGTCGCCTTGCGGCGGAAGTCGCCGCGATACATGGCGCCCAATTGGCCGATGGTGACGTGGCTCTCGTCGATGAAGACGAGCGCATCGTCGGGCAGGTATTCGAACAGGGTCGGCGGCGGCTCGCCGGGCCTGCGGCCGGTCAAATAGCGCGAATAATTCTCGACGCCGGCGCAGCTCCCGGTCGCCGCCATCATCTCGAGATCGAACGTGGTGCGCTGTTCGAGGCGCTGCGCCTCGAGATAGCGGCCGGCGCCGTTCAATTCCTGCAGCCGGGCGGCGAGCTCGGTCTTGATCGACTTGATCGCCTGGTTGATGGTGACGCGCGGCGCGGCATAGTGCGAATTGGCATAGACGCGGATGAACTTGCGCTCGCCCGATGTGTGGCCGGTCAGCGGATCGAACTCGACGATCTTCTCGATCTCATTGCCGAAGAAGGTGATGCGCCAGGCGGCGTTGTCGTAATGGGCCGGAAACAGCTCGACGGTGTCGCCGCGCACCCGGAAGGTGCCGCGGGAGAAATCGGCGCTGATGCGCTTGTATTGCAGGGCGACGAACTGGTTGATCAACTCGCGCTGGTCGATCTTTTTGCCGATCTCGAGATCGGCGATCATCGAGGTATAGTCCTCGACGGCGCCGATGCCATAGATGCAGGAAACCGAGGCGACGATGATCACGTCGTCGCGTTCGAGCAGCGAGCGCGTGGCCGAGTGGCGCATCCGGTCGATCTGCTCGTTGATGGTCGATTCCTTCTCGATATAGGTGTCGGTGCGCGGCACATAGGCCTCGGGCTGATAGTAATCGTAATAGGAAACGAAATATTCGACGGCATTGTCCGGGAAGAACGACTTGAACTCGCCATAGAGCTGCGCCGCCAGCGTCTTGTTGGGCGCCAGGATCAGCGCCGGGCGCTGGGTCAGCTCGATGACCTTGGCCATGGTGAAGGTCTTGCCCGAGCCGGTGACGCCGAGCAGCACCTGGTCGGTCTCGCCGGAATTGACGCCCTCGACCAGTTCCTTGATGGCGGTCGGCTGGTCGCCGGCCGGTTCGAGCGTCGTGGCGAGGCGGAAGGGAATGCCGCCCTCGCGCTTGTCCGGGCGCTCGGGCCGGTGTGGCACCCAGGCGGGCGCGCCCTCGACTTCCTTGCGGCCGTGCTCGATCAGGTCCTGCAGGGCGGCGACGGTGGCGGTGACGCCGGAACCGGGGCCGCCGCCCGACCCGGCTGGCGCCGGGCCACCCCGGATCGGGTCCGGGGCAGGCTCCTCCCCACGGAGGGGGAGGGAAGCAGCCTGCGGCGCGGCACTCTGCTGCCCTCCCCTCGATGGGGAGGGTCGGTCCGCGGGACCGGGGTGGGGTGGGGCCACAAACGCCGTGTCCTTGTCCAGCGCGCTTGCCGGCATGTGGCCGAATCCGGCCTGTTGCGGCTCCTCGAAGCCGGGCAGGTTGGCCGGGCGCTCAACCGAATTCGCCCTGGATTTCGGCGCCCGCTTCGACATGCCGGTGGCGGTGTCGGGATTGCTCGTTTTCGTCGTGCGGCGCTTCTCGAAGGCCGACTTCAGCGCGCGCTCGCGCTGATCAAGCTCGGGCGCGGCCTTCTGTGCGGCCTCGCGGTCGAGCCGGCGCTTGTTCCTGAGGCGCTCCTGCGGCAGGCGCCGGGACAGTTCCGCGTCCTCGGCCGCCTCGATCTCGCCGAGGAATTCGTCGACAGAAAAGCTGTCGCCGCTCTTGCCCTCGCGCCGGGCGGGCTGACGCTTGCCGGGACGGCCGGATTTGGGGTCGTTGGCCATGGGCACAGACTCGATTTCAGGATGGGACATCGCTCGCCCGCCAATATGGAACCGGAATGCGGCAAAGCCTAGAGGGTGCCGCTGACAGGATGTGGCAGGGGGAGGGAGGCTTACGCGCCGCCTCGAGTGGGCTTTGGCGACACCGGCATTGCCGGTCTTGCCCAATGCGGACATATTTCAGGTGGGCGAGGAACGACAGATGGCGAAATCACCGCAAAGTGGAGACGAGGACAAACCGGCAAAACCGGTGCCAAGGCCAAGGCCGACGAGGCGGGAAGCGCCCTTCGATCTGCCGATATTTGCCGACAAGGAACCGACGCTGGCTGAACGAGAGCTGGTGTGGGCGGCGAAAGCTGGAAATACTGCTTTCGCAAGCGGCTATCCCGACGCGGACAAGGAGGTCCGTCCCGCATTGCTGCGCTGGCTGTGCCAGAACAGCAGCGACCGCAATCTGGTCGATCCGCACGGTATCCGCCTTTTCGGCGCGACCATCCCGGGAAAGCTCGATCTCAATTATCTCGATATCGCCGTGCCCCTATGGCTGCGGGATTGCGAAATCGGGCGGCTTCTGCTGCGGGCGCGGACGCGGGAAGTCGGCTTCTCGGGTTCACGTTTTCTGGCGGGGGTCGATGCAAAAGGGGCGCAGGTCGATGGCAGTTGGTTCATGGATTACGCGCGCGTCGCCGGCACCTTCGCTATAAACAGTGCCGTGCTGGAGGGGCAGTTCAATGCCGATGGCGCGGCGTTCGCGGTCGAAGAAGGTGACGCGATCAATGCGCAGGCGGTGAAGGCGTCCGCTTGGTTCATGGATGGCGCGCACGTCACCGGCACGTTCAACATCGGAGGCGCCGTGTTGCAGGAGGTGTTCAGCGCTTTTGGCGCGACGTTCGCGGTCGAAGAAGGCAACGCGATCAATGCGCAGGCCGTGAAGGCAATGGCATGGTTAATGCGTTCGGACTCGGGTGGCAAGTGCACGAAAATCCACGGGTTGTTCGACCTCAATCACGCCGCAATCGAACAAGTTGAACTGGCAAATGCTGTCCTTTTATCCAGCGAGGGCGTTGCCCTGCGGTTGGACCGGGCGAGAATTGGCGCTTTTACCACAAAGGCCGGTTTTTCAGCTTCGGGCGCAATACTTGCCGTTCACGCCGATATCGGGCGACTCAAACTTGAGCGCGCGACGCTGGCGGCACACTGGCTCGCGACCGACGCCACCAAACCACATGAATTGTATGGCGAATTCGCCGATTGTGCCTTGAGTGCCGTGGGCGCAAAGATCGGCCGACTCGACCTGCCGCGCGGCGAAGCGGCGGCACAAAAAAGCGCCACCAAGCCGCGGGTGCGCGGCATCATCGACCTGTCGCGGGCCAAGATCGGCACGCTGGTCGATTTCGCCGATGGCTGGTTCGCGCCTCTCACGCGAGGTGAGGATTGCTGCGAGGATCGACTGACCGTAGCGCCCAATGCGCATAATGGCTTCAAGCAAGCGCGCGACATTCAGCACATCGTTCTCGACGGCACCGAATACGAGTTTCTCGAACATCCCGACGGGATTCCGGGTGCGCAACGCCGGGTGAATGGTACGATCTGGCAGCGTTTTCGCCATTTTCTGACGATCGATCATCCGAAATTCGACCCGCCCCCGCGCCAGGAGACGCGACGCGAACGCTGGTGGACCGCCGTTCTCACCTGGGTGACTTCGGAACACCCGCACGAAACGCCGAAGCCCGTCCCGGCACCCTATTCTCCGGGGCCGAAGGCGGAACCGGTGTGGAAAGCCCGCAGTCGCTGGCTGATGAGCCAGAGCGCCGAGGAACTGACCCATCGCTTCAATCCGCAGCCCTGGCGGCAATTGGCGCAGACTCTGGCCCACATGGGCTATGAGGAAGACGCCCGCCATATCGCCATTCGGAGACGCATCGCGCAGCGGGCGGCGGAGCCCAATCTTTTCCTGCGCGCCGTCAGTTATCTGCTGCATATCCTGGCCAATTACGGCTTCAGCCCGTGGCGAACGGTGCTGTGGTCAGTCGGATTGATCGCGGTGTTCGGGCTGGCCTATGGCGGGCTCGGCCAATGCTGGGGTGAATGCCCGGTCGCTTTCGGCAGCGGGACGACCGCTCGCCAGATCATCGCCGGCGACTTCATCGGCGTGGCTGGAGACGTGCTGGCGGTAGCGAAAGACGTCGGTGGCAACGGCACCGGTCGATATCCGGCCTTCAATCCCTGGTTCTATTCTCTCGATCTGTTCATTCCCGTCCTCGATCTCGGCAGCGACACCTATTGGCGGCCGATCTCGCTATTGGGCTATGCCTTGACGGTGATCGAACAGATTCTCGGGGCATTTCTCGTGGCATTGGCGGTGACCGGCTTCACCGGATTGCTGACACGCGACGATCGGCTTTAGTGGCACTATATGGCGACAACGCGCTCATTCCCCGAGCGCTTCTCAATCGGCGCTGGCTCTGTTTTGCCACGCCATTGGATTCCGGGATCAAGTCCCGGAACGACACTGGTGAGCGTCGAGGCAATGAAGGCGACCAAGCGGGACTAGCATTCGCCCCGCCGCTTCGATCGGCAGCGCAGGGAATATTGGCGCCGTCTGACCCGAACCTCGGCAGACATGCGACAAATTTACCGGGAATTATTCTGTTGGCGTCAGGATCGCCGCAACGAGTGCGTGAGCTTTTGTCATGAGTAATATCGGCGCTGCCGGCATGGCGGCCGTCCCGACCGAGACCCCGGCGGTCAACCAGACCGAAATCGTCCGCAACATCGCCTCCGGCGTGCGCTGGATGCGCTTTACGCCGGGTCTTGAAAGGCTGTTCGAGGCCGAAACCGGCGCGCGCCGGTCGCGGCAATTGATGATCGGCATAATCCCGGCGCTGCTGCTGTTCGAGGCCATCGTGGTCACCGATTTCCAGGCGCTGCCCGACATTGTCTGGCCGGCCATCGTGCTCAGGCTCGGCGCCATGAACCTGGTCGGGCTTTTCGCCCTGCTGATCCTGTGGCGCAATCCGCCGCCGGCCCTGCGCGAGGGCGTGGCGATGGCGGTGATCATCGCGCAGTCGGCCATCCTGATGGTGCTGGTGGCGCTGAGCGACAGCGCCTATCGCGGCCATTATCACGTCGGCATGCTGCTCGGGCTGATGTTCGGCGTCATGGTCCTGCGCGTGCGCTTCTGGTACATGCTCGCCGCCGCCGTCGCGACCTGCTTCCTGTTCATGGCGACCTCGCTCAACTATAGCGGCCTGCCGCAGATCGAACAGCAGGGCATGGCCTCCGTCATGTTCGCCGCCACGATATTCTCGATGATGGCCGGCTACTCGCTGGAGCGCGAGCAGCGCCTGACCTGGCTGCGCTCGCTCAACGAACGCCTGCGCTCCGACCGCTTCGAGGAACTGTCCTCGGTCGATCCGCTGACCGGGCTGGGCAATCGCCGGGCGCTCGACCGGGCGGTCGAGCATGTGCGCGGCGACCGGCGGGCGGCGGCGAGTGTCTCGATGGCGCTGGTCGATATCGACCATTTCAAGGCCTATAACGACGCCTTCGGCCATGTCGCGGGCGACGATTGCCTCAGGCGCGTCGCCGGATTGCTGCTCGCCGAGGCGCGCAAGCGCGGCGATGCCGTCTTCCGCTTCGGCGGCGAGGAATTCGTCGTTTTGATCACCGGGACCGACGCGGCTGGGGCACGGCAGGCCTGCGAGCGCATGCGCCGCCTCATCGAGGCCGATTCCATCCCCCATGTCATGCCGCGTCGCGGCGGGCGGGTGACCGTCAGCATCGGCGTCGCCAGCGTCACGGACGGGACGGCGTTCGACGCCGATGCGCTGATCTTCGAAGCCGACCGGCAGCTCTATCTGGCCAAGAGCCAGGGCCGCAACCGAATTTCGCCGCCGGCGCTGGCGGTCGCCGGCGCCGCGGAACCGGCGAGCCAGGCGGGCCGCGCCTAAGCCTGTTCAGCAAAAGTCGGTACCAGTTTTGCGGTTCGAACAGGCGACCACTCAAACACCTGGAGCCTGTTCAGCAAAAGTGGATACCGGTTTTGCGGTTCGAACAGGCGACCACTCAAAAACGCAGGTCATGCGTTTTGATTTCATCAAAACGTGACATGACCTGAGCCGCGGGCAGCCGCCGGAACGCGGCGCGATCGGGGCAAATCTACCCAAAAAGGGGCGGTTTCCGCCGCCCGTTTTTGCGCTACCCTTGATTCGTGATTTGGGTGCGGCTTTCGCGCGCCCGGCCCATGCCAGAGTGGAGATGATTGATGGCGGCAGGTGACAAGAAAACGTCGGATGGCGGCTCATCGGCATGGAGCAGGCTGTTGTCGGACCTGCCGCGACTGCGGCTCGCCAGACGGTCCGAGAAGGCGCCCGGCGCGCCGGAGCCCGACCGCGAGTCCGGCGGCTACGAGCGCATGCGCAGCGCCATCGAGGACGATTTCGACGAAGAGCTGGAAATGCAGCTCGAGGAGGACAGGCTCGACGAACTCGCCGATGAACAGATCGGCCGTGATCCTTCCAAGCGCCTCAACCGCAAGGTCTATTTCGACGAATTGTTCCGCCTCCAGCGCGAACTCGTCCGCATGCACGACTGGATCGCCTACAAGAAGCTCAAGGTGCTGGCGATTTTCGAGGGGCGCGACAGCGCCGGCAAGGGCGGAGCGATCAAGCGCATCACCGCCCGGCTCAACCCGCGCGTCTGCCGAGTGGTGGCGCTGCCGGCGCCCTCCGAGCGCGAAAAGGGCCAGTGGTACTTCCAGCGCTACGTGCCGCACCTGCCCTCGCCGGGTGAACTCGTGCTGTTCGACCGCTCCTGGTACAACCGCGCCGGGGTCGAGCGGGTCATGGGTTTCGCCTCGCCCGAGGATGTGGAGGAGTTCTTCCGCTCCGTGCCCGAGTTCGAGCGCATGCTGGTGCGCTCGGGCATCATCCTGTTGAAATACTGGTTCTCGATCACCGACGAGGAACAGGAATTCCGCTTCCACATGCGTATCGTCGATCCGCTCAAACAATGGAAGCTGTCGCCGATGGACATGCAGTCACGCGTCCACTGGGAGGACTACACCAAAGCCAAGGAGGAGATGCTGCAGCGCACCCATTCGCCCGAGACGCCGTGGTGGGTGGTCCGGGCGGTCGACAAGAAGCGGGCGCGCCTCAACATGATCAGCCACCTGCTGACCCAGATCCCCTATGAGGACGTGCCCAAGCAGGACGTGACCCTGCCACCGCGCATCCATCACTCGGATTATGTCCGCCATCCGGTTCCGCCGGACCTGTACGTGCCGGAAAAGTGGTAGAAGGACGGCCATGACCGGCAAATTCGGAATCGGCCTCGTCGGCCTCGGCTTCGCGGTGACGCCGCATCTTCGCGCGCTCAGGGATCTGAGCGACACGATCGCGGTGCGCGGCGTCTATTCGCGCAACAGGGAACGGCGCGAAGCCTTCGCCGCCGAGCACGGCTACAAAGCGGCCGAGAGCTATGCGGCACTTTTGGCGGACGCGGAGCTTGATGCCGTCATCCTGCTGACGCCGCCGAACCAGCGTCTCGAATTGGTCGAACAGGCCGCCAGGGCCAAAAAGCACATCTTCATGGAAAAGCCGGTCGAGCGCACGACCGAGGCGGCCGAAAGGATCGTCGCGCTCTGCGAGCAGGCCGGAATAAGGCTCGGCATCACCTTCCAGCACCGATTCCGCGAAGGGGCGCTGAAGGCCAGGGAACTCTTGGCGAGCGGAGCCCTCGGCGAGCTGGCGACGGCCTATCTGGTGGTGCCGTGGTGGCGCAGCGCCGACTATTACAGCGAACCGGGACGCGGCACGTTCGCCCAGGACGGCGGCGGCGTGCTGATCACGCAGGCGGTGCATTCGCTCGACCTCATGCTGAGCCTGACCGGCCAGGCCGAGACGGTTGCCGCCATCGCCGGCACATCGCGGCTGCACCGCATCGAGGTCGAGGATTTCGTCGGGGCAGGCGTCAGGTTCCGCAATGGCGCGCTCGGTTCGATCATGGCGACGACGGCGGCCTATCCCGGTGCCCAGGAATACATGGTCTTCTGCTGCACCAGGGGCACGGCGACGCTCAGCGGCAGCGTCTTGACAATTGCCTGGCAGGACGGGCGCCGGGAGGTCCATGGCATGGAGGCCTCGACCGGCGGCGGCGAGGATCGCATGGCCTTTCCGCATGACTGGCACCGTTCCCAGATCGCCGAATTCGTCGAAGCGGTCCAGGGCGGGCGCGATCCGGTGTCGAACGGACGCACGGCGCTCGAGGTGCACTATCTCATCGACGCGCTGCTCGCGTCAGCGCGGGAGGGCCGGGCGATGAGCGTGAAAACCGGTGGGCGCTAGGGCGGCATCCGCACCAAGTCCATGTCGGCGGCGATGACGGGAAATCGGCGGAACGGCCCGCATGTCGCTGCCATACAAGGAAGTTTCCCGCCTGCCCGGATGGCGCAGCTGCAAAAGAGGCTTGACAAAAGCGTAGCCTGTGCGCATATGCGCGCCCACACGTTGCGACCGTCTTGGCTGTCTGAACTGCCCGGCTTGCCGGATGCTTGGCTTCCCCTGATTTGAGCGAACGTTGACCCCTGCGCACATGTCGTGCGTCAGGAACCCACTCGTCTCAAACTCGAGCGAGCACGACAAAGGACCAGTTGCCATGACCACAGGCACAGTTAAATTCTTCAATACCACCAAGGGCTTCGGCTTTATTTCCCCGGATGACGGCGGCAAGGACGCCTTCGTTCACATCTCGGCCGTCGAGCGCGCCGGCATGTCCACGCTGGTCGAAGGCCAGAAGGTCACGTTCGAGCTCGAATCGGGCCGCGACGGCCGTTTGTCCGCGACCAAGCTGCAGGCCGCCGACTAGGCGCCCGCGCCGCCGTCGACGCGACGGCGAGCATTGAACAAAGAACCCGCCGGTCCTGCCGGCGGGTTTTTTCATAGCGTGTGTCGCTCGGTTCAGACCGTTGCCGTTTCCCGCGCCGCCAGGCGCGTCCTGATCGACTCGACATCGGCGCGCGGCGTCGCGGCGAACAGGGTTCTGGTGTAGCTATGCTTGGGGTCGGCGAAGACCTCTTCGCGCGCGCCGTATTCCACCGCCTCGCCGAAATACATCACCATCACCTCGTCGGCGATGTAGCGGACGACCGACAGGTCGTGGCTGATGAAGACATAGGTCAGGTTGAACTCGTCCTGCAGGTCGGCCAAGAGGTTGAGAATCTGCGCTTGAACCGAAAGATCGAGGGCCGAGACCGGTTCGTCGAGCACCAAGAGCTCGGGATTGAGCATCAGGGCGCGGGCGACGGCGATGCGCTGGCGCTGGCCGCCGGAGAACATGTGCGGATAGCGGTTGTAGTGGCGCGGGTCCATGCCGACCTTTTCGAGCATGGCATAGGCGCGGTCGCGCCGTTCGGCGGCGCTGAGCCTCGTGTTGATCTTCAAGGGCTCGCCGAGCACGTCGCCGATCTTCTGGCGCGGGTTGAGCGAGCCATAGGGGTTCTGGAACACCATCTGCACCATGCGGCGCTGCGCCTTGGTGGCCGGGGCCTTGGCGATGTCGATCGGCTGGCCGTCGATATAGAGCTCGCCCTCGGTCTGGCGGTCGATCATGGTCAGGATGCGGGCAAGGGTCGACTTGCCGCAGCCGGATTCGCCGACGATGGCAAGGGTCCTGCCGCGATCGAGGGTGAAGCTGATGCCCTTGAGGGCGCGCACCGGCTCGCCGCGCGAGAACATGTTGCCCGAGGCCGGATAGTCGCGAACGATGTTGCGGGCTTCGAGAACCGGATTGCTCATGCCTTGGCTCCTTCGGACAGGAAGTCGACGCCCGCAATGGTGGGGAGCCGGTCGCCTGTGGCGTTCTCGGGCAGGGCGGAGAGCAGGGCTCTGGTATAGGCGCTCTTCGGTTTCTCGAACAGGGAGAGGATATCGGCCTCTTCCATCTTGTGGCCCTGATACTGCACGACGACGCGGTCGGCCGTTTCGGCGACCACGCCCATGTCGTGGGTGATCAGGATCAGCCCCATGCCGTAGTCCTGCTGCAGCGCTGTCAACAGATCGAGGATCTGCTTTTGGATGGTGACGTCGAGGGCGGTGGTCGGCTCGTCGGCGATCAAGAGCTTGGGGCGGCAGGCGGTGGCCATAGCGATCATGGCGCGCTGGCATTGGCCGCCGGAGAGCTGGTGCGGGAACGAGCTCAGCCGCTTGGCACCATCCTTGATGCCGACCGAGGCCAGGAGCTCGATGGCGCGCTTGCGGCTGTCCGCCGGCTTGAGGCCGAGATGGGTCCTGAGCACCTCCTCGATCTGGAAGCCGATGGTGAAACAGGGATTGAGGCTGTCGATCGGCTCCTGGAAGATCATCGTGATGTCCTTGCCGATGATCCTGCGACGCTCGGCGTCGGGCATCCGGAGAAGGTCGCGGCCCTCGAACTCCATCCTGTCGGCGGTGACGGTGGCGGAAGATGGCAGAAGGCCCATCAGCGCCAGCATGGCAACGGACTTGCCGGAGCCGGATTCGCCGACGATGGCCAGCACTTCGCCGCTGTCGCAGCGGTAGGACACCTTGTCGAGGGCGATGAACGGACCGGCGGCGGTGTCGAACGAGACGGAGAGGTTTTCGATCTCAAGCAGGGGCATGGATCCCTCGGAAGTTGAAAGTTACGCTTACATCCGCTATCTTTGTGTCGCGTGGTCGGGCCATCTGTGATGCCGACAGGAGATCGTCTGATGAGAAAAGCGTCGCACGGCGAGAACAAGCCGGTTGCCGAATCGACAGGACCAAAGCCTGGTTACTGATCTGTCTGGATGTTTTATCAGGCATTTTTGCCTCCAATCCAGCTGCGCAGCGCCCGGAAGCCGCTACGGATTCTCACGCCTAACCTCATACGCAAAATTCGATGCAGTGCGCGCCGCGCGTAGCGCGCCAGCTTTCTCATGCGCAAGAGCATTCCGACATATTCTTCATACATCGCGATTTGGCGCTCTTTGGGGAGTCCATGAAAGTACTCACCGCGTAGGTCTCCTGCAAATCTGTCTGCTGTGGCCCTCAATCGTTCGTATTCCACGATAGGAGCTATCGTTCGACCCGGAAGCACTTGAATTTGCTCGGTGACCGCATCGAATATGTAGCTATGCGCAAGATGAGGGACATAGACCGAGAAGCTTTCGTCTTGTTCATACTGCTGGCGGATGGCCTGCATATGATCGTTGAAATCGACCCCGCTGAGATTCAGCAGTTCGCTGTCGATTTCCGCATGAAGAGCTACGCAGAAGTCGTGCACCTTTTCCCGACGTTCCAGATAGCGACTGACGATCCAAGCGAGCGCGGCGAGAAGAGCGGCCACCAGCAGCCCGATGAGACCTATCACGTCGCCAATAGCGGCGATCCTTTGATCAGGTTCGGTAATACAGAGCAGATCAAGAACCCAGGCGACCATCGGCCTCAGCTCTTTTTCAGCTTGGGATCGAGGGCGTCGCGCATGCCGTCGCCCATCAGGTTGATGGCGAGCACGGTGATGAGGATGGCAAGGCCCGGGAAGGTGACGACCCACCAGGCCCTCAGGATGAATTCGCGCGCCTCGGCGAGCATGGTGCCCCATTCCGGTGTCGGCGGCTGGGCGCCCATGCCGAGGAACCCGAGGGCGGCGATGTCGAGGATGGCGTTGGAAAAGCTGAGCGTGCCCTGCACGATCAGCGGCGCCAGGCAATTCGGCAGGATGGTCAGGAACATCAGCCGCAGGTGGCCGGCGCCGGCGAGGCGGGCCGAGGTCACGTAGTCGCGGTTGTATTCGGACATGACGGCGGCGCGGGTCAGGCGGGCGAAATGCGGCTGGTAGACGATGGCGATGGCGATCATGGCGTTCATCAGGCTCGGGCCGAGGATGGCGACGAGCACAAGGGCCAGGAGCAGCGACGGGAATGCGAGGATCACGTCCATGACGCGCATGATCAGCGTGTCGACCCAGCCTCGGAAATAGCCGGCAACCAGACCGACGAAAATGCCGCTGACCAGCGAGATCATCACCACGATAATGCCGATGAACAGCGAGTAGCGGGCGCCGTGGATCAGCCGCGAGAGAATATCGCGGCCGACGGCGTCGGTGCCGAGGATGAAGGACAGCGAGCCGCCCTCCTGCCACATGGGCGGCGCCAGCAGGGCGTCACGATATTGCTCGTTGGGCGGGTAGGGTGCGAAAACGCCGGCGAAGACGGCCACTGTGACGATGGCGCCGAAAACGGCCAGGCCGAGCATGGCGCCTTGGTTCTGGCGGAAATAATGCCAGAGCTCGAGCGCCATTTCGAGGCGGGTGGTCGGGGCGTAGCCGACTTCGCGCGAGACGTCTGCGGCGGCGTTTTTGGTGCGTTCGTCCGGGGTCGAGACCTGCTTGTCGACCTTGGGCGTGGTGCCGGCAGGGGAGGTGTCGGTCATTGTCTTCTCCCTACTGGTGCCGGATGCGCGGGTTGATCAGGCCGTAGAGCACGTCCACGAACAGGTTGACCATCATGACGATGATCGAGACGAGCACCAGGCCGCCCTGAACCACCGGATAGTCACGGCGGGAAATGGAATCGATCATCCACTTGCCGATGCCGGGCCAGGAAAAGATGGTTTCGGTGAGAATGGCGCCGGCCATGAGCACGCCGACCTGCAGGCCGATGGTGGTGATCACCGGGATGAGGGCGTTGCGCAAGGCGTGCAGGCCCACGACGCGCAGGGAGGAAAGGCCCTTGGCACGGGCGGTGCGCACATAGTCCTCGCCCAGCACTTCGAGCATGGCCGAGCGCGTCTGACGGGCGATGACGGCGAGCGGAATGGTGCCGAGCACGATGGCCGGAAGCGTCAAATGGCTCATCGCCGAGCCGAAGGCGCCCTTTTGGCCCGACAGCAGGGCGTCGACGGTCATGAAGCCGGTGACGGACGGGAAGAAATACAAAAGATCGATTCGGCCCGAGACCGGCGTCCAGTGCAGCATGCCGGAAAAGAAGATGATGAGCAGAAGGCCCCACCAGAAGATCGGCATGGAATAGCCGGTCAGCGCCAGGCCCATGACCGTCTGGTCGACTGTCGAGCCGCGCTTGACCGCCGAAATGATGCCGGCGGGGATGCCGACCACCGTGGCAAAGATGATGGCGAAGAAACTGAGCTCGACCGTAGCCGGAAAGCGGGCCAGAAACTCGGAAATGACTTCCCGCTTGGTCGAAATCGAGATGCCGAAATCGCCCTGCAGCAGCCCGAGGACATACTGGAAATACTGTTCCCAGATGGGCCGGTCGAAACCGAACTGCATGAGCAGCTTCTGATAGCGCTCGGGGGTGACGCCGCGTTCGCCGGCGAGCAGCAGGATGGGATCACCCGGCAGCAGGCGCACGAAGGCGAATGCGACAATGGTGATGCCGATCAGGGTCGGCACGATGAGCAGGAGTTTGTTGAGGAAAAAACGCAGCATTTACCAACGGATCGGGGCGCCTTTTGGGCGCCCCGAAACCTTATTCTCGTTACTCTTCGATATCGACGTCGTCGAAGCGATGGTAGCCGAGCGGATCCATCACAAAACCCTTAACCTTGGTGGACATGGGCATGAACACCTTGGAATGGGCGATGGTGAGCCAGGGGGCTTCCTTCTTGAATTCGACCTGGGCGGCCTCGTAGAGCGCGGTGCGCTCCGCCGGGTCGGAAACGACCTTGGCCTTCTGGATCAGATCCTCGAATTCCGGATCGCACCACTGGGCGCGGTTGGAACCGCCGATACCGTCGCAACCGAGCAGCACGGCGAGGAAGTTGTCCGGGTCGCCATTGTCGCCGGTCCAGCCGAGCAGCACGGCGCCGTCACGATCGGACGCCTTCGAACGGTCGAGATATTCGCCCCATTCGTAGGAAACGATCTCGACGGTCACGCCGATCTTGGCGAGGTCGGCCTGCATGAGTTCGGCCATACGACGCGCATTCGGGTTGTAGGGACGCTGGACAGGCATGGCCCAGATCTTCATGCTGAGGTCGGCAACGCCTGCCTCGGCGAGCATGGCCTTGGCCGCTTCCGGATCGTAGGCGTCGTCCTCGACGGCATCGTTGTAGGACCACATGGTCGGCGGGATCGGGTTCTTGGCGATCTGGCCGGAGCCCTGGAAGACGGCGTCGATGATGGCCTGCTTGTCGATGGCCATGTTGAGGGCCGTGCGGACCTCGGCCTTGTCGAACGGCGCCTGCTGGGTGTTGTAGGCGAGGTAGCCGACGTTCAGGCCTTCCTTCTCACCGACGACGAGATTTGAATTGCCCTTGAGGGCTTCGACATCGGCCGGAGCCGGATACGGCATGATATGGCATTCGCCGGCTTCGAGCTTCTGGCGGCGAACGGCGGCGTCGGTCGTGATGGCGAAGACGAGGTCGTCGATCGCCTGTTTGCCCGCCCAGTAGTCCGGATTGGCCTTGTAGCGGATCACGGCGTCCTGCTGATAGGCGACGAAGGTGTACGGGCCGGTGCCGACGGGCTGCTGGTTGAGCAGCTCCATCTTGCCTTCGGCCTCCAGCTTGTCGGCATATTCCTTGGACATGATCGAAGCGAAATCCATCGCCAGGTTGGCGATCATCGGCGCTTCAGGCCGGTTGAGCACGAACTTCACGGTCAGGTCGTCGACCTTGACCATCTCCTTGATGAGATCGGGCATCGACATGCCGTTATAGTATTCCCAGGAGATGCCCGGCGTGTACTGGTACCACGGGCTCGTCTCGTCGCCCTGGCGGGTGAACGAGAAGATCACGTCGTCCGCGTTCATGTCGCGGGTGGGGGTGAAGAAGTCGGTCGTCTGGAACTTGACGCCCGGACGCAGGTGGAAGGTGTATTCCAGACCGTCTTCGGAGATGTCCCAGCTCTCGGCCAGACCGGGAACGACACTGGTCTTGCCGTGTTCGAACTCGGTGAGACGATTGTAGATCGTACGGCCGGACGCGTCGAAGGTCGTGCCCGCGGTATACGGAGCCGGATCGAAACCTTCGGGCGAACCCTCCGAGCAGTAAACCAGGGTTTTGGCGTAGGCCGCGCCGGAAAGGGCCGACACCAGAGCAGTGGCAGCCAGCAAAGAAGTCATCAAACGCATGAGTTGCTCTCCCTATAAGAGTGCCGCCGGTGCGTGCCGGCGGATTGTGGCTAACAAATCCTTTTTTGGCAGCCGGCGCAACCACCTTTGACCGATCGGTCAAAGGTGCTGTCCTAGTTTTTCCGGCAAGCCAAATCGTTTTGATCGGGCCGGTTCGGCTCGAAACGGCCCATGCGGCGCTGTTTGCGCCCGCGCGGCCTCAAACCCCGATCCGGTACCGGCCGAGGGCGGGTCCGATGGCGCGCTCCTCGTAGGCGAAGTGCGAATTCAGCAGGGTTTCGAGCTGTTCGTAGGTGACCAGGGCGACCTTGAAGCTATGCTGGTCCGGCGTCCCGAGCAGGTGGTTGAGGTCGTCGACAAGGCGCATCAGCAGGTCGTGAACCACGTCGTGCTCCTGTTTCAGACGCGCGACGACGTGGCGAAAAGCCGCCGCCTTGGCGCCAAGCTCAGGAAACAGATAATCGTCTTCGATGGAGTGGTGTCCGTGCACGATCTGGCAGTGCTGGCCGCACAGCGTGCCGAAGCGCCGATAGTTGTCGACCATGGACAGGTTGCCGATCGTCTTGTTGATCTGTTTGGGATCGGTCGTGCCGTGGCGGGCGGCGGCGATCAGGTCGCTGAGCGCGCGCATATTCCGACGATGATGGTCGTGGATCATCGCCAGGTGCCGGGCGGGCGCCATTTCGTCCTCGGTCAGCCCGTCCAGCACCGGCGGTTCGGGGCGGGTGCTGTCGTCGGGCAGGGATATGTCGTTTGTCATGGACTGGTCCATCAGCTTGGGAGGGGGCAAGTCGGGGCCGTTTTCGAGGTCTAGAAGCTATCCTGACGGGCCGCAAGGGCCTGGATTTCGTCTTTCTATTCATCAGTGAATATCCAAACTGCCTTGTTGGCGAATTGGCATGCCATTTTGCATGACCTAGATCGAGGGCAACCACGCGGGAGACGGCCCATGCCGATCGTTGTCGGACTGCATTATGTCACGGCCTTCGCGCTCGAACTGGTCATGCTGTTCGGTTTCGGTGCTTGCGGCTACCGCGTTGCGCAGGGCGGGCTGGTCGGCGGGCTGCTTGCGGCGCTGCTGGTGGGGATCGCCATTGCGTTGTGGGCGAATTTTGTCGCCCCGAGTGCGGCCAGGCGTCTGCCGGCCGTGCCGCTCGTCGCGTTCAAGGCGGCGATATTTCTGGCCGGGGCGGTGGCGATCTGGCTGGCGGGATGGCGCGAGGCGGCGCTGGTCTTCGGAGTCGTCGCGGCGCTCGATCTCGGCGTGGCGATGGCGCTGGGGCGGGTGTGAGTCGACGAAAAAACCCGCCGGTGATGTGCCGGCGGGTCGGAGGATCGGGCGGGGAGGTCGGCTCGACGCCGGAGCGGTCCGCTACTGGACGCGCAGCGAGGAAACCTGGTTATTGAGCCAGGGGCCGAGGACCGGCTCGTTAGTGCTGGTCGAGCGGCAGTAGCCGCCGAAATTGGCGTGCTGGCACAGCGTCACCGAGGCACCGTTGGACACGCGCACCGATTCGATCTTGTCGTTCCAGATCGGGCTGAAGCTGTTCTGCTGGGTACCAGCCGCCATGCAGAAGCTCTGCTGGGAATAGTTCGGACCGTTGTAGAAGCAGGCCATCGGCTGCGGCTGGGGCAGCGGCCGCGGCCCGGGGTGCCAGCCGGGCTGCTGGTTGCCGAACGAGAAGCCGAACTGGGCGCCATTCGACCCGAAGCCGAACGAGATGCCGACATCGGGATTGCCGCCAGGCTGCGGAGGTCCGCTGGAACCGCCGCTGCGGCCGAGGTAATTGGCGCTCACCCAGCCGTCGGGGCCGTTATGGGTGATGTAGCACCAGCCCGACTGGCACTGGCCGATATCGACCTGCTCGCCGCTATGCAGCGTGTCGACCTTGGAATAGCCGGTCCCCGGTCCGGTGCGGACATTGACATTGCCCGTCGCGACGCCGGGGGCGGCAAAGGCCGATCCGGCGCTCAAGGCGAAAATTGCGGCGGCGATGGCGGCGATTGTGGTTTTTCTGCCGATGGACATGGATCAGCTCCCTTTTCGGTTTGGCATCAGTGGTCGTCACTCTGCCAAATCCTGGCTGAACCGGGACTGAATGGCTTGGTCATCCCGGCGCCACCACGCGCGAGGGGCGCGCCACGCGCTAGCACAACGGATGGTTGAGCGGACAATGGGCCCGCGGATCCACATCGAGGGTCACGCCGATATCCGGCTGGACAAAGCCGCCATCCCGAAGCGTCGCCGGCAGGTCGCGCGAAATGGCGCGCCAGGATTGGCTGAAGCTCGCGGCGACGAGATAGGGCGAAAAGACCCAGCCGCTGATGCCGACATGGGTAATCCGGCACCACTCGCCCCGGCAGTCGTTGACCAAAACGCGCTCGCCGGCGGCGAGGGTGTCGAGGATGGGGTGATCGAGGCCGGGGCCACCGCGCACGTTGAGACGGACCGTCGCCGCCATGGATTCGCCAGCATGCAAAGGCGCCGCCGGCAGGGCGGCGGCCAGGAAGAGCACAATGGTGATCAGGACGCGCGTAGTCATGGCGCCGAGAATCGCCTCGCGACGGGCCAACGGCAAGCGCAGTCGTGTTCTATGGCTAACGGCGGCAGGTTTCGAGCCTAAAGCCCGTCAGCATTTCACGGGAGCATCCCCTCGTGATGGCGAGGAGCAACGCGACGAAGCGACCCGGAAGACAGGCAGCGCCGCTGGCAATCCTGGCTCAGTAGACGCGGATGCTCGAGACTTCACCGGCGAGGAAGCGATTGAGGCGCGGCGTGTCGCGGGCGATGATCTCGCAAAATGACGTGAAGTTGAGGTCACGGCACACAAGGATCGAGGCGTCGCCCTCGATGGCGACAGAAACGAACCTGTCGTCGAGCCCGGTGCGGGCGAAATCGGTGACGACGAAGCCGGACGAACGGCACAAATAGTCGCCGGAGAAGTCCGGACCGGTATAGAGGCAGGCTGTGCCGTTGCCGCTCTTCCGGTCGAAATGGGCGCCGGCCCACGGCCCCATGGCCGACATGCCGAAGCTGAGATTGAAGATCTCGACCCAGCCTTCCCTTCCCTCGAAATCGATCTTGCACCAGCCTTGCGAGCAGCGATCGACCGCGACCAGCGCGCCCTTGGCACTCTTGCCGACCGGCTTGTATTGCGGGCCGGGTCCGGCGGCCATGGGAGCGTCGTTGAGCACCCAGGCAGCGGTGCTGGCCAAGGCCGCGGCGGGCGCCACGATCAGTGCGACAAGCGCAATGGCGGCGGCACGAACAAGGGCAGGACAGCGCATGGCGGAACGTCCAGTAGGTGAACAGGTTGACAAAGTCTTAACGCCTACGTCGCCAGTCTCCAAGCCCCGTGGTGTCTCCGAGGCGAAAAAAGGCGCCGCAGTGTGGCCGCGGCGCCCCAAATTCACTGCCAAAGGCCTGCCGCTATTGGGTCAGGCAGAACTCGACGCCGCCGAAACCGGTGAAACACACCGAATTGGCGGGCTGCTGGCCGGAAGGCCGCGGGTTTTGGGCACCGGTCGGCGCCTGCAGCACGTCGGCCTCGACCCAGCCGGTCAGCTGGTTGTAGCTGACCTCGCAGTAATTGCCGCCCGGGCCGCACTGGTTGACGCCGACCTCGGTGCCGGCCTGCAGCATGCCGAGAATGGCGGACTGGCCGCCCGGCAGCCGGCGGATCGGCGTGGTGCGCGCGACGGTCGCGGTATTGGTCGCCGCCGGCACCTGGATCTCGGAAATCTGCAGGAAAGCCGCCGGCACCCAGCCGTCGAGACCGGCTTCGGTGACGTGGCACCAGTAGCCGTCGTCGGTGCATTCCTCGACCTCGACCGTGTCGCCGCGGTCGAGATGGCCGACGGTGGAGGTAAACAGGGTCGGGGTGCCGCGCACCGGCATGCCGGCAATGGCGGTTCCGATCCGCTGGGTGACCATCGGCGGATTGCCCGGACCGGTATTGCCGGGGCCTTGCGTGCCCGGACCAGGGTTGCCGGGGCCTTGCGTGCCCGGACCGGACGAACCCGGCAGGCGCAGGAAACTGGCGGCGACCCAGCCGTCGGGTCCGTCATGGCTGACATAGCACCAGGTGCCGTCGGCGGAACAGTGGGCGAGTTCGACCTGTTCGTCGCGGTCGAGCCGGTCGACGACAGAGAAGGTCGTTCCGGGGCCGGTGCGAACATTGACCGGCGAGGTGGCGATGCGTGCGGTGCCCGATGGCGCGCTGGGCGGCGGCTCGGGCGCGGCAACCGGGCTGAGGAAGCGGGCGGCGACCCAGCCGTCGGCACCGTCATGGCTGATATAGCACCAGACGCCGTCCGAACTGCACTGCCCGCGCATCACGCGCTCGCCCTGGTCGAGCCGGTCGACGACGGCGAAGCTCGTGTCGGGGCCGGTGCGCACATTGATCTGCGAGGTGGCGGTATGGGCCTCCCCGGTTGCCGGCTGTTCAATCGGCGGCGGTTCTGGCCGGCCGGGCGGCGTCGTGGTCAGGAAGACAGCGGCGACCCAGCCATTCTCGCCCTCGTGGCGGATGTAGCACCAGGTGCCGTCGGAATTGCAATTGCCCCTGTCGACCGGTTCCTCGGCGACGAGCTGGTCGACGATGCTGAAATCGAGGCCAGGGCCGGAGCGCACATTGATGTTGCGGGTCGCATAGGCCGGATCGGCAAGGGCCGGACTTGTAACCAATGCAGCTAACGCAGCCAGGGCGCCGCCCAACACTATTGTTGATGTCTTCATGGGAGTCTCCGCCTCGAATCCTTTTAGGGCCATTGTCGGCGAAAACGAGCATCTCGCATAGTTGAGGCCGAAATACGGTTCCGCCAGTGTCGTGTGCAACCTGGCCGAACCGAGATGAACGGTGGCTGAAGACAAAAAAGCCGGCGGAGTGAATCCGCCGGCCATTGTTCCTCGCGTGCGTCGTGCCTCTAGTTGGACCAGGTGGTGTAGCCGAGATCGACGCTGCCCGGATGATGGGCGTTGACCCGGAATTGCGAGACGCGACCGTCATCGGTCCTGACGCAGATATAGGCACCGGCCGGCATGGCGGGCAGCGGAATATGCGTTGTGGAATAGGACGCGACGGCACAGCCGGCGTAGCCGCGATTGCTCATGTCGCCACGGGCGAATTGGGCACCGTGGATCGGCTTGAGATAGTTATGCATTGCGTCGACGCGCTCGTAGTAGAAGTCGGCACTGGGGTGGACAAGCGGCATGACGGCACCGACCGCTCCGGTCTCGAGATCGGCCCAGAAGCCAGCCGCGACGGTGACCAGGCCGGTCGACATGGTATGCGGCACCGGATCGCCGCCGCCGCCGGGACTGCCGCCGCCGGGGCTGCCGCCGCTATCGCAGGGCGGAACGGCAGGCGTGGCGCCAGCCCATGTCTGGTAGGACGAGGCCTGGTTGTTCAGCATGGCGCCAAGAACCGCCACGTCGTTGGCAAAGACGTTGGCGCCGCCGCAAAAGCCATGGTCCACGAACAGCCGAACCCTGGCACCGCCAAACAGCTTGATCGAGCTGGCGCGATCGTTCCAGAAGCCGGCGACGTTGCCGTCGCGGGTTCCAGCGGGCACGCAGGATGCGGCGCCGGCATAGCCGGGCTGATCGAAAAAGCACACGGTCGGCGGGGTTGCGCCGCCACCACCGCCGCCGCCGAAGCCGGGGAAGGTAACGGAATTGCCATTGCATTCGAGCGTGAAGCCCTGGCCGACCACCCAGTGAAAATGGCAGTCGTCGGCCATGGCCGCGCCGGTGGACAGGATGAGGCCGGAAAAGGCAAGAGCTGCGAGCTTGGTCAGGTTGTTCATCGGAATTCTCCCTCGATGGTGTTCAGTCGTTCATCTGACGAACGGGGTCGGGATGGGGTTCATGCCGCTGCCAATATGTCGCAGGAACGCTGTTAACTATCTGGAATATTTAGAATTATTGCGCGAAACCACATCGAAGGTCACCCGCCGGTGATCTCGGGGGGATCGGCGACGAACCGGCGCTGACATAAAAAAGCCGGGACACGTTTCCGCGTCCCGGTTGCTTCGCCCCGCGCGGGCCGCCGCTACTACCAGGTCTGGTAGGACGAGGCCTTGTTGTCCAGCCACACGCCGAGCTGGGGCAGGTTGGACGAAAAGGTGTTGCAGAAGCCGAGATAGTTCGGATTCTGGCACAGCTTGATCTTGGCGCCGCCGCTCACCTTGATCGAACTGATCCTGTCGTTCCAGAAGCCGAGGATATTGGACGAGCTGGAACCAGCCGGGCCGCACAGTTCGGCGCCGGAATAGTTGGGGCCGTCATAGATGCAGACCATCGGCGTCGGTGCCGGAGCCGGAGGCCAGCCGCCCGGGCCCGGAACGGTGACGGAATTGCCGCCGCATTCAACAGTGAAGCCCTGGCCGATCACCCAGTTGAAGGTGCAGTCGTCGCCGGCGCCGCCCGAACCGCCCGAACCGGGGCCTGGCTGCAGGTAATTGGCGCTGACCCATCCGTCGGGGCCGTCGTGCTCGACATAGCACCAGCCGGCCTGGCACTGGCCGATCTCGACCTGCTCGCCGGCATGCAGCGTATCGACCTTGCTGTAGCCGGAGCCGGGCCCGGTCCGGACGTTGACGGCGCCGGTGGCGACGCCTTCGGCGGCGATGCCAGAGGTGGCGAACAACAGGCCGGCAATGGCGAAAGTGGCGGTTTTCACAAGATTGCGCATGGGAGTCTCCTCGAAATGGGCGCTTGAAGTGCCCATGTGACGACACGGGCCGCGATCCGGTTCAAAGAAAATCGCGGCGCCCGCAACGGCCGGACGCCGTCGCGGTTCCGACATCAAAAGCGGGTAGGCGGACGCGAACGAAAGACGGCGCCGCCGCACTGGCGGCGCTGAAGCAGCGAGGAGGAAAGTGGACATGGCGATGACGATCGAACGGCCCCGGCTCGGGATCGTGGCACCCGGTTTCGACCTTCCCGGGGTGGATGGGCAGACCTATGCGCTTTCGGACATCATGGCGGAGAAGGGCGCGGTCGTGGTGTTCATCTGCAATCACTGTCCCTATGTGAAGGCGATCACCGAACGGCTGGTCGCGGCGGCCGTGACCCTCAGGCAGGAGGGCGTCGGTTTCGCCGCCATCTGCGCGAACGACGCGACAAGCCATCCCGAGGATTCGTTCGAGAACATGAAGCTGTTCGCCATGAAGCGCGGTTTCACCTTTCCCTATCTGCACGACGAGAGCCAGGCGGTGGCGCGCGCCTACGAAGCGGTGTGCACGCCCGATTTCTACGGAATCGACGGCGAGGGCGTGATCCGCTATCGCGGCCGGCTCGACAGCGGACGCATCGACCCCCATCCCGGCGATGTCAGGCCGGAGCTGATCAACGCCATGCTGGCCATCGCCCGCGGCCGGCCGGCGCCACAGCGACAGCTGCCTTCGGTCGGCTGCTCGATCAAGTGGAAGGCGGCCTGAAAGACGCCCCGCCGTCCGCGGCAGGCTGGTCCGGCTTCACCGGGCGCGGATTGCCCTCGTCGTCGAGCGCGACGAAGACGAAGCGGCCATGGGTGACCTGCAAACGGTCGCCATAGCGGTTGCGCCGGGCCCAGGCCTCGACATTGACGGTGATCGAAGTGGTGCCGATGCGTTCGATGTCGGTGTAGACGCACAGGATGTCGCCGACCTTGACCGGCGAGATGAAGGTCATGGCCTCGACCGCGACGGTGGCGACGCGACCCTCGGCCGCCTCGATGGCGGCGATGCCGCCGGCTATGTCCATCTGGCTCAGCACCCAGCCGCCGAAAATGTCGCCATGCGGATTGGTGTCGGCCGGCATGGCCAGGGTCCTGACGGTCAGCTTGCCGTGCGGTTCGGTGAGTTCGGGGTCCGGCATGGCCAAAATGCTCCGGCGATCAACAATGGATTGCGCCACTGGTAGCGGTTTCCACCGCGCCGGACCAGATGCCGGCACCGGTTCCCGATGGCCGTCGCGCAAAAAAAGCCGCCCGGCGAAGGGCGGCTCAAGAAACGCGGCCGATTGGGGATCGGCGCTCGAAATACGCATGGGTCGGGGTGGTTGGGGAACCGGACGACCATGCAGCGGCGTTGCGGGATGCGCCGCAAAAGGACGAGGGTGCCTCCCCGTCGATTTCGGACGATTGGGGCCGGCCGAAAACAAATACACGCTATTTCCGCTTCATGACAGCAAAGTGACGCGGGGTTTCTTGTACAAGGCAGATTTCGAGCCTGTGGAAAACTTGCTCTCGAAAAGAAAAAATCATGGCCATGACTTGCCGGAACGGTTGCCCGCGCGGATAGGCAAAAAGCCTAGACGGCGCCCGTCTTGGCACGCCCGCGACCCAGTGCCGGCACCGTTTCGACCATGACAATGGCAAGAAAGATCAGGCCGGCGCCGAGATAGCCGATGCCGGGAAGGCGTTCGCCGAGCATGACGGCGCCGCCGAGCGCGGCGAACAGCGCCTCACCGCTGAGAATGATGGCGGCATTGGCCGGCGGAACATGCACCTGTCCGACGGCCTGCAAGGTGAAGGCGATAGCCGTGGAGAAAATGCCGGCATAAAGGATCTCGACCCAGCCGGCGGCGATGGCATCGAGGTTCGGTGCCTCGAAGGTGAAGGAACCGAGTTCGGCGACGAGCCCGGCGGCAAGGAAGCTGACGCAGGAGACGAAGACCGGCAGGCCGGTATTGCGGGCGAGATAGCCGAGCATCAGCACGTGCATGGCCCAGAACACGGCGCTGGTCATCACGTAGACGTCGCCCGAGTTCATGGCGTCGAACCGGCCGCCATTGAGCAGGAACAGGCCGGCAAAGGCCAGGGGCGCACACAACCAGACGATCGGATGCGGCGCGGTGCGGAACACCACGAGCAGGATGAACGGCACGAAGAAGACGTAGAGCCCGGTCAGGAAGCCGGAATTGGTCACGGTGGCGATGATCAGCCCATATTGCTGCAGATAGGAGCCGAGAAAGAAGTTGAGGCTCAAAAAGGCCAGCAATCCCCATTGGCGCAACGACAGCACCAGCCCCCGCCGTTGGTATTCGCGCCAGGCGAGCGGCAGGATGAGCAGCCCGCCGAGAAAGTAGCGGGCGCCGATGAAGGTCAGCGGCTCCATATGTTCCATGGCGTTCTTCTGGGCGACGAAGGCGAAGCCCCAGAACATGGTGGCGAGCAGCAGGAGCAGGGTGGCGGTGAAGCGGTTGAGCATTCGGAGTGGGGACGCAGGCTGGAGGAAACCGGGCTGCCGTCATGAGCGCCCCGGCGTTTTCGGGCAGGTTCACAAAAAGAGGGCCGGACGAAGGCAGGCGCTGTTATGCCCTCAGCTCAGCTCGGCGTCGAGAGCCGCGATCAGCCGGTCGATTTCCTCGGGCGTGGTGTAGTGCGTGAACGAGACGCGCAAGACGCCGTGAGCGGGATCGATGCCGAGGGCGGTGAGCGGGCGCCAGCCGTAGAAATGGCCGCCGCCGGCCATGATGCCGCGGGCGGCGAGGCGAGTGGCGGCGTCGCGGGCCGGCTCCGATAGGGCGATGGCCACGGTCGGGGCGCGGTTTGCGGCGATCGTCGGGCCGATGAGGCGGAACCGGTTGGCATTGGCGGCACAAAAATCCATCAGCGGGCCGAGCAGCATGGTTTCCTGGGCGCGCATGGCGGCATGGGCGCGCCGGAAGGGATCGGCGCCTGAAACGGCATCGCCGGCGATTTCGGCGACCCGTTCGAGATAGTCGGCGATACCGGCGGCGGCGGCGATCTGGGCGTGATCGGGACCGGCCGGGGTCAGACGATAGCGCAGCTTCTCGTCGTTGAAGAAGTGGCCCTGGTTGGGCAGCGCCCTGGCGAGGTCGGGGCGAATGGCCATGACGCCGAGATGCGGGCCATAGGTCTTGTAGGCCGAGAACAAATAGACGTCGGCGCCGAGCGCCATGACATCGGGCAGGCCGTGCGGCGCGTAGGAGACGCCGTCGACGACGATCTTGGCACCGACGGCATGGCCGCGCGCAACGATTTTTTCGACCGGATTGATTTCGGCGACGATGTTGGAGGCGTGCGGAAAGGCGATGAGACGGACCCTGTCGTCGATCAGCGCGTCGAGATCGGCGAGATCGAGATGGCCGGTGTCACGGTCAAGCTTCCATTCGCGAATCTCGGCGCCGATCCGGTCGAGCCGGCGCCAGGCGCCGGTATTGGCCTCGTGGTCCTGGTCGGTGACGATGACGGCGTCGCCGGGCTTGAGCCATTGGGCGAAGGCATTGCCGAGCACATAGGTATTGGCCGAGGTCGAGGGGCCGAAATGCACCCAGTCGGGCGTGACGTTGAGCGCGGCGGCGATGCGGGCATAGGCGAGGTCCATGGCCGCGCCCGCTTCCTGCGACGCCGGGTACCAGCCATAGGGCTGCACCTTGGTGGCGCGGTAATAGCGGTCGAGCCGGTCGATCACCTGGCGGGCGGTGTAGGAGCCGCCGGCATTCTCGAAAAAGGCCTGACCCTGAAGCGAGGCTTCGGCAAAGGCGGGAAATTCGGCGCGAACACGGGACGGATCGAGGGGGAGGGACATCGGGGCATCGCCTTGAGCAAAGACCCGATCTGGTAGCCGCTTGCGGCAGGACCGGCAAGGGCGGGGACTGCGGCGTTTGGGGCGCGAGGCATGGAACTGCCGGCCGATCCGGAGGTTGCGAACCGCCAAGAGCTCACGCGCGGAAAAGACCCCCATCCGGTCCTACGGGACGGAGGCCTTCCCGGGCTGGGCGGCCGGTTCCGGCGGCGTTGCGGTCGGACGGAACCAAAAGCCGGACGCGGCGCGGCGGTGGAGGGCGTTGCCGCGTCCGGCGGACCGGAACTGGAAACCGCTGGGGTGGCGGGCCGGGTTCCGGGTCATGGAGCAGGGTGCCGAACGGGCCGGGGAGGGCGGCCCGTTCCGGAGGAGTGCGGGTCAGCCGTTGTTGCGCGGACCGTTGCCCTGGCCGTTGCCGGGGCTGAAACCCTGGGGATTGCCCTGGCCCGGAACGAAATCGTCGTTGTCCATCATGCCGCGCGGGTTGAACTGGCCCTGCTGGCCCGGTCCGAACTGGCCGAACGGACCCTGGCCGATGCGCATGTCGCCACGCTCCGGCAAGAGGTTGGCCTTCTGCTCGTCGGTAAGGCTGTTGTAGAGGGCTTCGAGCGAAGGCAGCACGCTTTCGAGCGCCGCGACATTGGCGGTGCCGTTGGTGACGTGCAGCTTGAGCAGTTCGACCGGGTCGAGTGGCGTCGTGCCATCGGCGACCGGGGTCGCGCAGCTGTCGGCATAGGTGGTCTGGGCCGTCAGCGAGGCGGTCTTGAAGGCCTCGAACAGGGTGGTCTGGTCGTCCGAAAGGGTCAGACGGTCCGAAAGGTTGTTGAGCGCGATCTCGATGAGCGGGGCGCCGTTGTCCGAGCACAGGAAGCGGACGACGCCGCCCTGGGCGAAGCCGTTGGCACCCATGCCATTGGAGCCGCCGACGGCGCCGACGCGCATGTCATCGTTCTGCATGCCGGGACCGCGCATGTTCTGGCCGGGCGCCTGCGTCTGCTGCTGCTGGTTGGCGAAATGGCCGCGATTGTTGCCGCGATAGCTGTCGGCCGCCGAAGCGGCGGTAGCGAAGCTGGTGAGGGAAAGACCGCCGATAACGGCGGTGGAGACGAGCAGGGTTGCGAGCTTTTTCATGGGGGTCAGTACCTGATTTGAGTTTGGAGGTTTCGGACCGTTCGTCTGATCCGCCACCAAGCTAACCGGGTCCGGTTTGCCCCAAGCTGTCCGGTGCATGAAATAACGGTAAGGCGGGTAATGTGTTGACGAAAGATCAAGGCCGGGTGCCGGGCATCGCGAAGGTGGCGAAACCGGGCAATCCGGCATCGGCGCCATGCCCCCTCCACCGCCGTTCCGGCGGATACCGCGCTTTTTCTTCTCCCCTTGCGGGACTTCGAGGCGATGGCGAAGCCGTCATTCGCTCCGGTGGAGCGAATGAAGCCGAAGAAGGTGGCGCCAAGCGCCGGACAAGGGGATCACCATGGCCAAATGTGATCGCCCGCGCTGCGCGGGGGGATGGGCGAAGGCGACCGCCCTTCCGCAACACTCACCCGGGCCGATCCTAGCCGGCGATGTATTCCCTCAGTGCGGCGGCCTCGCCCTCGGTCAATTCGATCTTGGTCTTGACGACATCGCCGATCGAAACGACGCCGATGAGCACGCCGTTCTCGACCACCGGCATGTGGCGGAAATGCCGGCCGGTCATGATCTGCATGACCTCGTCGACACTGTCGTTGCGGCCGCAGGTCACGACCTTGGCGGTCATGATCGAAGAGACGGGCTGGGTGAGCAGCGTGGCGGCCGAGCCGCGCAGGCGGCGGACAATATCGCGCTCGGACAGGATGCCGGCCACCTTGCCCTTGGCGTCGAGCGCGATGAGGGCGCCGATATTGTGGCGGTTGAGCAGTTCCACAGCGTCCGAGACCTCGGCAGCGGCAGACACGGTCACGACTGTATTGCCCTTGTTCTCGAGTATTTTGGCGACGTTCATGGCTCTCTCCTCCGCGGAAACGAACGAATATCATGCGTCAGAATGCCGCGAAATTGCAATAACGGCGGTTCCGGGTTTCAGCGAATACGAAACGAAAAGGACCGGCGCGGGGGCGGCGCCGGTCCGGTGCTCCTTTAGGGATTGGAGCACGCAGGGGACGAGGAGGTCGTTAGGGAGGTCGTTTTGGAGGTCAGTGAGTCCGGGTATCGCGTCGGTCCGACGCATGACGCGAGGTCAGGTGCATGATTTCGTAGGCGAGGGCGAAAGCGAGCGTGCCCAGAACGACGACGACGGCGATGGTGCCGCTTTCGAGGTCCGCCAGACCGGCAGCGGCGTGGGCCGGGGTGACGATCAGCGCCATGAGCAGCGTCGCGGCGACGGCCACAAGCGCCAGGCGGGCGCGGCGCAGTCCGGACATCAGGGAAGCAATCATCGAAAGCACTCGCTTTGTCGTTGTTATTCGATGCAGCGATCTGACACCCCGATTGCGGAGGCTTTGGGGGCCGGCCATGGAGAAAAGCGTACGATTTCGGGGCGATTGTGTGGCGGATGGTTAACGCCTCGGCGGGTGGAAGGCGATTGCCAAGGCGCGGCGGACCGCCTATCACCCGGCCTGGTTCGGCAAGGGGACGGGGCATGGCATTTCTTTCCGACGCATTGGCGCGCATCCAGCCGTCGCCGACCGTGGCGATCAGCCAGCGGGCGCGCGAGTTGCAGGCTCAGGGGCGCGATATCGTGGCGCTGAGCGCCGGCGAGCCGGATTTCGATACGCCCCTGCATGTGCGCGAGGCCGCCATCGCCGCCATGCAGGCCGGCCATACCCGCTACACCAATGTCGACGGCATTCGCGAACTCAAGCAGGCCGTGGCCGACAAGTTCCGGCGCGACAACGGCCTCGATGTGACGGCGGACGACTGCTTCGTCGCCTCGGGCGGCAAGCAGATCCTGTTCAACGCCCTGATGGCGACGCTCAATCCCGGCGACGAGGTGGTGGTGCCGGTGCCCTATTGGGTGAGTTACCCCGAGATCGTCCGGCTGTGCGGCGCCGAGCCCATCTTTGCGCCAACCAATGCGGCAGGCGGGTTCAAGCTGAGCCCTGAGGCGCTCGCGGCGGCGCTCGGCCCGCAAACGAAATGGCTCATTCTCAATTCCCCGTCCAATCCGACCGGCGCCGCCTATTCCGCCGACGAGCTCGAGGCGCTGGCCGAGGTGCTGCGGCGGCACGGGCAGGTGCATATCCTTTCCGACGACATCTACGAGCCGCTGGTCTATGACGGCGCAAGCTTTGCGACGCTGGCCGCCGTGGCGCCGGATCTGGCCGGGCGCTGCCTGACGCTCAACGGCGTCTCCAAATCGCATGCCATGACCGGCTGGCGCATCGGCTATTGCACCGGGCCGAGGCCGCTGCTCGCCGCCATGCTGAAGCTGCAGTCGCAATCGACGACCAATGCCTGTTCCATCGCGCAATGGGCGGCGGTGGCGGCGCTCAACGGGCCGCAGGATTTCCTCGCGGGCTGGCGTTTGGTGTTCGCGGCGCGGCGCGACAAGGTGGTCGCCGCGCTCAACGCCGCGCCGGGCCTCTTTTGCCTCAAGCCGGCCGGGGCCTTCTACGTCTTTTTCTCCTGCGCCGGCCTGATCGGGAAAACGAGCGCCGGCGGCACCAGGCTCGACAGCGATAGCGCCGCGGCGATGGCCCTGATCGAAGAGGCCGGCGTGGCGCTGGTGCCGGGCAGCGCCTTCGGCTCGCCCGGCCACCTGCGGCTGAGCTACGCCGCTTCCGATGCCGCGCTCGACGCCGCGCTTCAGCGGATTGCGGATTTCGCCGAGGGCTGCCGCTAGGCCTTTTCGCGCCAAGTCGGAAGCGGGCGGCTTGGCGCCTTGCACCTCTCCCTTTGGGGGAGAGGTCGGACCGTAGCAAAGCGAAGGTCCGGGTGAGGGGGCCTTTGCTACAGTGCAGGAAGGCCCCCTCATACCAACGGCGAGACGATCTGACTCATTGGGATTTTGGTATGGTGTGATTCTGTGAGGCGAGAGGAGATTCGCCCATGGGATCAGCAGTGAGGTTGCGAACGGATTATTTGCCGACGGATCTCCGGCGGCTGGCCAAGC
>JAHJQZ010000076.1 GCA_018818925.1 Alphaproteobacteria bacterium
CGGCCCAGCCCTCGACCGCCACCTTGCCGGCGCGGGCGTCGATGCCGACGGCGATTTTTCCGGGAAAGAGCTTGCAGGCCTTTTTGACCAGCGCCGGATCGCGCACCGCAATCGTGCCGAGAATGACCCGGCTCAGGCCCTTTTCGAGCCAGGTCTCGATATGGGCAATGCTGCGGATGCCGCCGCCGAGCTGGACCGGCATCTTTGTGGCGCCAAGGATCGCCTCGACCGCCGCGCCATTGACGCTCTGGCCGGCAAAGGCGCCGTTGAGGTCGACGACATGCAAATAGTCAAAGCCCTGATCCTCGAAGCTTTTAGCCTGCGCCGCCGGCGAATCGTTGAAAACCGTCGCTTCGGCCATGTCGCCGAGCCTGAGGCGCACGCAGAGGCCATCCTTCAAATCGATGGCGGGGAACAGGATCACGGCTTCCATCTCAGGAAATTGGCGATCAAGGCCAGGCCGAGCGTCTGGCTCTTTTCGGGGTGGAACTGGGTGCCGAACATGTTGTCGCGGCCGAGCGCGGCCGTGACCTCCATGCCGTAATCGGCAGTGGCGATCAGCGCGTGCCGGTCGTCGAGCGCCATGTGATAGGAATGGACGAAATAGGCGTGCAGCCCGTCCGGGCCGGTCCCGATGCCGTCGAACAACACATGCGGGCGGACGAGATCGATGGTGTTCCAGCCCATATGGGGCACCTTGAAGCCCTTGTCGGCCGGCTCTATGAGCCTCACCTCGCCGTCGATCCAGCCGAAGCCCTCGGTGACGCCCTTTTCGAGGCCGCGTTTCGCCATGAGCTGGGTACCGACGCAAATGCCGAAAAACGGCTTGCCGGCGCCGATCACCCGTTCCTCGAGCGTTTCGCGCATGCCGGTCACGGCCATGAGGCCGGCGCGGCAATCGGCAAAGGCGCCGACGCCGGGCAGTACGATCCGGTCGGCCCGGCGCACCAGATCCGGGTCGGCGGTCACACGGATAGAGGTGTTAAGACCGGCCTCGTGCGCGGCGCGCTCGAAGGCCTTGGCGGCCGATTTGAGATTGCCCGAACCGTAATCGATAATGGCGACCGTCTCGGTCATCATGTCCTCTTTGTCAGCCAGTCGCGTTCGGCCAGCATGTCGCTTTCGGCGATGCGCGTTCCGGCATGGGCATAGCCCCGGCGCCTGAGCGCCGCAAGGCGGAGATCGGCGGCTGAAAAGCCGATCCAGACGGCAAACAGCACATAGAGCCACAATGCCGCATCCATGCCGGCAAACAGGCCGACGACGACGATCAGCACCAGGCCGGTGAACCAGCCGAAAGCTTCGAGCCATAAGCCGCGCAAGAGGGCCCAGACCGGCGGCATAAGCGCCGCGCTCCACGAAAAACTTTCCCTGACCAGCTCGGTCTCGAGCGGGTCGGCGCCGTCGCGCGGGACGAGAATCTGGTAAAGCGGCATCTCGGCAATCCCTTCTAAGCCTAGTTAGTGCATTTTGGCCGCTTAGGGAATTGCGGTTCAGGGCGAGGTGCCCGGTGCGGCAAACCGGATCGATCGACCTACAGCACGCCCTTGGTCGAGGGGATGGCGTCGCCAAGGCGCGGATCCACGGCGAAGGCGCCTTTGAGGGCGCGGGCCAGCGCCTTGAAAAGGCTTTCGGCGACATGGTGGTTGTTGTCGCCGTAAAGACACTCGGCATGAAGGGTGATGCCGGCATTCATGGCGAAGGCCTGGAACCATTCGCGGAAGAGTTCGGTGTCCATTTCGCCGACCTTGTCGGCGGTGAAGCCGACGCGCCAGACAAGGAACGGCCGCCCCGAAACGTCGACGGCGACGCGGCAAAGCGTGCCGTCCATCGGCAGGTCGGCGCTCGAATAGCGGGCGATGCCCCTCTTGTCGCCGAGCGCCTGCCTGATCGCCTGGCCGAGCGCGATGCCGACATCCTCGGCCGTGTGGTGGAAATCGATATGCAGATCGCCCTTGGCGCGGATCGTCATGTCGATCAGCGAATGTCGCGACAATTGGTCGAGCATGTGATCGAGAAAACCGATACCGGTCTCGATATCGTGCCGGCCGGAGCCGTCGAGATCGATGGCAATTGTGATGTCGGTTTCGTTGGTCTTGCGGGCGATCTCGGCTTTGCGCATGGCACTTCCCCTTGGCGGCGGGGCCTTTATAGGCCGGCAAGACTAGCGCGCAAAGACTACCGGAGCGTTGCCGGGCCGCGGCTCCGCATTGCATTGAGGCCCCGAGCGCCTAAATAGGAGGTTCCGCCCGCCGCATCGCGGGGGCAGGCCAAAGCGGCTCACCTTTGCCGGCCGGTATCCTCCTTTCCGTCCGGTTCCCCGAAAAGAGCGCTGAAAGGATAGAAAATGGCCGAGAACGGCTCGGACTTCCCCGGCTGGCACGGAACGACGATCGTCTCCGTCCGCAAGGGCAACCAGGTGGTCATCGCCGGCGACGGGCAGGTTTCGCTCGGCAATACCGTCATCAAGCATTCCGCCAAAAAGGTCCGCCGGCTCGCCAGTGGCAAGGTCATCGGCGGGTTCGCCGGGGCGACGGCCGATGCCTTCACCCTGTTCGAGCGGCTCGAGGCCAAGCTCGAGCAATATCCCGACCAGCTGATGCGCGCCTGCGTCGAGCTCGCCAAGGACTGGCGCACCGACCGCTATCTGAGGCGCCTCGAGGCGATGATGATCGTGGCCGACAGAACCCATACGCTGGTGCTGACCGGCACCGGCGACGTGCTCGAACCCGACCAGGGCATCACCGCCATCGGTTCGGGTGGCAATTATGCCCTCTCCGCCGCCCTGGCCCTTGCCGACAGCGACAAGAGCGCCGAGGCCATCGCGCGCAAGGCGATGGAGATTGCCGCAAAAATCTGTGTTTTCACCAATGAAAGCGTCACGCTCGAAATGCTCGAAGCGGACGAGAAGTAGCCCGGAATGAGTGACAGGAATTTTTCCCCGCGCGAGATCGTTTCCGAGCTCGACCGCTATATCGTTGGCCAGAACGACGCCAAACGCGCTGTCGCCATCGCCTTGCGCAACCGCTGGCGGCGCCAGCAATTGCCCGAGGAGCTGCGGCGCGAGGTCTCTCCCAAGAACATCCTGATGATCGGGCCGACCGGGGTCGGCAAGACCGAGATTTCGCGCCGGCTGGCGCGGCTGGCGCAGGCGCCGTTCATCAAGGTCGAGGCGACAAAGTTCACCGAGGTCGGCTATGTCGGCCGCGACGTCGAACAGATCGTCAGAGATCTCGTCGAAGCCGGCATTGCGCTGCTGCGCGACAAAAGGCGCGGCGAGGTGCAGGCCAAGGCCCATCTCAATGCCGAGGAGCGGGTGCTCGACGCGCTGGTCGGCGCCTCGGCGACGCCGTCGACCCGCGACAGCTTCAGGAGGCGCTTGCGGGCCAACGAACTCGACGACAAGGAAATCGAGGTCGAAGTGGCCTCGCAGATGCCGGGCCTGTTCGAAATCCCCGGCATGCCCGGCGCCAATGTCGGCATGATCAATCTTTCCGAAATGTTCGGAAAGGCCTTCGCCGGCGGCAAGGGCGTCAAGAAGCGCATGCTGATCAAGGATTCCTACGCCCAGCTGATCACCGAGGAGGCCGACAAGCTGCTCGACCAGGAGCAGATCAAGGCCGAGGCGGTGTCGCTGGTCGAGAACCACGGCATCGTCTTTCTCGACGAGATCGACAAGATCTGCCTGCCCGACCATCGCGGCGGCGGCGACGTCTCCCGCGAGGGCGTGCAGCGCGATCTCCTGCCGCTGATCGAGGGCACGACGGTTTCGACCAAATACGGACCGGTGCAGACCGACCATATCCTGTTCATCGCCTCGGGCGCCTTCCACCTCGCCAAGCCGTCGGACCTTCTGCCCGAACTGCAGGGCCGGCTGCCGATCCGGGTCGAGCTCAAGGCGCTGACGCGCAACGATTTCATCCGCATCCTCAACGACACGGACGTGTCCTTGATCAAGCAATACGTGGCGCTGATGGAAACCGAGGGCGTCACGCTCGATTTCACCTCCGACGCCATAGAGGCCATCGCCGACGCGGCGGTCGCGGTCAATTCCAGCGTCGAGAACATCGGCGCTCGGCGCCTCTCGACGGTCATGGAGCGTCTGGTCGAGGACATTTCCTTCGAGGCCTCGGACAAGTCGGGGGAAACCATCCGCATCGACGGCGCCTTCGTCCGCGACAAGGTTGGCAGCCTGGCCGGCGACGCGGATTTGTCGAAATTCGTGCTGTGAGCAAAGGTCGGTGTATTTCGCGCGAAGCGGGGAAAACCGGAATTATCCCCGCAATTCGACCAAATCCCAGTCATTGCCGAACGGATCGGTGAAAACAGCCACGTTTCCATAGGCTTCCTTGCGCGGCTCCTCACGGAAATCCACAGCTTTTGCCCGAAGTTGTTCATAGTCGCGGGCAAAATAGTCGGTTTGAAGAAAGAAGCCGACGCGACCGCCGGCCTGGTTGCCGATGGCAGCTTGTTGGTGGCGATTCGTCGCTCTGGCGAGAAGGAGAGCGGTCTGTGATCCGGGCGGCGCGACGCGGACCCAGCGCTTGCCGTTTCCAAGCTCGGTGTCCTCGAGCAGTGCAAAGCCGAGCTTGTCGACATAAAAGGCGATCGCCGCGTCGTAGTCGGGCACGACCAGCGTCACCAGCGAAATGAAGCGGCTCACGGCTTTTGGCCGGCGCGACGGAGGATCTCGGCGCTCACCTGTCCGAGATCCTCGGGCGAAAGCTTGCCAATGTCGCGGGCGAGACGGTTGGCCAGCGCCGTTGCTTCGGGCGCCATGCCGGAGGTGTCGATGACAACGCGCGGATCGGAGATTTCGGAGAGCCGGATCAGTTCCTCGGCATCGTCCCAGATGATGTTGAAGTAGCCGATGATGCGCTGCATCAGGTCCCAGGTGGGCAAACCGCGATGGCCGTGTTCGAGCGCCGACAGGTAGGCGCTCGACACCTTGAGCGCCGCCGCCATCTGCTTGAGGGTGACGCCGCGCTCGGCCCGCATCGCTCTCAACCTGGCTCCCAAAGGCGTCATGGCAGCGCCTTCATGGTCTTGGCCTTTTCAACCGGACATAGAACGCACCGTCGCCGCCATGCTCGCGGGCCGATTCCTGCCAGCCGGCGACAAGCGGCGCCAGGGTTTTCTGGTTGAGCCATAGCGCCAGCATGGAGCGCAAGACGCCTTTTTGCTCGATCTGGCCCCAGCCGGTCTTCTTGAGTCCCTTGCCGGTGATGACGAGCACGGTGCGGTCGCCGCGGGCGTGACGGGCTGCGATGAAACGGCACAGGGCGGCATGGGCCTCGTCCTGGCGCAACCCATGCAGGTCGATCGTGGCGTCGATGGGCAGGTGGCCGCGCCGGATCTTGCGGTTGAGCTTGGGCTCGATGCCCTTGTCATGGCCGAGCACCGCCGAAGGCGGCACCGGCAGGCTCACGGCGCGACCATTGATGCCTTTCGCCGCGTTTCCGGTCTTGCCATGACGGTCTGCGGACGGCGTCTCCGGCACCGGCGGCGCGGCGGCGATCTCGGCGATCAGGCGCTCGGGATGGAGCGGGCTCACGGTGCGCGTGACTTCGGTCCACAAATGCCAGTCCTTGAGACGCGGTGCTCTGTTTCGGCCCGAACCGCGCATCTCGGCCACTCGCCCCTAGTCGAGCTGGTGGGTGGCAACGAGCTTCCAGTTGGGGTCGCGTGACTTGACATTGCGGGCGAAGGTCCATTCATCCTTGATGGTCACGACCTGATCGGCATTGCCCTCAATCAGCGCACCGCTGGCATCGCGCGTGGCCGAAACGATCTCGGCCCTGTAGTTGAGGGTGATCGACGCCGTCTTCTTGTCGAATTCGACCTCGGAAAACTCTATGCCCGGCAGGCCGACAAAAGTGAAATCGACGGCCTGGCCGGCGGATTCGCGTTCGGATATGACCTGTTCAAACCCGTCATAGACCTCCTTGTCGAGCAAGGTCTTGAGGGTCTTGCGGTCGCCGCCGGCAAAGGCGGTGACGATCATCTCATAGGCGGCCTTGGCGCCTTCGAGGAAGGATTTGGGCATGAAGGCCGGGTCCGCCGCGGCAATGGCGGTCAGTCCGGCGGCGACCTCCGGTTTTGTGGCGGCAAGCTGTTCGATCTCGGCCTCGAGCTTGCGGCGGCGGCGTTCGTCACCGAGCGAATCGGCATCGTCCTGGGCCTGGGGGCGCGGCGCGACGACCATGTCGTCGCCGGCATCGGTGGCGCGATCGGCGTTCGAGGGGCGGGCGCGCGGAACCGGCGGCCGTTCACTGCCGGTACGCGTACCGAGAATCGACCGCATACGCAAAAAGACCACTATGATGACGCCGATGGCGATCAGTGTCGGGATATCGAGAAAGTCGGACATGAAGCGGCACGATCCTGTTTGAAGCTCCGTCGCGGCGGCCAAGGCTCGCAACGCGACAATCTTACCCTATATATAGACAAAGCTTCACTCAAAACCAGTTGACGGCGCCGGTTTTGACCGAGCCGGGCCTTTGTTGCGACAAGGAGTGGCCATGGCCGCCTATCTGTTTCTCGGATTTCTGATCGTGCCGATGATCGAGATCGGGCTGTTTATCCTCCTGGGTCAGGCCATCGGCCTGTGGCCGACGCTGCTCGGCGTCGTCGTGACGGCCGTGATCGGCTCGGCTATCATCAGAAGCCAAGGCCTGTCGCTGATCGCCGACATCCAGCGGCACATGCAGTCGGGGCGGCTGCCGGCGATGCAGCTTTTCGAGGGTCTTCTGGTCGGCATTGCCGGAGCGCTCCTGCTGACGCCCGGCTATTTCACCGACACGATCGGCTTCCTTCTGCTGGTGCCGCCGCTACGGCAGGCGCTCTACGCCTTTCTCAAGACCCGGATCAGGGTCGATGGCTTCACGTCTGGCCCGGGCCATGAGCCACGCTCGCGCCGCGACGGCATTGTTGATCTTAAGGACGACGACTGGCGCGACAGATAGCCATTCGCGCGCCGTTTGCTTGCGAGGACGGGGCAAAAGTGCTAGCCAGCCGCCGATGCAAACAAGGACAAGATCAGCCATGAGCGACGAGACCGAAGGCCAGACCGGTACGGCACAAAAGGATGGACAGGCGGGATCGGATGCCGCGCAGCCGCCCGTCTGGCGGCTGGTCAGCCAGTATGTC
>JAHJQZ010000077.1 GCA_018818925.1 Alphaproteobacteria bacterium
CAGCATGGCCGATCTCGGCGCGGCGCCGGCGACGCCGGCCTTGAGCGTGGTGGTGTTGAACACCGGCGACGGCGCGGTCTCGGCGGCGCGGCGCTCGAGGATCATGGCCACGGCGCGCTGGGCATCCGGCTCGGGCGCGTTGGCGGGGGCGTAGGCGGCGATGAACGGCGCCAGCGGCAGGCCGGGTTCGGGCGGCAGCGGCTGCGGCTCGGGCGCGGCGACCGGCGCGGCGGGGTTGATCGAGGCCACCGTGAATACGGCTTCGTTCTCGATCGCCGGCCGTTCGAGCCAGGCTGGGCGCTGTTCGGGCACGGGCGCCTCGGCGACGGTCGCGGCGATGGCCAGCGGATCGCTGCCGATGCCGAAGGGCAAGGTGTCGCCGGCGCCGTAGAAAGCGGCCGGACGCGTGGCGGGCACGGGCGGCGCGGCGGCAACGGCGGTGACTGCAGGCGCGATGTCCTGGGCGGCCTCATCGGCCTCGCCACCGCCGAACAGCCAGTCCATCAAGGTCTTGCCATTGCCGGCGGAGGGCGCGTCGGTGTCGATCGAGGCCACGGCATAGGTGCTGGTCGCCGTGCTGGCCGAGCAAGGAATGGTGTGGCACTTGCTCCATTCGGCCTTGGCGATCTGGTAGCCTTGCTGCGACAGCGGCGTGTCGGAGCCGGAGGGCAGGTGCAGGGTCTTGCCATCGGGGAAGAGCTTGACGAGCTGGGCCTTGGTCATGCGCGGCCAGGCGCGGACATTGCCGGTGTCGAGATGGACAAAGGGGCTGCCCGAGGTCGGATAATAGCCGACGCCGCCCACCTGCCGCTTCATCGCCGCCTCGCGCAATGTCGAGATCGGGATGCCGGGGATGTAGAAATCCATGGCCATGCCCTGGGTGTGGCGCGAGTTCTCGGCGACACCGCTCGATTTCGAGCGCAGCATCTCGTTGGTGGCCGGGGAGCGATAGGCGGAAACGATATGGATCGGATTTGTGGCTCCGACGTCCTGGTAGACCTCCCAGATGAGGTCGTACAGGGCCGGGTCCATCTTGGCCGTCTCGTTGCGGCGCCAGTCCCTGAGGAAATGGTTGAGATCGGCAAGCACCTTCTTGTCGTAGCTGCCGTCCTTGCGGAAGGTGAAGGTGCCGGTTTCCTTGGTGTGGGTGTAATAAAAGGTCAGCGTTCGCGTGCCGCCAGCCGCCTCGGCACTCGACAAACCGAATGCCAGCGCCAGCAGCAGCGCCAGACTCAAAGCTGTTAGCCGAGCGATATTCGTCCGGAGTGTCCTGCCCTTGTGCACGCTTTACTCTGCCCATTTACCCCGGTTGACCCGGAGCTACTATAGTGGAGCAAACCCTTGGAGGATTTGTTAACGCTATTTTTGTCCTAACGCCAGCCCGGGCCGGGATCGCGACACAGCCCATGGCGTGGCAGCGTCGGAAATAGCCGCTAAACGCGGCCGAACCAAGGCGCAAAAGTTTATATGCGTTAACGCTCTAGCCGATGGCGCGCCTCACACGGAGCGCGCATGGCGGACTGCCCGGGGCGTGTGCCCCGGTTTCAGACGCCCAGCAGTTCCTTGAGCTTCTGGTTGTGCCCGTAGACGTCGCCATAGGAGTGGATGGTGCCGTCCGCATCGGCGCGCAGGGTGAAGTACATCAGGTGCACGGGGATGTGCCGGTCAAGCGAGTTCCACGTCTCGCGGCCGCCGCGCTGGGATTCGAGTCCGGCCAGCGTCACCTTGGTCTCGTGGCTCAACAGGGCGTCGGCGAAGTCCCAGGGGTTCTGCACGCGCACGCAGCCGTGGCTATAGGCGCGGAAGGAGCGCTCGAACAGCGACTTGGACGGGGTGTCGTGCAAATAGACATTGTTGGAATTGGGGAACAGGAACTTGATCGATCCCAGGGCGTTGCTGGCACCAGGACGCTGGCGGATCGAGAAATTCCTGACACTGGTCGCCGACCAGTCGACCGCCGAGGCGTCGACGACCTTGCCGCCGGACAAAAGTTCCATGTTGTTGTTGGCGATATAGCCGGGATTGTTTGCCAGGATCGGGCCGATCTCGTTGACGGCGATCGAACTCGGCACGTTCCAGTACGGGTTGACGACGACCGTCTCGATCTCGTCGGAAAAGACCGGAGTCATGTGCACCGGTTTGCCGGTCACGACCCGCGTGGTAAACGTCACCGCGCCATCGTCGACGATGGCGAGGCGGAATTCGGGGATGTTGACCGAGACGTGGTAGGCGCCGAGATCGGACGGCATCCAGCGCCAGCGCTCCATATTGGCGACGATGTCGCCCCTGGACGTCGCTTCGCCGCCATTGAGGGCCGCGACTGTGGCCGGACCGACAATGCCGTCGACCAAAAGGTCGAGCGACTGCTGGAAGGCTTCGACAGCGGCGAGCGTGGCGTCGTCATAGGCGAACGGGTCGTCCTCGATTGCGGGCAGTTTCAGGCGTTGGCGCAGCAGCGGCAAACGTTCGTCGCTGCCGCCCGGGCGCAGCATCGGCCCATCGGGAATGGAAACCGCCTGTTCGACGCGGCCGGCGGTGTAGTCGATGAGGATGCGCTTGAGGTCCTGGTACTCGCGGTGCTGCGGCTCGACGCTTTGGAAATAGGCGGCCGGATCGTCGGTGGCGGCGAGCGCCATCAGCGTTTCGGTGGCATCGAGCTGGTGCGGGGCGGCCGAAATGCTCGACGAGACGGATTTGGGATCGATGCGGCCCGAATGCAGGTGGCTGGCATAGCGCAACGCCGCGTCGGAAAACATGGTCTCGAGCGCGGCCAGCTTCATCGGATCGCCGGCATCCGGTGCGGTCTGGAACGCCGGGTCGAGATAGTCGTCCGGGTCGAGGCCCGAATAGCCGGCCTTGTAGAAGGCTTCCATGATCTTTTGTGCGTTCATCGACCAGGCGATGTCGCCGTCGTGACGCTGATCGAGCCAGAGCGGCTCGAAATGGCGGGCGCCGTAGAAATAATAAAGCTTGAGCGCGTCGTTGAACGTCGCGCCGCCGCCGGCCTCGCTCATGGCCTGTTTGAGGCCGAGCTTGATGGTGCGGGCGAGGTCCGTTTCCGGCGGTGCGATGACGATTCGGGTGGCGGTTTGTCCGCCGATCTCGACAGTCTGCGGCGAAATGGCGAATGCGGGCGAACCAAGGCACGCCGCCAGCGCAAGACCAACAACGAATCGCTTCATAGGCACCCCAACCCCGTCATCACGGTCTCTGCCCGTTGCCAGAACGACGCACAAGACTATCAGGCAAATCTGACGCAAGTACTAACCGTATTCGCGGTCAACCGCCAAGCCCGGCGCGAAAAAGTGAGCGCCGCCTCGATCGATCGATGGAGGCGGGTCAGGCGGCCACGTCTTCCTCGCTGTCGATGCCGTATTCCTTGAGCTTGCGGTAAAGGGTCGAGCGACCGATGCCGAGGGCGCGGGCGACGCGCGTCATGCGGCCGTCGCAGCGCTCGATGGCGAACAGGATGAGATCGCGCTCGATGGCCGAGAGCGGCTGCAGGTCGCCTTCGGGGTCGAGGAAGCGGTCGAACGCCTGCGGCTTCGGCTCGGGTCTTTCGATGCGGCGGGCTGGCGGCGTCTCGTCGATGCGGATCGGGCCGTCGGGCAGCGGCAGGCGTCGGACCTGGGCCCTCATCTCATCGAGGCCGGCGCGGCGGGCGCCGATCTGCGGGAAATCGACCGGGCGCAACTGCTCGCCGTCAGCGAGTACCACGGCGCGGTAAATGGCGTTTTCGAGCTGGCGGACATTGCCCGGCCAGTCATAGGCACAAAGCAGCCTGAGCGCTTCGCCCGACAGGCCGGCGAGGCGCTTGCCGGTCTCGGCGACGAAGCGGGCGAGGAAATGCTCGGCCAGAAGCGCCATGTCCTCGGGCCGTTCGCGCAGCGGCGGCACGAAGATCGGAAAGACGTTGAGCCGATAGTAGAGATCCTCGCGGAAGCTGCCGTCGCGCGCCATGTTCAACAGGCGGCGGTTGGTCGCCGAGATCAGGCGGACATTGACCTTGACCGGCCTGGCCGCGCCGACGGGCTCGACCTCGCCTTCCTGAAGAGCGCGCAGCAGCTTGACCTGGGCATCCTGCGGCAGTTCGCCGATCTCGTCGAGGAACAGCGTGCCGCCATGGGCTTCCTGGAACTTGCCGGCATGATCGGCACTGGCGCCGGTGAAGGCGCCCTTGACGTGGCCGAACAGCACCGATTCGACGAGATCGCCAGGAATGGCGCCGCAATTGACGGCGATGAAGGACTTGCCGGCGCGGTCGCCGGAGCCTTGGATGGCGCGGGCGATCAGTTCCTTGCCGGTGCCGCTCTCGCCCTCGATAAGGACCGGAATATTGGTCTTGGCCGCCTTGCGACACAATTCGAGAGTGCGGTCCATGGCCGGGGAGCGCGTCAGGATGTCGGAGATGCGGAACTCGCCGTGAAGGCGCGCGCGCTCGGTCCTGAGCGCGGTTTCGAGTTCACCGATCTGCAGGGCGTTCCGCAAGGAAATGATCAGGCGTTCGGGCGCCACCGGTTTGACGAAGAAATCCGCCGCGCCGAGGCGCATGGCTGAAATCACGGTGTCGAGCGAGGATTTCGCCGTCTGGACGATCACCGGAATCGAAATGTCGCGCGCCTGCATGGCTTCGAGCACGCCCAGCCCGTCGAGATCGGGCATGACGAGGTCGAGTACCATGGCGCCGACGGCGCTGCCGCCGGCCAGGATGCTCAAAGCCTCGGCGCCGCCCGCAGCGGTGACGACGTCGAACCCCGCCTTTCTGGCGACCTCGGAGGTCAGGCGAAGCTGGACTGGATCGTCATCGACGACAAGCACTTTGGCCATACTGGGGGCGCCGGCAATCTTTTGTTTATATTTGTAAATTCAGGACCGCACGACTCGCGTGTGCCGTTATGAGGCAGGGTAGGGGAGGGCCCTTAACAGGGCTTTAATGCTGAGGATCGGGTCTTAGTCGATTTGTCGGCGCCCTTTGCAGCGGCCGGGCAAGTGCCTATGTTAGCCGCTTCCTTTGCTTTCCTGTCGATTTTGGAGTTTGTCCATGCTCGTTCCGGTGCGCGCACCATTGACCGCCGATAGCCCGGCGTCCTCGGAGAAAAAGCCGTTCGGCGACATGCCGGAATGGAATCTCGCCGACCTGTTTCCCGGTGCCGATTCGCCGGAATTCACGATGGCGTTCGAAAAGGCCGATGCCGACGCCACCGCCTTCGAGGCGAATTACAGGGGCAAGCTCGACGCATTGGCCCGTTCCGGCGGGCTGATCCGGACGCTTGCGGACTACGAGGCGCTAGGCGATCTCGAAGGCCGCATCGCCTCGTTCGTCTATCTCAACTACGTGCAGAACACCGCCGATCCGGACCGCGCCAAGCTGTTGGGCGACACCCAGGACGCGCTGACGCGCCTGTCGACCAAGACGCTGTTCTTCACGCTCGAAATGAACCGCATCGACGACGCGGTACTCGACACGGCGATCGCGACCGAACCGGGCCTTTCGCGCTACCGCACCTGGTTCGCCGAATTGCGCAAGGCCAAGCCCTACCAGCTTGAGGACCGGGTCGAGGAAGTGTTCCACGACAAGGCCCAGACCGGCCGCGCCGCCTGGAATCGCCTGTTCGACGAGACCATGTCGAGCCTCAAGTTCGAGGTGGACGGCGAGGTGCTGGGGCTCGAACCGACGCTGACCCTTTTGAGCGGCAAGGACGAGAAAAAGCGCGAGGCGGCGTTCGGGGCGCTGTCCAAGGTGCTCTACGACAACAAGCGCCTGTTTACCCAGATCACCAACGTTCTTAGCAAGGACAAGGAAATCTCCGACCGCTGGCGCGGCTTCAAGGACGTGGCCGGCAGCCGGCACTTGGCCAATTCGGTCGAGCGCGAGGTGGTCGATGCGCTCGAAACGGCGGTCCGGGCCGCCTATCCGCGCCTGTCCCACCGCTACTACGCCATGAAGGCAAAATGGTTCAAAAAGGACAGGCTCAACGCCTGGGACCGCAATGCGCCGCTGCCGAGTTCGGACGACCGCGTCTTCGACTGGGCCATGGCGCAGGACATCGTTCTTGATGCCTATGGCAAGTTCTCGCCGCAACTGGTCGATCTCGCCAAGCCGTTCTTTGCCAATGGCTGGATCGACGCGCCGGTCCGGGACGGCAAGGGGCCGGGCGCCTTCGCCCATCCGACGGTGCCGAGCGCCCATCCCTATTTGATGCTCAACTACATGGGCAAGGCGCGCGACGTCATGACCCTCGCCCACGAACTCGGCCACGGCGTCCATCAGCGCCTCGCGGCGGCGCAGGGGCCGCTATTGGCCTCGACGCCGCTGACGCTGGCCGAGACGGCGAGCGTTTTCGGCGAGATGCTGACCTTCCGCTCGCTGCTCGCCAGCGCCACGGACCCGAAGACGCGCTTCGCGCTCCTCAGCCAGAAGGTCGAGGACATGCTCAACACCGTGGTGAGGCAGATTTCGTTCTATTCCTTCGAGCGCAAGGTCCATACGGCGCGGCGCGAAGGCGAATTGAAGACCGAGGATCTCAACAGGATGTGGCTCGAGGTCTCGGCCGAAAGTCTTGGTCCGGCGATCACGCTCAACGAGGGCTACGACATCTTCTGGGCCTATATCCCGCACTTCATCCATTCGCCCTTCTATGTCTACGCCTATGCCTTTGGCGATTGCCTGGTGAATTCGCTCTACCAGCGCTACATGGACGCCGCCGACGGGTTCGAGGACAAGTATTTCGAACTCCTGAAGGCCGGCGGTTCGAGGCATCATTCCGAGCTATTGAAGCCCTTCGGGCTCGATGCCGCCGATCCGGATTTCTGGAACCTCGGATTGTCGATGATCGAGGGCCTGATCGACGAACTGGAAGCGACGCAGCCGTCTTGAGCTTCCTTTCGCCTGCGGCTAAAAGCTTTGCCTCGCCGCAACGCTACAATTGGCAGGGGGATCAATGGCCAAGACGAAAGACATTATGGACTACGCCGCGCATGAGCAGACATTCGCGTTCTTCATCGCCATGCTGAAATTCTCGATCACCGCCATGGTGATCGGCGCGGCGGCGCTCTATGCCTTCATCATCGCGGGCAATTTCTGGCTCGGGCTTTTCCTTCTGGTCGTCTCGGTGCCGGCCGGTATCGGCGCCAACATGCTGGGCAAGCCGAAGAAATGAAAAGAGCGGGCCGTGGCCCGCTCCTCAAATCGGCATTGGAAAAGAGCCGGACACCTCCGGCCCCTTGCCTCTCCCGGCTACGAATTCAGTGCCGTCAGCACCTCGTCGAGCATCTTCTTGGCGTCGCCGAACAGCATCCGGTTGTTCTCCTTGTAGAACAGCGGATTGTCGACGCCGGCATAGCCGGAAGCCATCGAGCGCTTCATGACGATCGAGGTCTTGGCCTTCCAGACCTGGCATACCGGCATGCCGGCGATTGGGCTCGTCGGGTCGTCCTCGGCCGCCGGATTGACGATGTCGTTGGCGCCGATCACCATCACGACATCGGTCGCGGGGAAGTCCTCGTTGATCTCGTCCATTTCCAGAACGATGTCGTAGGGGACCTTGGCCTCGGCGAGGAGCACGTTCATGTGCCCCGGCATGCGGCCGGCGACCGGATGGATGGCGAAGCGGACATTGGTGCCCTTGGCTCTGAGCAGCTGGGTGATCTCGTTGACCGTGTGCTGGGCCTGCGCCACCGCCATGCCGTAGCCCGGCATGATGATGACGGACTTGGCGTCCTTCAAAAGTTCCGCCGTTTCGAGCGACGAAATCGGCGTGACCTCGCCAGCCGGCTCGGCGCCCGCGACGGGAGCCTTGCCTTCGCCCGTGCCGAAGCCGCCGGCGATGACCGAGAGGAAGTGGCGGTTCATCGCCTTGCACATGATGTAGGAAAGGATCGCGCCCGAGGAGCCGACCAGAGCGCCGACGACGATCAGCAGGTCGTTGCCGAGCATGAAGCCGGTCGCGGCCGCGGCCCAGCCCGAATAGGAGTTGAGCATCGAGACGACGACGGGCATGTCGGCGCCGCCGATGGCCATCACCATGTGAACGCCGAACAGCAGTGCCAGGATCGTCATGACGATCAGCGGCAGCCAGCCGGCGGCAATCGCCCCGCCCTGGTCGTGGATGCCGGCAGTGCCGACGAACTGGAAGAAGAACCAGACGACGAGCACAAGAGCGGCGAGGTTGATCCAGTGGCGGGCCGGCAAAAGCATCGGCTTGCCGCTGATCTTGCCGGAAAGCTTGCCGAAGGCGATCACCGAACCCGAGAAGGTCACGGCACCGATCAGGATGCCGATATAAATCTCGCCGAGATGGATGACGTGCTCGGAGCCCGCGAAGGTGATCGAGGTGTCGATGAAGCTGGCAAAGCCGATGGCGCAGGCGGCGAAGCCGACCAGCGAGTGCATGATCGCCACCAGCTCGGGCATCTGCGTCATCTTGACGACGCGGGCGGCGTAAAGGCCGATGCCGCCGCCGACGATCATAGCGCCGATGACCCAGGGAAGCCCGGCCGGCAGCACGAGCTGCCAGGTCTCAGAATTGCCGCCGCCGACATCGACGATGCGGGAGCCGAAAATGGTCGCCAGCACGGCAATCGCCATGCCGGTGACGCCGAACCAGTTGCCGCGGCGGGAGGTTTCCGGGTTGGAAAGGCCGCCGAGTGAGAGGATGAACAGGATGATCGCGATGATGTAGGCGACCGTCGTCAAGGTTGCAGGTAGCATTTTGAACGGTCTCCTACTTGCGGAACATCATCAGCATGCGCCGCGTCACCGCGAAGCCGCCGAACATGTTGATCGATGTCAGTGCGATGCCGATGACGGCGATGCCGAGAATGAGTGCATCCGCACGGACGGTGCCGATCTCGACCTGTGGCGCGATCTGGATGAGGGCGCCGATGGCAATGATCGAAGAGATGGCGTTGGTCACGCTCATCAGCGGGGTATGCAGTGCCGGGGTGACGTTCCACACGACCATGTAGCCGACAAACACCGCCAGCACGAAAACGGTGAAATGCCCGATGAAGGCCGGCGGCGCGTAGAGTCCGACGAAGGCGACAAGCGCCGCGCCGACAAATGCCATGATCGCCATGCCGATGCCGGAGGATTTCTTTTCTTCCTTCTTGGGCAGTGCGGCGGCCGGCGCGGTGGCTGGTTTGGGCGCCGGCAGGTTGAGTGGCGGTGGCGGCCAGGTGACGTCGCCCAGATTGATGACCGTCAGGCCGCGGATGGCGTCGTCTTCCATGTTGACGTTGATCGTGCCGTCCTTTTGCGGGCTCAGCTCCTCGACGACGCGCAACAGGTTCGTGGCGTAGAGCGTCGAAGCCTGGCGGCTGAGGCGGCTCGGCAGGTCAGTATAGCCGATGATGGTGACGCCGTGCTTGACTACGGCCTTGTCCGGCTCGGTCAGTTCGCAATTGCCGCCCTGTTCGGCGGCGAGATCGACGATGACCGAACCCGGTTTCATCGACTTGACCATGTCGGCGGTGATGAGTTTCGGGGCCGGCTTGCCGGGAATGAGGGCCGTGGTGATGATGATGTCGCATTCCTTGGCTTGCTGAGCGTACATCTCACGCTGCGCAGCCTGGAAACCTTCGGACATGACCTTGGCATAGCCGCCGCCGCCCGAGCCTTCTTCCTCATAGTCGACCTTGACGAATTCGCCGCCCATCGAGGTGACCTGGTCGGCAACCTCGGCGCGGGTGTCGTTGGCGCGCACGATGGCACCGAGGCCCACCGCCGTACCGATGGCGGCAAGCCCGGCAACGCCGGCACCGGCGATGAACACCTTGGCCGGCGGGACCTTGCCGGCGGCGGTGATCTGGCCGGCGAAGAACCGGTCGAATTCATTGGCGGCCTCGACCACGGCACGGTAGCCGACAATGCCGGCCATCGAGGTCAGGGCGTCCATCTTCTGGGCGCGGGAAAGCTGGCGCGGCAGCGAGTCGATGGCCAGAACCGTAACCTTCTGCGCCGCCAGGGCTGTCATCAGATCCGGGTTTTGGGCCGGCCAGACAAAGGAGATGAGCACCGTGCCTTCCTTCAAGAGCGGCACCTCTTCCATCGCGGGCGCGCGCACCTTGAGGACGATGTCCGACTTCTTGTAGAGGGCCGCCGCCGTGCGGGAAACGGATGCCCCGGCGGCCTTGTAGTCCTGGTCGGAGAAATTGGCGTCGTCGCCGGCCTTGGTTTCGACCGAAACCTCGAAGCCGAGCTTGATCAGTTTTTCCACAATTTCGGGAACGGTCGCTACGCGGCGTTCGCCGGGGAATGTTTCCCTCGGTATCCCGATAGTTAGAGCCATGATTGCCTCGTCGTTTTACGGTACCGCGCAGGGGGGGGCGCGCGTACCCGCTTCATTCGGGCCGGCAGGAAAATGCCTTCCCCGGCACCTCGTCAGTACGTTCCTGCCGTGTCCTTTCGGCCTAAGACTGTCACGGACACTCCACAAGAGCTCGGCGCGATGCAGAGACACAACGCACCGGGCCGACAGTCAAGATGTATTATCGGCATTTTGACGTGACCTGTTGGCGCGGCAGGGCTTTGTCGCGACGAACGGAGACGGCGGAATGGCTTGTGCGGCATTGCCCGGCGCTTCGCCTTGACATCCGTCATGTCGCGGCGTCGAAACGACGGACCCGTTTCACGAAGTTGTGCGCGCCGGGCGGCAGCTCGGCGGGCGAATGCACATTGCGGCTCCGGCGCGCCGATGCTCCTCTATGCGGCCCCAAAGGAGGATCGCCATGAGCGTCGTTCTCAATCCCTATCTGCATTTCAAGGATGTCGCCCGCGACGCCATGACCTTTTACCATCAGGTGTTGGGCGGCGAGCTGACCGTCAGCACCTACGGCGATTTCAACCCCGCCGAGGGCAGCGCCACGCGCGACCGCATCATGCACGCCATGCTCAAGACGCCCGGCGGGCTCGTGCTCATGGGCGGCGACATACCGGACCATGTGGACTACCGGCCGTCGGCAGGCTTTTCGGTGTCGCTCAGCGGACCGTTCGAGGACGGAGAGGAACTGCATCGCTACTGGGACGGGCTCGCCGCCGGTGGAACAATTGCCATGCCGCTCGCCACGGCGCCCTGGGGCGACGAGTTCGGCATGGTGACCGACAGGTTCGGCGTCGACTGGATGGTCAATATCGCCGGCAAGACCGCCGGCTGAGCGGTCGCGGCGGAACCAGCGCCCGCGCGGCGGCGTTGCAGGTGCGAATCTTCCGAAAGGAGACGGATATGGATCGCACGCGCCTGTGGATCGCCGCCATGATCTGCCCGATGGGCAATGCCGTCTTGTTCGGCGCCGGCGCGATGCTGGTGCTGGGCCTGCCTTTTCTGCGCGCCAACGCCACCTGGTCGCTGCCCGTCGTCGGCGTCCCTGCCCTGGTCTGGTGGCGCCGGTCGCCTGTGTCCTCGCGGCTTCGGTCACGATCGCGAGACTGGGGTGTGCCGGCGGTCGGCCGCTGCTAGGGTGCCGGCTCCCGAATGACACCTTTGTCAGGCGAATTGTACATGCACGAACTGAGAGTTGACGTTTTCGACGACCCGGCCTGTCCGTGGTGCCTTGTCGGATTGAGGCGGCTCGACAACGCCATCGCGGCGCTCGGCGACCGGGCGGTGGTCGAGGTCGTCCATCACCCCTTCCTGCTCGATCCGTCCGCCAGTCCCGAGGGCGAGGACGTGGTCGAGATGCTGACGCGCAAATACGGCCGGCCGCCCTTCGACGCCTGGGACCGGCTGGAGCAAGAGGCGAAATCGGCCGGGCTCGATCTCGACATGCGCAAGCAGAAACTGCGCCACTGGAGCCAGCCGGCACTGGCGCTGATCGCCGCCGCCGACATAAAGGGCATCCAGCACGAGCTGGCCGTGGCGCTGGGGCGGGCCAATTATCTCGAGGCGCGCAACATCGCCGATCCCGAGGTCCTGGTCGACATCGCGACCCGGTTCGGCTTTTCGCCGGAGGAAGCGCGGGCCGTCGCCGGCAGCGCCGAAATCCACGAACAGATCGCCATTGCGGCGCGAGAGGCGACGCAACAGGGCATCGGCGGCGTACCGTTCTTCATCATCGCCGGCAGGTTCGCCTTTTCCGGCGCCCAGCCGCAAGACGTCTTCGACCAGGCCTTCGAGGCGGCACTGGCCGAGGCGGCGTAAGGTTTTGGAGCATTTTATGTTTTTATGAAGCGGGTGCTGCTTGCACCTCTTCCTCAAGGGAGAGGTGCAAGGCGCCCGCTTCTCTTAAAACCTGAAATAGTCTAGCCGGACTTTCGCGAGCCCGTCATTGCGAGCGCCGCAAGGCGCGCGGCAATCCAGAAGGGTTCAGGCGCAAGCGCGCATGGCCTTCTGGATTGCTTCGTCGCGTTGCTCCTCGCAATGACGCGAGGGCGGAGGAAGTGTCCTAGCGCAGCGTCAGTTCGGCAAGGCCGGCGGCCAGGCTCAGGCCGGTCTGGGCCTGCACGCTGAAGGGCTGCAGGGCGAAGGACCTGTCGAGCCCGCCGACAAGGACGTTGCCACCGAGGCCGACGCCGAGAGTTGCCTCGCCGCTGGCGCCGACATACTTCCCGCCGAGAGCGCCCGAGGTGTAGCTCGTGTCCGTCGCGGCAAAGACCAGCCATTCGATGCGGGTGCGGTCGGTCTTGCCGATGTCGAGCCCGATGCGGGTGATCTCGCCCGAATAGGTTTCGGTGTCGCCATTGGCGCGGTGGAAGGTACAGGACACCGCCTTCTGCGAACCGACGATCAGGCCGATGCCGCCGGCGACCTCGCAGCTGAGGCGGCCGACCTGCACGCTCGGCTGCGCGGCGGCCGCAGGCATGGCGGTGGCGAAAAGGGCAAGCGCGGCAAGGGTGCCGACGATGGTGGATTTCATGGTTCAGTCCTCCTGGTGATTCGGCTTTTCGGTTCCGATGCATCGGAACCTGCACAAAACGCGTGGCGAAAAGAAGAACGCCCGGTGGCGGCAAAAGGCTGCAGAAGCCGGCTGGGCCTTTTCAGCGCCGGACGATTGGCACCACTCCGCTCCCGCAAACGGCGCGGAGAGATACGCCCGTCGCCCCGCCCCAAACACAAACACCGCCCGAAAGGGCGGCGCATCGAACCACAATCGCTCTTGTCCGCCCAGAGCATGCCCGACAAAACCGGATACCAGTTTTGCTGCTGGACCTGCGACCATTCAAGGACTGAGGTCATGCGTTTTGATTTAATCAAAACGCGACATCGCCTAGCGGGTCGGCGCCGCCACCAGGCCTTCGCGCTGGGCCTTCTTGCGCGCCAGCTTGCGAGCGCGGCGAACGGCCTCGGCCTTCTGCCTCGCCTTCTTCTCGGACGGCTTCTCGTAGTAGTTGCGCAGCTTCATTTCGCGGAAAACGCCTTCGCGCTGAAGCTTCTTCTTGAGCGCACGAAGCGCCTGATCGACATTGTTATCGCGAACGACTACTTGCAAAGGTCAACCGCCCTTTCTCAGCATCTCTGAATTGTTGCAGAACCGTGGCGGTGGGTATGCAAACCCGCCGCTGCCGGCGCAAACCAGCATCTTGGGGCGGGTCAATAGCAAAAGCCGGGTGCTTTGTCCACCGTCTCCAACGCGGCAATTTGCCGAAATGACAAAACCTTGCCCGGACTCAGCGCCTGAGCGTGACCCTGTTGAGATGACCCATTTTCCGGCCTGGTCGCGGCTGGCTTTTTCCGTAGACATGCGGCGCGTCGCCGGGTTCCAGCATGTCGGCGACCGCCTCGATCTCGTCGCCGACGAGGTTGACCATGCGAACGTCGGCCATGCGCGCCGGATCGCCGAGCGGCCAGCCGCAAATGGCGCGGATATGCTGCTCGAACTGATCGGTCAGGCACACCGCCTCGGTCCAGTGGCCGGAATTGTGGACGCGCGGGGCGATCTCATTGACTAGGAGCGCAGGGCTGGTGGTGTCGGTCGCCACGAAGAATTCGACACCGAGAACGCCGACAAAGTCGAGCACCTCGGCGATGTCGGCGGCGATGATGCGGGCCTTTTCGGCGACTGTCTCGGAAATGCCGGCCGGCACGGTCGAGGTGAACAGCATATGGTCGCGATGAACGTTCTCGGCCGGATCGAAAGCACGGGTCTCGCCAGTGCCGGCGCGGGCGACGACCACGGAAATCTCGCGCTCGAACGGCACAAGGCGCTCGAGCACCAGATCGGTGCCGCCGAGGTCGGCATAAGCCGGCATGGCGTCGGCCCCGGACCTGATCATGCGCTGGCCCTTGCCGTCATAGCCGAGCCGGGTCGTCTTGAGCACGCAAGGAATGCCGATCTCGCCGAGCGCCGCCTCGAAATCGCCGAGCGAGCCGACCGGGGCGAAGGGGGCGATGGCGATGCCGGCATCGGCAAGGAAGCGTTTTTCGGCGAGCCGGTCCTGCGCCACGGCGAGGGCGCGGGCATTGGGCATGAGCGGACGCAGTCCGGCAAGAAATGCGGCGGTTGCGAGCGGCACGTTCTCGAATTCGTAGGTGACGATGTCGACTTCGGCGGCGAAGCGGGCGAGGGCGTCGCGGTCCTCGTAGTCGGCGACGGTCCGGTGCGGCGTCACCTCGAAGGCGGGGCTCAGCGGATCGGGGCAAAAGATGTGGGTCTTCATGCCGAGGCGCGAAGCCGCCAGCGACAACATGCGGGCCAGTTGACCGCCGCCGAGAATGCCGATGCGCGTGCCGATCGGCCGGAAATGGCTTTCAGTCATCGTCCACCGGGAAGTCGGGAACCGACGCCGTCTGCAGGCGGCGGAACTCGTCGAGCGCCTCGGCGACGTCTTCGTTGTCGAGGGCGAGGATGGCGGCGGCCAGAAGCGCGGCGTTGATGGCGCCGGCCCGGCCGATGGCCAGCGTACCGACCGGAATGCCAGCCGGCATCTGGACGATGGATAAAAGCGAATCCTCACCGCCAAGGGCATGGGTTTCGGCCGGCACGCCGAGCACGGGCAGGGGCGTCATCGCCGCGACCATGCCGGGCAGGTGCGCCGCGCCTCCGGCCGAGGCGATGATCACCTTGAAGCCGTTGTCGCGGGCGGAGCGGGCGAAATCGTAGAGCCGCTCGGGGGTGCGGTGGGCCGAAACGATGCGGGCCTCGTAGTCGATCTTGAGGGCGTCGAGCGTCTCGGCGGCGAAGCGCATATGCGGCCAGTCCGACTGGCTGCCCATGATGATGGCGACGGGTGGGGGATCGAGCACGGCGTGTTCCTCAATGACGACCGATAACGGGCTTATCGCATGGTTTTGCCGGCAATTGGAACCGCCGCCGATGTGCCGCCAACAGCTTGTCGGTCGGCGCGCGCCGCGTCCTCGGCGGCGATGAGCGCGTCCATGAGAAGCGGAAAGCGCGCGTCGAGGGCGCCATGAAGGATGCGCAGCCTGCCGCGGCCGGCCAGAAGCCAGCCATGCAGCGACGCAACATGGCGGTGGGCGAACGGCAATGAGTCCCAGGCATCGGGTGCGATATGGAGCAGAATCTTGCCGGCCTTGCTGCCGGGCATGACGAGCCGCTCCATGAATCCCGGCGCGATGCCCTCGATCCGCGCGATCGACGTCCACGGGATCGGCGCCGTGGTCAGCCGCCGGTCCCAGATGCCCGTCGGATCGACGCTGAGCACCGGGCGCGACCCAGTGCGAAACAAGACGACGAACGGGACAGCGCAGATCAGGGCGCAGGCCAGAAAACCGATGCCGATCCAGATTTGCTGCAAGCGCCCACTCTCCTCGATCGCGATCAGGCCGGTCGCCATGCCGACGCCGCCATAGCCGAGAATCAGCACGGCGACGCCGAAGCCCAAACGGGACAGGCGCGAATAAGGGATCGCGAGGGACGGGAAGGTCTGGGGCATCAGGCGATGATGTCGGGCAGAAGGATTTTTTCGAGTTCGACGATTCGGTCCTTGAGGCCGAGTTTTTTCTTCTTGAGGCGCTGGACCGTCATCTGGTCGGCGGCGCCTGAGGTGGTCAGGGCGTGGATGGCAGCGTCGAGATCGGCATGTTCCTGCCGCTTTGTCGCCAGCTCGGTGCCGAGCCTTACGCGCAAGTCCTCATCGATGCTGTACATGATTCCCCGCCAAATCGCCCCGAGCCGGGCATATCGCGACCATCTTAACGCTTCATTCGCCTCGTTTCACGCGGCTTTTGCGCCGGGCACGAAATGGGCATCGACATCAGGTGTATTTTTTGTGACGATCAGCGTCGTAAAGCAGCCGAAAGGAGTTGCCATGACGACAGAAGGCCATATTGCCGCACTCGAGAGGCGACACATGGAACTTGAGCGGATGATCGAAGAGGAGCTGCGTCACCCATCGGCCGACGACGAGCGCCTGCGTCTGCTCAAGGTAAAGAAACTGGAAGTCAAGGACGAATTGGCACGCTTGAAGCGACAGGACGCTGCCTAAGCGTAAGCAGCTTGCGTATTTGGAAAAGGCCGCCCCTCCCGGCGGCCTTTTTCATGGCCTCACGCACAAAGCCTGCCGTTCGGGCAAGCTGGACACGGTTTGGTGAGTCTATCCCGCAAGCGCAGGCGGATTCGGGTCCAGCGTTTGTTGGCGTTCAGACGACGCCTAAAGTCCGAACACGCCGACGGTGCCATCGTAGATGAGCTTCAAGGACAACAGAAACACAAGCACATAGGCGATTTTGTAGAACAACTCTACGGAGACGCGCCGCACAAGATAGATGCCGAGCAGGACGCCAAGGATGGCAACCGGTACCAGAAGCACCGAAATTTCAAGGCTGGCCACCGAGAGCTGGCCCAAAAAGTAATAGGGAACAAGCTTGGTGACGTTGATGATCGCAAAGCACCAGGCCGAGGTCGCCGCGTAGACGGCCGGTTTCAGGCGCTGCGGCAGAACGTAGATCTGGAAGGGCGGGCCACCCGAATGGGAAATGAAACTGGTGAACCCGGCGATCCCGCCCCAAAATATCCCCCAGGGCCGGGAAGGCGGCTTGCCGACGATTTTGCGGCGCAGGGGAAAGACGGCATCGAGGATGAAGAGCAGGGAGATGATGCCGATCACCAGCAGCACCATTTCGTCGGAAACGATCGAAGACATGGCCCAGCCCAAGGCGATGCCGGCCAGCGCGCCGGGCACGAGGATCGCGAGATTGGCCCAGTCTATCTCGCGCCGATAGGCCCAGACTGCGAACAAATCCATGATCAGCATCAGGGGCAACAGAACCCCCGCCGCTTCGCGCGGTGCCATGACGAGGGTGAGGATCGGCACGCCGGCAACGCCAAGGCTGCCGACAAGCCCCGATTTGGCCAGCGCGACGATGAAGACGGCGAGTGCCGCGACGAGCCAGAAGACGGGATCTGTCATGAGGGAAACGCCAAAGGCCGGGATGGACAAGGACTGCGCGCCTTCGGACCCAAACAAGACAGTGCCACATGCTTCCCTCCCTCTTGTGGGGAGGGTTGGCGAGCAGGACTTAGCCCTTCGCTAAGTCCGTCGTGAGCCTGGGGGGATTGCGGCGCCTGCGTTCGTGGCTCCACCCCACCCGAGCCGGCTGACGCCGGCCCACCCTCCCCATCGAGGGGAGGGAAGCTGCGCGCCGCACGGCACTGCACATCCTTCAAGACCTGAAAGCGGCCTACTCAGATCGCGCCTGCGCTTCCTTGTCAATGTCGTCGGCTTCGGCCGGCCAGCTCGCGGCCTCGACCTGCTCCTGCTCCTCGCGCTCCACCCGCATCACCGAATGCAGTGTCTCGCGCGCCTCGTTGATGTAAGAGACATAGGCCTCGTCATCGTTGCGCAAGGCCCGGGAACTCTCCAGGAGTTCCGTGTCGTGCCATTCGAAGGATTTGGCGACGCGCTGGGCGCCATGGGCTGAATAGCCGAGGCCCACCAAGACCTTGGCGGCCAGGGCCAGCGAAGATCGGAAGGTTTCGCGCTCGAAGCCGTCGACGCCGAGATCCATGAGCTCATAGGCATGCACGCGGTCATAGGCGCGGGCGTAGATCCTGGCCTTTGGGAAGTGGCGCTGGATCATCCGGCAGATCTCGATGCTCTTTTCGCGGTCCTTGATGGTGACGACAATCAGTCGCGCATCCTCGGCGCCAGCGGCGCGCAACAGATCGAGCCGCCCGACATCGCCATAGAACACCTTCCAACCAAAGCGCCCAAGCAGAGCGCCCTTGGCCGGATCGTGGTCGATCAGGGTCGTCTCGAAGCCCTGGGCGTGCAGCAGGCGGGCAATGATCTGGCCGAACCGGCCGTAGCCGAGCACCAGCACCTTTTCGGCGTGGCCGTCGATATCGGGCAGGTCTGCTTCGGATTTGGCGGGGGAGAGGCGCGGGGCGACGAAGCGCTCGAAGGCGAGCAGCAGCACCGGCGTCATGGCCATGGAAAGGGCGACGCTGACATTGAGGATGTCGGCGACCGGCTTGGCCAGCGCCCCCGAGGCATGGGCGACCTGGAACAGAACAAAGGCGAACTCGCCGCCTTGGGCGAGCAGGGTGGCGAACAGGAACCGGTCGGTCAGGTGCAGCCTGAACGCCGAGCCGATGGCATAAAGCACGGCGAATTTGACCACGACCAGGCCGAGAACGATCTCGACGACGATCAGGGGCGCCTGCATCAGCACCGAGAACTCGATCGACATGCCGACCGAGATGAAGAACAGGCCGAGCAGCAGCCCCTTGAACGGTTCGATGTCGCTTTCGAGCTCGTGCCGGTATTCGCTGTCGGCCAAAACGACGCCGGCAAAGAAGGCACCGAGGGCGTGCGCGAGCCCCATCCATTCCATCAGCAGCGCCGACCCGACAACGACGAACAGGGCCAGGGCGGTGAAGATTTCGCGAATGCCCAGGCGGGCGACAAGGCTCATGACCGGCCGTAGAATGTAGCGGCCGGCCAGATACATGCCGAGGAAACCCACAAGCGTCCTGAGCGCCAGCATCCAGCCCGGTTCCTCGGCGGCGGCGCTGGCGAAGCGGCCTTCGGCGGCCAGGATCGCCGGATGCAGGTCCGACAGGGCAAGGAGCGGGATGAGGGCGAGAATGGGGATGACGGCGATGTCCTGGAACAGCAAGACCGAAAAAGTCGAGCGGCCGGTATCGGTCTGGGTGATCGCGCGCTCGGCCATGATCTGCAGCACGATGGCGGTTGAGGAAAGGGCGAGCGCCATGCCGGTGATCAGCGCCGATTGCCAGGCGATGCCGGCGACAAGGGCGATGGCGAAAATGGCGAGCGCGGTCATGAAGAACTGCACGCCGCCCATGCCGATCAGCCGGCTGCGCAACCGCCACAGCTCGCGCGGCTGCATTTCGAGCCCGATCAGGAACAGCATCATGACGACGCCGAATTCGGAGAAATGCAGGATCGTCTCGGGGTCGCTGACGAATCTCAGGGCGTAGGGGCCGATGAGAACGCCGGCGACGAGATAGCCGAGCACCGAGCCGAAGCCGGTCATCTTGGCCGCCGGCACGACCACCAACGCGGCGGCGATGAACACGAAGACCGAAACGAGCAGGTTGCCTTCCATCAGAACACCGCCCCGCTTTCGAGCACCTTGAGGCGCGCCCGCATCCGCTCGGCGTGTTCGCCGAGCATGGAATCGTCGGCCTGGCGGGCGCGGTAGAAGACCAGCGGCTCCTGCCAGATCATGCCGCAGAAATGGGCGATCTGTTCGAAGGGGAACAGGTATTCCTCGATCGGCTGGTTGTGGATGCCGCCGGGCCGGTAGGCGCCGATGCCCGAGCCGGTCGAAATCGACACCATGAACGGCTTGCCGCGCAGGGCCCGGCCGGTGCGGCCATAGGCCCAGCCGGCGATGAATGTGCGGTCGATCCATTCCTTGAGAAGACCCGGAGCCCCGTACCAGAAGAACGGAAACTGCAGGACGAGCGCGCTCGCTTCGTCGAGTCGCCGGCGTTCGCGGGCGCCGTCGATGAACATGTCGGGATAGGTCTCGTAGATATCGTGGACCGTGACGCCCTCGATGCGGCGCGCCACCTCCGCCAGCTTGCGGTTGGCGCGGGAGACATTGAGATCGGGATGAGCGATAATGAACAGGACTGGTTTCGACATTCGGCTCGCACCGCGTTTGGAGCAGAATGGCGCGCGTCTCCGACATTCGCAACCGTGCATGCACCGACGCGGCCGCACCGCTTCGCCGATCCTCGGCGGCGGCAAATTTGCGCTTGTCGCGAAACCGGGCCTGGCTTATGGCTCGGGCATGACCCCCGCCTATGTCTTCGATCTCGACGGCACACTCGTCGACACCGCCCCCGACCTGTGCTTTTCCCTCAACGTCATTCTTCGGCGCGAGGGGCGCCGCGAGATGGATCTTGCGGAAATGCCGCTTCTGATCGGCAATGGCGTCAAAAAACTCATCGAACGCGCCTTCGTCCGCGGCGGCATCGATCTGGCGCCGCAAAGGCTGGACGCGCTCTATGCGGATTTCGTCGGCATTTATGCCGTGTATATCGCCGATCGCAGCCGGCCCTTTGCCGGGGTGGTCGAAACGCTCGAAACGCTGACGGCGCAAGGCGCCCGGCTGGCGGTTTTAACCAACAAGCCGCACGATTCGGCGGTCAGGTTGCTTGATGCACTCGATCTCGCCCGCTTCTTCCCCGTCGTCTTCGGCGGCGGCAGGCGGGAGTATCTCAAGCCCGACGCGCGGCTGTTCGAAGAGGTCGTTCGCGAACTCGGCGGCGGCCCGGCGGTGATGGTCGGCGACAGCAGGCCCGATGTCGAGACGGCCCGCAATGCCGGCGCGCCGGTGGTGCTGGTGTCTTTCGGCTACAGTGTCGAGCCGATCGGAACGCTCGGGGCCGACATCGTCGTCGATCGTTTCGCGGACGTGCCGGCGGCGGTCGAACGGCTGCTGAAGGGTTTCGGAAACAGCTGAGCGGGACAGCCCTCTCCACCATGCCTGCGCCGGATCGCGACGAAGCGGCTAGCGCTCGTCCTTGTCGCTCGACTTGAGCGACTTGAGCTTTGCAAAGACCGAATCGGCGTCGAAATTGTCGTCCGCGTCGTAGTCGGACGGGCCGGAGGGTTCGCGGCTGGTATCGAAGGTCGGCACCTCCGGCGGCGGTTCGGGCCGGATGCCGTGGATGGTGGCCATGGCCTCCTCGGCCGACAGCAGCCGCGTGCCGTGCTCGACGTCGTCGTCATTGCGGCCGCCCGAGGCCTTCTTGACCTCCATGTCGAGATCGATCTGCGAGCACAGCCCGAGCGTCACCGGGTCGACGGCCGTAAGGTTGGCGGTGTTCCAGTGCGTGCCCTCGCGCACCGATTCGATGGTCGACTTGGTGGTGCCGACCAGGCGCATGATCTGCGCATCCTTCAGTTCCGGATGGTTGCGGATCAGCCATTTGATGGCGCCAGGGCGTTCGTTGCGCCGCGAGATCGGGGTGTAGCGCGGACCCTTGCGCTTGGACTGGGCGACGCGAACCTTGGGATCGGAAAGCTTCAGGCGGTAGCTCGGATCGCCCTCGGCCTTCTCGATCTCCTCGCGGGTCAGCTGGCCGTTGTTGATCGGGTTGACGCCCATGATGCCGGTCGCGACATCGCCGTCGGCGATGCCCTGCACCTCGAGCGGATGCAGCGCGCAGAAGGCGGCGATCTGCTCGAAGGTCAGTCCGGTATTGTCGACAAGCCAGACGGCGGTCGCCTTTGGCATCAACAGGGTCGTGGCCATTTTCGTCTCCTCGAAATCCTCTCGTCGCGGGTCTCTGGGCCGGCGGCAGTGCGGCGGCGACAAGCTTTGTGTCCGTGCGGTCCGGGAGCTTCCGGTCCGCCCCGCCTCTTGGCACATCGCTGAGGGGGAATTGAGCGCACCCTATAGTCCGAACCGCGACGGCGCGCAACGAAAACTGCGCGCGACCGCATCATTCGGTCTCAAGGCCGAAGGGTGTCACCAGCACGATCTTGCCGAAATGATCGTCCGCCTCCATCGCCGCATGGGCGGCGCCGGCATCCGCCAGGGCGAAATGGCGGATGCGCTGGGGGCCGATGCTGCCATCGCCGAGGGCCGGCCAGAGATCGGCCTCGAGATGCCGGGCGATCTGGGCCTTGACCGCGGCCGGCTGTGGACCAAGAACCGAGCCGATCAGGGTGAGGCCTTTCTGCAAGAGCACGGGGAGGATGATTTCGCCTTTGGCGCCGCCGAGAAAGGCGAGCTGGACGATCACGCCGCCAGGCGCCGCCGCCTCGAGATTGCGCCGGAGATTGGCGCCGCCGACGATGTCGATGATGCGGTCGGCGCCGACGCCGCCGGTCAGTTCCAGGGTCCGCGCGACGAAATCCTCATGCTTGTAGGCGATGAGCCGATCGGCACCGAGCTTGATGGCGTATTCCGCCTTTTCCTCGGAGGAGACGCAGGCTATGGCCTTTGCGCCGAAATGGCGGGCGACCTGGATGGCGGTGGCGCCAAGCCCGCCCGAGGCGCCGTGCACCAGCACCGACATGCCCGGCGAAAGGCCGGCGCGCCTGACCAGCGTCTGGGTGATGGTGAAGAATGTCTCGGGCAGGGCAGCGGCATCGGCCAGTCGCCAACCCGCGGGGCAGGGCAGCGCCTGGGCTTCCGGCACGACGACGTATTCGGCATAGCCGGCACCGTTGACCAGCGCCGCGACGCGGTCGCCAGGGCTGTAGCGCCAGGTGCCGTCGCCGATGGCCTCGACCACGCCCGACACTTCCAGCCCCGGCCGGCGCTCGTTGCCGGGGGCCGGCACGTAGAGCCCGCGCCGCTGCAACAGGTCCGGGCCGTTGAGCCCGGCGCCGGCGACGCGGACGAGGATTTCGCCCGGACCGGGTTCGGGCGGATCGGTGGTTTCGGTCACGAGATTTTCGGCACCGCCGAAGGCGGAGATTGTCACCCGCTGCATCTTGCCGCTCTTTGCTTTGCCCCAAGGGTCATGTCAGAAATGTCGCAGCCCAGGCTGCAAGAGGTAAAGAACGAACATGGATGCAGACGACGAACCGATCAAAAAACCCGTGCACGAGGTCGGCATGGCGCTCGACACCTTGTCCGTGGACGAACTCGAAGAGCGCATTGTGCTGCTCGCAGGCGAGATAGAGCGGTTGAAGCTTGCGATCATGCGCAAGAAAGATAGTCGGTCCGTGGCCGATTCCGTCTTTAAATTCTAAGACTTGTTGATCGAATGCTATCACGGGCGGCGCGCAAGGTTAAGAAAACATGTGCGATTAACGCACGATTAAGAAGTATGCTGTAAAAGTTGATTATCCAGTCTTGACTGGGTTCTGCAGAGTGGTTTCTCCCTCTGTTTGACGCCTCCCTGTTAACTTTCGAGAGCCGTTTTCCAACGGCTCTTTTTTCTTGTCCGGGCGCGGGACGGGGAGTCCTCGAGTTCCTCTTTAGGCTTTTCTAAGCGTTTGAACGGCACAGTCGGATGCGGATGACGGCGTCCGCGGGTGGCGCTATTGTGTGCCGAAGGCCGCCGGCCATGGACCTGTTGACTGGACGGCCCGGCGTTTGATGCGCCGCGCGATCGGGCGGGAGGGGCTTTCCTTTCCGGATCGTGCCAGTGCCGGAGAATTGGACGAGACAGTGGTTGAGGACGGCGATACCGGCGAGACGGTTGAGTTCAGGCAAAAGCTCGTGTCCGGGGGCGGCTTCAATGCGCTCTACCGCGAGGGCATGGGGCTGATCGAGGAGGTCGCGTCCTATCTCGACGGCGAAGGCCGCTCGGCGAGCCGGGCGCTGACGCGCGAGGCCTCGTTCGTCTATGCCACCGAATCCATGCGGCTGACGACGCGGCTGATGCAACTGGCGTCCTGGCTGTTGCTGCAGCGGGCGGTCAACGAGGGCGAGATCACGCCGGAAACGGCGCGCACCGAAAAGGCCAAGGTCAAGTTCTCAGCAACGCCGACCACGCATGGCGGTCCGGGCTGGGAAGAGCTGCCGCTGACGCTGGTCAACTACATCGCCGAAGGCGAACGGCTTCTGGAGCGCGTCAAGCATTTCGACCGGCTGGATCGCGGCGAGATGCCGCCGCCGACCGAGGCGGATGAAACCCGCTCCATTGCCGGGCAGATGGAGCGACTGCAGGCGGCTTTCCGCCGGCAAAACGACGCCAAATAGCAAAAGCCCGGCGCAACCGGGCTTTCGTTCATATCATTGCTCTCCGGGCCAGGTGCCCGGCGGCGGTGCGGCGTGCCGGCTGGATCAGCCGAGGATGCCCTTGAACTTTTCCTTGAAGCGCGAGACGCGGCCGCCGCGGTCGACGAGCTGGCCCGTGCCGCCGGTCCAGGCCGGATGGGTCTTGGGATCGATGTCGAGCTGCATTGTCTCGCCTTCCTTGCCCCAGGTCGAGCGCGTCTCGTATTCGGTACCGTCGGTCATCACCACCTTGATGGTGTGATAGTCGGGATGAATGTCTTTCTTCATCTTGCCACTCACAAATGAAACGGGCGCCAAAGCGCCCGATGAGCCTCAGAACGTGTTGGTCGGCGTTCTAAACCAAGACGGGCGTCATTAGCAAGGGTCTTGGCGCCGCGCCGGCGGCGCTGGTCCGCGTCGACCTCGCCGCTTGCCGGCGTCGTGCGGAATGCATATATCGATGCGCTACATCCCAACAGCCGGCAGCGCAATGACGGAAACACATGCGGCAAACGACGCCGCAGCGCAATCGCTCAAGGCGCCACCCAGGGACGTGCTGGAAGGCCGGCACGATATCAGGCCCTTGCGGCGGCTCATTCCCTTTCTGGCCCGGTATCCGCTGCGGCTGGCGTTGACCCTGGTCTTCCTACTGGTCGCGGCGGTGGCGCAGCTCGCCATTCCAGCGACCTTCGGCTCGATCATCGACGAAGGCTTCATCGCCCAGAACCTTGGCAAGGTGGCCGAGTTCGGCTGGATGGTGATGTTCCTGGCCGGGTTGATGGCCGTGGCGAGCGGCGGGCGCTTCTATCTGATCTCGGTGATCGGCGAGTTGCTGGTGGTCGATCTCAGGCAGGCCGTGTTCGACCACATGATGAAGCTCGACGTGACGTTTTACGACACCAACCGCATCGGCGACCTGACCTCGCGGCTCAACGGCGATGTCGGCACCATACGCGGCGCGATTTCCATCAACCTCTCCCAGATGATTCGTGCCTTCGTGACGGTGATCGGCGCGCTCGTCATGATGGCGATGACCAATGTCCTTTTAACCCTCGCGGTCGTGGTGCTGGTGCCGGCGATCATCCTGCCGGTGTTCTGGTTCGGCAATCGCCTGAGGGACATGTCGCGCAAGACCCAGGACGTGCTCGGCGACATCTCGGCGCTCGCCACCGAATCGCTGTCGGCGGCGCGCACCGTCAAGGCCTTCCGCCAGGAAGCCAACCAGAAGCGGCTGTTCGCGCATTTCTCGAAGCTCAGCTTCGAGGCCGAGGCGGTCCGGCTGGCGGCGCGGGCGGTTTTGGTGACGATGATCATCTTCCTCTCCGCCGCCGCGATGATCGGGCTGATCTGGTGGGGTGCGAACCTTGTGTTCTCCGGCGCGGTCACGGCCGGCGAACTCGCCCAGTTCCTCGTCTACGCCCTGCTCGCCGCCGGGGCGCTCACCAATATCTCCGAGGTGTGGGGCGCCGTCCAGATCGTCTCGGGCGCCACCGAACGGCTGTTCGACATTCTCGACATCGCCCCCGCCATCACCTCGCCGCCCCAGCCGGTGCCAATGCCGGAGCCGCCACTCGCCACGGTCGAATTCGACCATGTCGCCTTCACCTACGACACGCGCGAAACCGAGATCGTTCTCAGGGACGTGAGCTTTTCGGTTAGCAAGGGCGAGATGGTGGCGCTGGTCGGTCCGTCCGGCTCGGGCAAGTCGACGGTCTTTGCCCTGCTGCAGCGCTTCTACGACATCAAGGGCGGCTCCCTGAAGGTCGATGGCATCGACGTGCGCAAGGTCGATCTCGGCGCCTTGCGCGGGCGCTTCGCCTATGTCGAGCAGGAATCGATGATCTTCGGCGGCACCATCGCCGAGAACATCCGCTTCGGCAAAAGATCGGCCAGCGACGAGGACGTGCGGGCGGCGGCCAGGGCGGCCCTGGTCGAGGACTTCGTCGCCCAGCTCCCCGACGGCTACGACACGGTGGTCGGCGAGCGCGGCACCATGCTCAGCGGCGGGCAGAAGCAGCGCGTCGCCATCGCGCGGGCGCTTCTGAAGGACGCGCCGATCCTTCTGCTCGACGAAGCGACGAGCGCCCTCGACGCCCAGTCCGAGCATCTGGTGCAAAAGGCCCTCGAACGCCTGATGGAAGGGCGGACCTCGATCGTCATCGCCCACCGGCTCGCGACCATCCGCCACGCGACGCGCATTCTCGTGCTCGACGCCGGCAGGATCATCGATCACGGCACGCATGAGGAACTCATCGCCAAGGGCGGGCGCTATGCGGAACTGGCGAAGCTGCAGTTCAGGGATGGGAGCGAGGGGTGAAGTGGTGAATGGTGAAGTTGTGAATGGAAGTCGGGTGCTTGGCCGCGCCGCACCATTTCACCATTCGCGATTGACCATTCACCCTTCGGTGAGCTTGAACTCGATGCGCCGGTTGCGCCGATAGGCTTCGTCGGTATCGCCGCTGTCGATCGGCTGGAACTCGCCGAAGCCGGCGGCGAGAAGGCGGTTGGGCGAGACACCCTCGGCGACGAGCAGCTTGGCGACGGCGATGGCGCGGGCGGCGGAGAGTTCCCAGTTCGAGGGAAATTGCGGCGTCGAGATCGGCCGCTTGTCGGTGTGGCCGTCGATCCTCAGGACCCAGTTGATCTCGGGCGGGATTTCCTGCTCGAGCTGCAGGATGGCGTCGGCCAGGGCCTTGATTTCGCCGGCGCCGTCGATCGAAATCGTCGCCTGGCCGGCATCGAACAGCACTTCGGACTGGAAAACGAAGCGGTCGCCGACGACGCGGACATCGGCGCGGCCTTCAAGGATCTGTCTCAGCCGGCCGAAGAAATCCGAGCGGTAGCGGGAAAGGTCCTGAACGCGCTGGGCGAGGGCGAGGTTGAGGCGTCGGCCGAGATCGGCAATCTTGGTGCGGCTTTCGACATCGCGCGACTCCGAGGCCTCGAGCGCCTGTTCGAGCGCGGCGATCTGCGTTCGCAGGGCGGCGAGCTGCTGGTTCAAAAGGGCGATCTGGGCGGTGGCCTCGTCGGAAATCTCCTGGGCGTCGAGAAGCTGGGAATTGAGATCGGCGATCGTCGCGTCCTTTTCGCCAAGACCGCCGCCAAGCCCGGCGAGCTGGTCCGCGAGGCTGTCGCGCTCGGACTCGGCCGAGGCGAGAGTGGCGCTGAGGGAAGCGATGGTGGTTTCGAGATCGGTGGCGTTGGCCCGTTCGAGCTGCAAAAGCTCGGTCAGTTCGGCGATCTGCGAATTGAGGCGCGACAGCACCGTGTCCTTGCCGAGGATCTCCTGGCCGAGGAAGAACTGGGCCAGAACGAAGATCGACAACAAGAACATGATGACGAGCAAAAGGCTCGCCAGGGCGTCGACGAAGCCCGGCCAGTAATTGGTGCTCTCCCGGCGCAGGCGGCTATGCATCGCCAAACTGGCTCTCTCCCCGGGTTACAAGTGCCGCCGTTCGCACGTCCGAACCGAAAAGTCGGCTTCCGCTGTTTGTGGACATCCGCCTAGTGCCTGTGTTCGCTCGACTGGGCATCTTCGCGCAGCAGCGCCTCGATCAAATCCCGGAGCTTCTTGTTGGTGTCGGCCTGGTCGGTGATGTGGCGTCTTAGGTCGTCCTGCTCGGAGCGGATGTGCTTGACCAGCCCGTCGATGCCGCGCGCCAGTTCGGCCATGGCGCGGATGGCGTTCTGGTTGGAATTGGTCGATTGCATGGACGAGCCGAGCTGGTCGATCATCGACTGGATCTCGTTGGACGAGACGCCCATATTGTTGGCCTGCATGGCGGTCATGGGGTGGTCGAGCTCGGTCATCGAGGCCATCCAGTCCTCGAGATCGGTGTAAAAGGCATTCTGTGCCTGGCCGGTCTGGAGGTCGAGGAAACCGAGGATCAGCGAGCCGGTCAGACCGAACAGCGAGGACGAGAACGCCGTGCCCATGCCGGAAAGCGGCGCCTGCAGGCCCGATTGCAGCGTTCCGAACAGGTCGCCGGTATCGCCGGCGGTCACGTCGAGCCCCTGGATGACGGTCGACACCGAGGAAACGGTCTGCAACAGGCCGTAGAAGGTGCCGAGCAGGCCGAGAAAGACCAGAAGGCCGGTCAGATAGCGCGAGGTGTCCTTGGCTTCCTCGAGACGGTAGCCGACGGAATCGAGGATGGTGCGCATCGAGGCCGGAGTGATCATGGTTTCGCCGAGCCGGTCGCGCATGATGCCGGCGACGGGGGCGAGCAGGACCGGCGGCTTGACGCCCTGGGTCTGGAAGCCGTCCTGGAGCGAATTGACCCAGCGGACCTCGGGGAACAGGCGCGTCACCTGCCGGAAGCTCAACAGAATGCCGACCAGAAGCACCAGGATGATCATGCCGTTGATGAACGGGTTGGACCAGAAGGCCGACATCAGTTGCGGCGTCAGGATGATGCCGACGAGCAGCGCCAGGATCAGGAATATGATCATCTTGACCAGATAAACCGTGGGGCTGGCGAGATGATAGGGATCGTAGCGGTCGCTCATGTCGTCTTGCGTCTCCGGTTCGGGCGCGCGTCGGCTGTTCCGGCACCGGCCCGAAAGTCATCCTCCTCGCGCCGGCAGCCATTTTTGGCGCGCGCGAACACTTTCATGCGAATCGAAGACTAGAGCAAAACCGGCTCCCGATAAAATGCATGATTTGTCCTGGTCCAACACTTGTGACGATGGGCGCCAGACTTCTGGCTGGCGAGTGTGACGCGGTTATGGCGGGGACTGCCGGCCGGACAGGGCGGGGTGCGGTGGCCTATGCGTCGCAGGATTTCAGCGGGTCGACCGAACCAGTTCGAGCAGCTGGCCATGGATGGCCTCGTTGCCGGCGACGACCTCGCCCGAATAGACGCTGCCGGGGCCGCCGGAATAGTCGGTGACGAAGCCGCCGGCCTCCTTCATGAGCATCAGGCCTGGCGCCACGTCCCAGGGCGCGAGGCGCCCTTCCCAGTAGCCGTCGAAGCGTCCGGCGGCGAGCCAGGCGAAATCGGTCGAGGCCGAGCCGGTACGGCGGATGCCGGCGGTGGCCGGAGAAATCTGGTTGAGCTGCCTGAGGGTACGCGCGTCGTCCTCGGTGCCGGTTACCTTGATGCCTGTGACGATGACCGAATCCGCCAGATTGCGGCGGCCGGCGACGCGCAGCCTTTTGTTGTTGAGCCAGGCACCGGTGCCCTTTTCGGCGGTGAATAGTTCATCGAGAATCGGCGAATAGATCACCGACGCGACGATCTCGCCGGCCCGTTCGAGGGCGATGGCCGTGGCGAAAAGCGGAATGGAATGCAGAAAATTGGTGGTGCCGTCGAGCGGGTCGATCAGCCAGCGGTGCTGGCCGTCCGTCCCCTGTTCCTCGCCGCCTTCCTCCATCAGGAAGCCGTAGGTCGGGCGGGCGCGGCTCAGTTCGTCATGGATGATGGCTTCGGCGCGGCGGTCGGCATTGGAAACGAAATCGGCCGGTCCCTTGCGGGAGACCTGCAGGTTCTCGACCTCGCCGAAATCGCGCGTCAGGGCGCGCGCCGCCTTGCGGGCGGCGCCGACCATGATGTTGAGCAGTGCCGATTCGGCCATTGGATCATCCGTTCGGAAAAAACTGAGGAGAAGAGCGTTTCGGGGCTTTTGCCCGAGATTTCCGGGCAACTCAAGAGGGGATGGCAGGTTGGTTGGCGCGGCTGCCTCGTGCGGCGCCCGTCACCTCTTCCCGAGCGGGAGAGGTCGGACCGTAGCGCTAGCGAAGGTCCGGGTGAGGGGGCCTTCCGAGGAGTCTGCGACAAGGCCCCCTCACCCGCCGCTTCGCGTCGACCTCTCCCCCGCGGGGAGAGGAACGAGACGATCGTCTCGTTGCGCTTATTCGATCATCGTCCCCGCTTCCTCCACCGGCAACGGGTTCGGCCAGGCGCGGGCGCGGGCCTCGGCGCGCGCCAGGGTGCCGGGCGGGATGTCGGCGAGGAGCTTGTCGATCTGCGGATCGATCAGTCCGGCGCGGCGGGCAAGGCTGCGCCACATGGCGGCGGTCTCGGCATCCGCGGCGACGCCCTCGCCAGCGGCGAGCAGGATGGCGAGACGGTTCTGGGCCACCGGGCTGCCGAGATTGGCGGCCTTTTCGTACCACGAGGCGGCGGCCTCGATGTCCTTGATGGCGCCCTTGCCGAGATATCGCAACGTTGCGTATTCGACCATGGCGTCGACAAGGCCGGCTTCAGCGGCGGCGTGGACATAGGCGGCGCCGCGTTCGGGTTCGGGCGCGGTGATGGCGCCGTTGACCAGCATGACGCCATAGTCGAGCGCCGCTTCGGCGAGGCCGGCATCCGCCGCCTTTTCCATCAGTTCGGCGGCTTTCAGCTGATTGGGCTCGACGAGCCTGCCCTCGATATAGAGCAGCGCCATGTTGTACTGGGCGGCGGGCAAGCCGGCATTCGCCGCTTTTTCCATCAGTTCGGCCGCCTTGGCGCTGTTCCGGGGCACGCCGGTGCCGCTGCCGTAAAGCAGCGACAGGGCGAAACTGGCATTGGGATCGCCATTGGCATCGGCACGCCGGTACCAGCTCACCGCCTTTGCCGGGCTCTGCGGCACGCCAAGCCCGTTAGCATAGATTTCGCCGACCAGCGTCTGGGCGGCGGCATCGCCATGTTCCGCCCGGTCGAGAGCCAGCGTCAGCGCCGTAAGGTAGAGTCCGCGCTGAAAAGCGCCATAGGCCTCATCGACCGGCTTCAGCGGGCCGGTCGCGCCGGGTCCGGTCGGTGCGGGGCCGGCACCGACCGTGCTGGCGTCCTGCGCGGCGGCGGCCGCGGCCCAAAAAACGAAAACGAGGGCAAGGCCGAGACGGAAGCGCCTCACTTTGGCGCCCCGGCAGCGAATACGCTCGGTCCGAGCGCGGCGAATTCGGCGCCGGTGCCGGCGGCGTCGGGTCCGGCCTCAAAGAGCACGCAGGGCACCTCGAAGGTCTCGGCCCACCAACCGGCGGTGTCGATGTCTTCGGGGAAGGCCTTGCCGGCTTCGATATCGCCGAAGAACACGTAGTCGACGCCGGCCTCCGCCTTCAGCATGGCATCGTGGCGGGAATGGAGATCGCCGGCGCCGACGATCATGTCGGGCTTCAGCAGCCTGAGCGCCTCCTTGACGGCGCCGATGCCGAGAGTGACGTGGACGCCGTCGGCGCCGATGGACCTGGCAAGCGGAGCGTCGTTGTCGACAAGCACGGCGCAGTCGCGCTTCTGGGCGACGGGCAGAACGGTTTCGGCGAAGCGACGATAGCCGGCCTCGTCGCGGGTGCCGCGCGGCAGGTAGAGGGCAGCGGCGGGCGAGGCGTCGAGAATGCCGGCAAGGGCCGAGGCGAAGGCTTCGGCTTCGGCGTCGGGCGGCGCGACGAGGAAAAGCTCGGCGGTCATCTGGCCCTCTTGTCCTGTCCTTATCCCCATGGTGCCGATGTGATTGGCAATCGTGTCAACAAAAAGGACATCAAGACAAGGCCCGTCCCGACAGATCGGAACGGGCCTCGCCTTGTTTCTGGTGGTCGCGCGTTCAAGCCGGCAAGCCGAATTCCACCTTGCCTGAAGACGCTCCGGCGCACGCCGGCACGGCGCTCTGCCCGGTCAGGCTTCCAGTGCCGCGACGCCCGGCAAGGTCTTGCCTTCCATCCATTCGAGGAAGGCGCCGCCGGCCGTCGAGACATAGGTCAGATCGTCCTTGACGCCGGCATGGGCGAGCGCGCCAACGGTGTCGCCGCCACCGGCGACCGAGACGAGCTTGCCGTCCCTGGTGCGCTGGGCGATGTGCTTGGCCAGTTCCACCGTGCCCTGGTCGAACGGTGTCAGCTCGAAGGCGCCGAGCGGCCCGTTCCACACGACGGTATGGGCGTCGTCGATGGCACCCTTGATGCGCTCCATTGATTGCGGGCCGACATCGAGGATCATGCCGTCGGCGTCGATGGCGTCGATGCCGTAGAGCCGGTTGGGGGCATTGGCCTCGAAATGCCAGGCGACCCTGGCATCGACCGGCAGGATGATGGCGCAGCCGACCTTTTCCGCCTTTTCGAGAATGCGGCGGGCCGTGTCGGCGAGATCCTTTTCGGCCAGAGAATTGCCGATGCCGACGCCCTGCGCGTAAAGGAAGGTGTTGGCCATGCCGCCGCCGATGACCAGTGCCTCGACCTTGGCGACGAGGTTTTCGAGCAGGTCGATCTTGGTCGAGACCTTGGCGCCGCCGACAACGGCGACGACCGGGCGGTGCGGATTGCCAAGGCCCGCTTCGAGCGCGATCAGCTCGGCCGCCATGGCCGTGCCGGCACCCGAGGGCAGGATGTGCGCCACGGCCTCGGTCGAGGAATGGGCACGATGCGCCGAGGAAAAGGCGTCATTGATGTAGATGTCACCAAGGCTCGCCATGCGCCGGGCGAGATCAACATCGTTCTTTTCCTCGCCGGGATGGAAGCGGGTGTTCTCGAGGACGAGCACACTGCCCTGCGGGGCGGCGTCAATAGCCGCCTTGGCGGCAGAAACGTCCTCCCAGTCGGTCGCGACGAAAATCGCTTCGTGGCCATAGGCCTCGGCGATGGCAGGCAGGGTCACCTCGAGCGAGTAGTCCGGGTTGACCTTGCCCTTGGGGCGGCCGAAATGCGACATCAGGATCGCCTTCGCCCCGGTCTTGGTGATGGCTCTGAGCGTGGGCACGATGCGCTCGATGCGCGTGGCGTCGGTGACCTTGCCGTCGGCGACGGGAACATTGAGGTCGACGCGCACAAGCACGCGCTTGCCCCGAAGGTCGAAATCTTCAAGCGTCTTGAAACCGGGCATTTGGGGCCTCCGGGTCCGTGTTCGGTTGAGGGGCGGTCCGATCGCGTCGGGCCGCCCGTTTGCAGCTGCCGGCTAGAGGAACTTGCCCATCGCGACGGCGGTATCGGCCATGCGGTTCGAGAAGCCCCACTCGTTGTCGTACCAGCTCAGGACGGTCAGGAGCGTGCCTTCCATCACCTTGGTCTGGGGCAGGGCGACTGTCGAGGAGGCCGGATCGTGGTTGAAATCCGTCGACACGTTCGGGGCCTTGGTAACGTTGAGGATGCCCTTCAGGCGGCCATTGGCGGCCTCGGTGAAGGCGGCATTGACCTCGTCTTTGGTTACGGCCCTCTTGAGGTTGAACTTGACGTCGACGAGCGACACGTTCGGGGTCGGCACGCGGATCGACATGCCGTCGAGCTTGCCCTTCAGTTCCGGGATGACGAGACCGATCGCCTTGGCGGCGCCGGTCGAGGTCGGGATCATGGAAAGGGCCGCGGCACGGGCGCGATAGAGGTCCTTGTGGAGCGTGTCGAGCGTCGGCTGGTCGCCGGTATAGGAGTGGATCGTAGTCATCATGCCGTGCTCGATGCCGAAAGTCTTGTTGACCACGTCGACGACCGGGGCGAGGCAGTTGGTGGTGCACGATGCGTTGGAGACCACGAGGTGATCCTTGTTGAGGATCTCGTGATTGACCCCATAGACGATCGTCGCGTCGGCACCATCAGAAGCGGTCGAAACCAGAACGCGCTTGGCGCCGGCCTCGAGATGGACCTTGGCCTTCTCCTTGGAAGTGAAGATGCCGGTGCATTCCATGACGATGTCGATGCCGAGGTCTTTCCACGGCAGCTTGCTGGGATCGCGCTCGGACAGGCACTTGAAGCTCTCGGCGCCGACCTTGATGGTGTCGCCGTCGACGGAGACCTCGTGCGGGAACCGGCCATGCACGGAGTCATAGCGCAGAAGATGGGCGTTGGTTTCGACCGGGCCGAGGTCGTTGATGGCGACGACGTCGATGTCCTTGCGGCCGGTTTCGTACAGGGCGCGGACAACGAGACGGCCAATGCGGCCAAAGCCGTTAACGGCAACGCGGATGGGCATTTCTTATGCTCCTTTAAGCGACGGGGGGAGGGACGCGTAGTTCATTACAACTGCGAGGTGACGGCTTCAACCACGGCGTCGGCAGTGATACCGAAATGGGTATACAATTCCTCTGCCGGGCCGGAGGCGCCGAAACCGGTCATGCCGATAAAGCGGCCGGTATCGCCCAGAAGCCGGTCCCAGCTCATCGAGATGCCGGCTTCGACCGCGACGCGGGCCTTCGGCGTGCCGATCACCTCGCGGCGATAGGCCTGCGGCTGGGCGTAAAAGAGTTCGAGCGAGGGCACCGACACCACGCGGGTCGAGATGCCGTCGGCTTCCAGCGTCTTGCGCGCTTCCATGGCGAGCATGACTTCCGAACCCGTGGCGAAGATCACCGCTTCGTCATTGTCCGATCCGGCGAGCACATAGGCGCCCCTGGCGCACAGGTTCTCGTCGGTATATTCGGTGCGCATCGCCGGCAGGTTCTGGCGCGACAGCGCCAGGACGGACGGCATGTCGGCGTGTTCGATGGCCAATTGCCAGCATTCGAGCGTTTCGACGGCGTCGGCCGGCCGCAAGACCAGAAGATTTGGAATGGTGCGCAGCGACGACAGGTGCTCGACCGGCTGATGGGTGGGGCCGTCCTCGCCGAGACCGATGGAATCGTGGGTCATCACATAGATGACGCGGATGCCCATCAGCGCCGACAGGCGGATCGAATTGCGGCAATAGTCGGTGAATACGAGGAACGTGCCGCCATAGGGGATCAGCCCGCCATGTAGCGCGATGCCGTTCATGGCGGCGGCCATGGCGTGCTCGCGCACGCCGTACATCATGTAGCGGCCGGAGCGATCCGCGGCGGTGAACGGCTGGGTCTGGGAGGTGTTGGTGTTGTTCGAGCCGGTCAGGTCGGCCGAGCCGCCAATGGTCTCGGGCAAAACGCCATTGATGATCTCGAGCGCGTTCTGCGACGACTTGCGCGAGGCGAATTTCGGACGCTCTTCGACGAGCTTCCTTTTGTACTCGTTGACCGTCTTGACGAATTCGAGCGGCAGCAGGCCGGCCATGCGCCGGTCGAACTCGGCCTTCTTTTCGGCATCCATGGCGTCGTGGCGCTCGGCCCAGGCGGTGCGGGCCTTGGTGCCGCGATTGCCGGCAAGGCGCCAGTCGTCGAGAATGTCGGTCGGGATGTCGAAGGGCGCATAGGGCCAGCCGAGCGCGTCGCGGGCGCCGGCGATTTCCTCGGCGCCGAGCGGGCTGCCATGAGCCTTGTTGGTGCCGGCTTTTTTAGGCGCGCCGAAGCCGATGGTCGTCCTGGCGGCGATGAGCACCGGTTTGTCGGAGGCGTCTGCGTCGTGGAGCGCCTTCTCGATGGCTTCGGGGTCGTGCCCGTCGATCTCGATGGTCGCCCAGCCGGAAGCCTGGAAGCGCCTGATCTGGTCGGTCGAATCCGCGTTCGACACCTTGCCGTCGATGGTGATGCCGTTGTTGTCCCAGATCAGGGTGATCTTCGAAAGCTTGAGATGCCCGGCCAGCGCGATCGCTTCCTGGGAAATGCCTTCCATGAGGCAGCCATCACCTGCAAGGATAATGGTGCGGTGGTCGACGATGTCGGTGCCGAATTCGGCGGCGAGCTTCTGTTCGGCGACGGCCATGCCGACGCCGTTGGCGACGCCCTGGCCCAGGGGACCGGTGGTCGTCTCGATACCCGAGGCATGGCCAAATTCGGGATGGCCGGCGGTCTTCGAGCCGAGTTGGCGGAAGTTCTTCAGCTCCTCGATCGTCATGTCCTCGTAGCCGAGC
>JAHJQZ010000078.1 GCA_018818925.1 Alphaproteobacteria bacterium
CAATCGAGCAGACGGAGACCCAGGCCGCCGATCTCGACCGCATCGTCGACATCTTCCGGCTGGCCGACAGCGCGCGGGCGTCCGCCATCCACCATCCGCATGAAACCAAGGCGCCGGCACCAAGGCCCGCCACCGCCAAATCCAGGCCCGGCGTGCTGAAAAAGATCGGATCGAGCGCCAAAGCCTTGCTGACGCACGGCAACGCCGCCGTCGATCAGGATTGGGAGGCATTCTGATGAGCAGTGTCGCACTGGCTCTCGACGACTATGTCGAGGACGGACCGCCGGATGCCGGGACGCGAAGGGATGCCAACCAGTTCGTCACCTTCAGCGTCGGCGCCAATGCCTATGGCATCGACATCATGGCGGTCAGGGAAATCCGCAGCTGGAGCGCGATAACCCAGTTGCCCGACCAGGCGCGTGGCGCCCGGGGCGTGCTCGACATCCGCGGCAAGATCGTCGAGGTGTTCGATCTGTCGCTGGTGCTCGGCTCGGGAAGCCGCGACACCCAGGACAGCCAGGTGATCCTGGTCGTCGCCATCGACGGCCGCGATGTCGGACTTGCCGTCGACAGTGTCTCGGACATTGTCGACGCCGGGGATGGCGACTTCGCCGAACCGCCGGTCACGGGCGGCAAGATCGCCACCATCGTCCGCCAGCACGAACAGCTGATCTCGATCCTGGATCTAGCCACACTGCTCGGCTGACCGAGGACGCAAGTCGAGCACGAAAGAGGCGCCTCACGCGAGGCGCCTCTTTTGCGTTTCGGAAAAGCCCCGCCGCCGCGCGTCGCCGATCGCGGCGGGTCGGACAAAAGAAAGCTGGCTGGGGCGCCAGGATTCGAACCTGGGAATGGCGGCACCAAAAGCCGCTGCCTTACCGCTTGGCGACGCCCCATGAGGCGGCACGGTTCCTACACCGTTCGTCTCATGCACGCAACACGACCGGAAGCTCTTGAACGCCGACCGCACCGCAGCTATAAGGCCGACATCCAGTTGGCGGAGTATAGCGCAGTCTGGTAGCGCACCTCGTTCGGGACGAGGGGGTCGGGTGTTCGAATCACCCTACTCCGACCATTTCTTTCCTGTTTCGGCATCGTTGACCTGCCTCTTCGCGGTCGGCATACCGTTGGACCGGGCGACGCGGTCGCTTGCGCCCGCCGTGATCGCCACCCGATGGACGAGCCGAAATGTTCTGGATCGCTTCCAAAATCTTCTGGATCGTGTTCAACCCGCTGGCGCTGGCGGCGCTGCTCGTTTGTGCCGGGTGGCTGTTCACTCTCGGGCGACGCAAGGGCATGGGGCTCGCGCTCGTTACGACCGGCCTTTTGCTGCTCGTTGTGGCGAGCTTCACCAATATCGGCACGCTGCTGCTGCAGCCGCTCGAAAACCGTTACCAGCGGCCGGCGGAATTCCCGGCGGACGCGGCGGGCATCATCGTTCTCGGCGGCGGCGTCGACAATACCGTCAGCGCCGCACGAGGGGCCTTTGAGCTGGGCGACAGCGGCGACCGCTATGTCGAGGCCCTGCGGCTGGCGCTGGCTCATCCCGAAATGCCCGTGCTCGTTTCGGGCGGCATCGGCAGCCTGTCCGGCGCGGGCGAGACCGAAGCGGCCAGCATCGCCCGGCTGTTCGATGCCTTCGGCGTCCCGGAAGGGCGGATTCTCTTCGAGGCCCGTTCGCGCAATACCGAGGAAAACGCGGTGCTTTCGGCGCAAGTGCTCAATCCGCAAAAAGGGCAGCGTTTCGTGCTGGTCACCTCGGCCTTCCACATGCCGCGCTCGGTCGGACTGTTCGAGACGGCCGGGTTCGACATCGTGCCCTGGCCGGTCGATTACCACACCACGGGAACGGACGGGCTTTCGTTCACGCCGGACCAAACCGACGCCTCCATGTCGATGTCCGCCATGGCCATGCGCGAATGGATCGGGCTTTTCGTCTATTGGGCGACGGGCAAGATTCCGACGCTCGTGCCCTGACAAAAAGGGGCCGGTCCCTGCGAACCGGCCCGTCTGGCAGTCAATGATGCGGCCGGCGCGGCTTTCAGCCCATGCGCCGCCTCAGGAACTCCCAGAAGCCGGCGACGGTCACGGCGGCGAGGGCAAGCTTCAACAGGTCCCAGACGATGAACGGCTTGACGGCGATGTCGAAGGCCGAACCGAGGACATTGGCCTCGTCAATCCAGCTGGCACCGCCCGAAAGGGCGACGAGCCAGGCATAGCCGAAACCGAAGGACACGGCATCGCCGATGATCATAATGGCGAGCATCAGCATCATGTGGCGCGACAATCCGCGATCGGCGGCGGCGCCGATGATGAAGGCCATGGGCAGCCAGCCGAGGATGAAGCCGAAGGTCGGCGAGAAGACATAGGCAAGCCCGGCACCATTGGTGAAGACCGGCAGGCCGCTCAGCCCTTCGACAATGTAGAGCATGACGGTCGCGACCCCGAGCCGGGCGCCGAAAGCGGCGGCGATCAGGGCAATGGTCAGCGACTGCAGCGTCGCCGGCACCGGGATGAACGGAATGCGCACATGCGCCGAGGCGGCCAAAAGGAGCGTGCCGAAAACGACGATGGCGATGGCGCCAAAAAGGCGCATCGGCCGCGTTTCGGCGCCGATGGCGCCCAGAAGCGTGTGGGGGGTAGCATAAGTGGTGGCCATGTGTTTACGGTCCCTTCGTCCCAGTCGAGGTCTGACTGATAACCGTCCTATGAGCCGAGTTCAATGGCCACCGATCAACCGGCGCTCGTTTTCGATCGCGCTTTTTCCCCCGTCGTCGGCGCGTCCGAACCAGTCGCCGACGGCATCGCGCGCGTGACCGCGCCCAATGCGTCCGACTACACCTTCACCGGCACCAATAGCTTCATTGTCGGCGATCAAACGGTGTTCCTGGTCGATGCCGGCCCGGACGATCCGGCCCATCTCGAGGCGCTGGTGGCAGCGGTCGGCAAAAGGCGGGTCGAGGCAGTGCTGTTGACCCACACCCACAAGGACCATTCGGCCGGGGCACGGGCGGCGGCGGCACGGTTTTCGGCACCCGTGTGGTTTGCCGGCCAGCACCGTCGGTCGCGGCCGCTCCGGCCGTTCGAGACCGATCCGCTCGCCCGCGCCTGCGACTGGACGCTGGTTCCGGACCGGGTTCTTTCGGACGGCGAGGTACTCGACGCCGGCGGCATGGCTATCGAGGTGATCACGACACCGGGCCATTGCGCCAATCACATCGCCTTCGGCATTGCCGGCACGCCCTATCTCTTGTCCGGCGACCACGTCATGGGCTGGAACTCGACGCTCGTCGCCGTGCCGGACGGTTCGATGCGCGATTATCTCGCCTCGCTCGACAAGCTCGTGATTCGCGACTTCGCGACCTACCTGCCGGCGCATGGCGGCCCGGTCGCCGATGGCCCCGGCCAGGCCCGCGCCCTCGCCCGTCATCGCGGCCGGCGCAACGACCAGATCGTCGAGTTCGCATCGCACGGGCCGAAGACGATGCGCGACCTGCTCGAGGCGATCTATCCCGGCATGCCGGGGCGTTCCCGCTTCGCGGCGCGGCTGACCCTTGCCGCCCATGTCGAGTATCTCGCCGAGGTGCAAGGGCTGCGCCGGCGGTTCGGATTGCGGGGGTGGGAGGTCGTGGCGGGATAGAGCATGTTCCTCGAAAAGTGGCCGTCACTTTTCCGGTTCGAACATGCGACCACCCAGTGACTCAGGCCATGCGTTTTGATTCCGTCAAAACGAGTCATGGCCTAGCCGCCGTCCGCCGCGCCGTCGGTCGCATCTTCTGCCGGCGGGTTCGCGGAGCCCGGCGTCAGCCCCTCGATGATCGGCGCCCGGCGCTGTGCCTCGGTCACCGCCGCGTCGAGATCGATGAGGAAAGCTTCGATGCGCTTGCCGTTGGTGCCGAGGTCGTCGACGCCGAACAGGCTGGCCGAGCGCATTGAGACGATAGTGCCGCTCTCGGTCCAGTCTATGAGGATCGCCACCTCGTCGCGGAAGCCAAGAAGCGTCATGGCAAGGGCGTGGATGCGGCCCTGATAGGCAGGCGCGACCGGTCGGCGCCTGATGCGCGCTTCCCACTGGCGCTCGGTCACAAGGCCGACCGCCAGGTCGAACACGTCTCCGGGCGCCATGGGATAGGTGCGCGCGACGGCATTGGGAAAGGCGCGCAGTGTCTCGGCTTCGGCGAGGCGATGGGCCAGCGGATTGCGGGCGATGGCGAGTTCGGGCAAAGGACCGAGTGTCGCCACGTCGTTGGTCGGCGGGTAGGTCACGGCCCAGCTGATGGCGATGCCCGCCGGCGCGACGAGGAAAAGGCCGAGCAACAAGGCCTGTAGCGTCCGCGACCAGCCGCGGAAGCCCGACTGCCACAGCCGCATGAGAGCGATGATGGAAACGGCGACGGCGAGCGCCGCCAGCGCCAGCCCGATGGCGAACAGCAGGGTGAAGGCGTCGCTGCCGATCATGCGCTCACGATGCATCAGCACCGGGATCACTTCGAGCGGCAAGGCGAGGCTGGCGATGCGCCGCGCCCAGATGGCCCATCTCGAAGTTCTGATCGGAATGCGCATAAAGGTCCGCCTATCCCCGGCCCGTCAGTTTGCCGAACCGCCCCGAACCACCATCGCACATCGAGCGGATCGCCTGCCACTCCTCGATGGAGAAGGCAGGACCGGTACTGCCGGCGTCGGCGGCAAGCTGATCGAGATAGTGCCGCCGTTCGAGGGTCAGGGGGTGGCTCGACAAAAGGGCGAGCACGGCCGCGTCGGTCTCGTCGTCTCCGGCGATGCGGTCGAGCAGATCGGGCAGGGCGTTTGGCGCGAAGCCGAGCCGTTTCGCCGCTTCGGCCGCGAAAAAGTCGGCTTCGCGCTCGGCCTCGCGGCTGTAATGGCTGTCGATGAGCACCGAACCGATAATGGCGGCCAGCGACACGCCGGTCATGTCGCCGAGCACGAAACCGATGACGAGACCGGTGCCGGCGGCCGAGACGATGTTCTGCATGGCGTGGCGATACATGACATGGCCCATCTCATGCGCCAGGACGCCGGCGAATTCCTCGCCGCTTTCGGTCATATCGAGCAGCGCCGACAGGTAGTAGATCTGGCCGCCGGGAATGGCGAAGGCATTGGGGATCTCCGACCGACCGACCATGACGCGCACGGCAAATGGCGGCGTCCGGTCGCCGAGCACGCGCTCGACGAAGCCGGCAATGGCGCGGTTCGCCGGGCTCTCGGGGTCGGGGTCGCAGGGCGCCAGCCGTCCGTCCTCGCCAAAGGCCTCCTCGAACTGGCCGGCCACGGAGCGGCCGAGATCGGCTTCCCATTCCGGCGGCATGGCGGCGGTGATCGGGCCGGCGGCCAGTGGCACCCCCCAGACATAGAGGGCGATGACCCCGGCGAGCAGCAGCGTCGAGGCGACGAGCAGCAGCGCCTGCTGGTTGCGCTCGGCACGGGTCCGGCGCCTGAGGGCCGGCATGGCGCCGAGCGCCTCTTCGGCAACGCTTCCGGACAGGACGAGGCGGGCGCCGAGCGGCGCGGACATGGCGCTCAGGCGCACCTGCCCCGGCCGAGCGTGCTTGCGCACCAGGGCACCGGCCGGCCAGCGCGCCAGCACGTCATTGCTGCCGGCTTCGACGATCTCCCAGGAGCCGCCTTCCTCGCTGCCGACCAGACGCGCCGAGACCGCCCGCTTTTCAGCCCATTCGCCGTCGTAATAGACGCAAGAAAAATGCATCAATAGACCCCGACATTGAGCGCATCGGCGAGGCCTTCGCCGGCCAGGGGCGATTCGGTGCCGGCGGCGCGGGCGCTATTCAACGACTCGATGTTGTCGACGCGGGCGCGGCGCACCACGATCTTCCAATAGCCGAAGCCCATGATTGTTTCGGCGAGAGCCGACCACAGGCCGACAAAAGCGAGATAGACGGCGATGAGCACGACGAAGGCCGCGGAGCCGGTTTGCATCAGACGGGCGATGTCCTGCTGGGTCGGCGCACCGCCGGCAATGTCGATGCCCGCCGTCATTCCGGCTAAAAGGCTCGTGCCGGCAAAGCCGAAAACGCCGGCCAGCAACGATAGAGCCAGCGCGTAGACCAGATGCTGCAGGGCGATGTCGCGGGCACGGATGCGCAGGCTGAGCCTGGCCTCGCCGAGGCGCACGCTCGACCAGAAACGCGTGTCGATGCGCGTTGAGACGTAGAGCCAGGCGAGATACCCGACGCCGGCGAGCGCGAAGCCATAGACGACGGCGATAAGCGCGGCCATGTCGGGACCGCTCCCCGCCCCCGAGAAGGCGCCGACGGTGAGGAAACTCACAAGGACGGCCAGGGCGACCACGACCACCCAGGCGAGATAAAAGGGCAAGGCGATCGTTCTCACTCTGCCCTCGAAGCAGAAGCGGCGGTCGCCGAACAGGGTGTTCTCGATGCGGTAGCGCCAGAGGCTCCTTGCCATGAACGGATAGCTGAGGCCGAGGGTCAGGATAGTCACAAGCGTCCACCAGAAGCGCCGCCAGGCATAGGCCCAGGCATTGCCCGACTGCTGGAAACGGATGCCGCGCCACAGGGTGCGCGACAGCCGGAAGCGCCGCGAGCGATAGGCAGCGTAACCCATGAGGAAATAAAAGCCGGGCACCAGCACCAGATAGGCCAGCGCCGAGAAGTCGGGGGCACGGATGGTGATGTAGAACAGCGAAATATAGATCGGCAGAAAGATCAGCACGGCCAGTAGGAAGCCGACCAGCAATTGCACCGGCGTGCCGGTGTATTCGAGCGCGTCGCCGTCGAGCTCGGTCTGCTCCCAGTAGACCTGGCGCTTGCGGGTGACGAGCCAGAACCGGTAGAGGCCGAGCGTGGGGACCATGGCGAGAAGACCGCCAACGATCAGGCCGAAAAACGGCGCGCGCCGCCCGTGAAACACCAGCTCGGCCGAACGCGGCGCGTCGTCTGCGGCGCCCCAGGGCGCGGGAGTCGCGAGATCACTCATGGGTTGAGGCGCTGGCGCGCCCAGCCGGCGCCGGACCGCTCGAACCGCACGCGGTCGTGCAGGCGGAACTCGCCGGCCCGCCAGAATTCCCAAACGATCGGTCTGACGCGAAAGCCGCGCCAATGGTCCGGGCGCGGCACCTCGACCCCTTCAAGCCGGGTTTCGAGCCGCGACATCCGGTTCAAGAGGTCCTCGCGGCTCGTGAGCGGGCGCGACTGCTCGGAAGCATGGGCGCCGATCTGCGAACCGCGCGGACGGGCATGGAAATAGGCGGTCGCCTCGCTTGCGGCGACCTCTTCGACCGGGCCGCGCAGCCGAACCTGGCGGAACAGGCTTTTCCAATGGAACAAAAGCGCCGCCCGCGGGCTGGCGGCGAGCTGACGGCCCTTGTCGCTCTCGGCATTGGAATAAAATACGATCCCGTCCGGCGAGCGACCGTTCATCAGCACCGTGCGCGCATCGGGCAGGCCGTCGGCGTCGACAGTGGCGAGCGCCATGGCGTTGGCGTCGGCCGGCTCGCTGGCCTGCGCCGCCGCATACCACTCCTCGAACAGCACGTATGGATCGATGGCATCGGTGTCGTCGTCGTCGAACAGACGCGAAGTCAAGCCCTGCATGTTCGCCTCCCCTTCCGCCGCTATTTCTGGACAAGCCGCATGCGTCTCTCCATATATGCCGATGAGCGGCGCAAGTGGCAATAACGGCTCACACGGCAAGCGCTCGGAAAGGACCAATGCGAGACCCGTACAGCGTACTCGGTGTGGGACGCACGGCGAGCGAAAAGGACATCAAGACGGCCTATCGCAAGCTGGCCAAGCAGTTTCACCCGGACCAGAACACATCCGATCCCAACGCCCAGGCGAAATTCGCCGAGGTGACGGCCGCCTATGATCTTTTGTCGGACAAGGCCCGGCGCGGCGCCTTCGATCGCGGCGAGATCGACGCGGACGGCAATCCGAAATTCGCCGGCTTCGACCATGGCGGCGCGCGGGGCGGTGCGGGGATGCGCGGCGCGGCCGGCGGCGGCGCCTTCAACGCCGAGGACATCCTCAAGGAATTCATGTCCGGCTTCGGCGGCGCCGGGGCGCGGCGCGGCCCCGACATGGGCGGCGGCTGGGACCCGTTCGCCGGCGGAGTGCGCCCGGGCGGCGGCGGCCAGCGCCCGCAAAAGGGTCATGATATCCAGATCGCCGCCGAAGTGCCGATCGAGGACGCGCATCACGGCGGCACGACGACCATCAGGCTGGCGAGCGGCCGCACGCTGTCGGTCAAGCTGCCGCAAGGCGTCGAGGAAGGCCAGCAGATCCGCCTCAAGGGCCAGGGCCAGCCTTCGCTCAGGGGCGGCGAACCGGGCGATGCGATCATTGCGGTCAAGTTCGCGGCGCACAAGGTTTTTCGGCTCGACGGCAAGGACTTGAGGGTCGACCTGCCGGTGACGCTCTACGACGCCGTGCTCGGCGGCAAGGTCAGGGTGCCAACGCTCGACGGCGAGGTGGAACTGACCCTGCCGGCCGGGACGGACACATCCAAGTCCATGCGTTTGAAAGGCAAGGGCTTTCAGGGCAAGGGCGACCTCTATGTCGGCCTGCAGATCGTCCTGCCCAAGGGCGGCGACGCCGACCTCGAAAGCCTGATGCGCTTCTGGCGCGACCAGAAGCCCTATCGGGTCCGGGACTAGCGAGAACGACCGAACAGCGCCGAACTCGGCGCTTATTCGGTGTTATTCGGCGCTGTTCGGCCCGAATTCGGTCATCTCTCGGCGGCGCGCCGCAGCCGGTCGTTGATCGCCTCGCCGAGTCCGGTCTCGGGGATGGGCGCGACGGCGATGGAACCGGCTCCGAGCGCATCGAGCTCATGCAGCATGGCGAAAAGATTCCGCGCCGCTTCGGCGAGGTCGCCGGAGGGGGACAGGTTGCGCGTCGGCCCATTGCATCCCGGCAGGGGACCGAAACCGAGATAGGCTTCGCCCGGTTCTGGATTGTCGACATCGAGACAAAGCTGCGTCCTCGGGGCATAGTGGCGTGCCAGCATGCCCGGCGCGGCGACGGGGCTGCCCTTTTCGGCCCGCGGCACCTTGCGGCCCAGCGCCGCTTCGATCTCTTGATTGGCGATCGCCCCGGCGCGGAGCTGGATCACGGCGCCGTCGCGGCAGGCGATGATGGTCGATTCGACCCCGGAGATGCAGGCGCCACCGTCGAGCACTGGAACCCTGCCCGCAAAGCCGTCGACCACGTCCTGCGCCCGTGTCGGGGACAGGGTGCCGGACGGGTTGGCCGACGGTGCCGCGATCGGACACAAGGCAGCGGCAATGAGGGCGCGGGCCATGGCATGGGCCGGCACGCGCACCGCGAGCGTATCGAGGCCGGCGGTGACGATGTCGGCAATGCCATTGCCGGGCCTGATCGGCAGGACCAGGGTCAGCGGCCCCGGCCAGAAGCGTTCGGCCAGGGTACGGGCATTGTCGTCGAACACCACGAGGGTTTCGGCCATGGCGCTGTTGGCGCAATGGACGATGAGCGGGTTGAAGCGGGGGCGGCCCTTGGCTTCGTAGATCGCGAGCACCGCATCGGCATTGCGCGCGTCGGCGCCGAGGCCGTAGACCGTTTCGGTGGCGAAGGCGCAAATGCCGCCAGCGCTCAGAATGGCGGCGGCGGTGGTGGAATCGACCCGTGCGGATAAGTTCCGTGATTTGTCCATCGCGCTCGTTTGACAAGGCCGGCGCGGCGCGTCAAGACAAGCATGATGCCGCATGAGGGGCCACGGCTTTGACGACTCTTCTGATCACCCAGGAAGAAGGGCTGTCGCATCTGACGCCGTCGGGGCATCCCGAGCGGCCGGAGCGGTTGCGCGCGGTCGGGCGCGCCCTGTCGGGTCCGGATTTCGACGGGCTCGAGCGGCGGGCGGCACAATCGACCGATCTTGCCATCGCCGATCTCGCCCACGACCCGCGCCTGATCGACGCCTTAAGGAACTTGCGCCCGACCGAGGGACTGGCGCAGATCGATGCCGACACCTTCATGTCGCCGCTTTCGTTCGAGGCGGCCGCGACCGCCGTCGGCGCGGCGCTGCAGGCGCTCGATGCCGTGGTTCTGGGCGGCCTCGACAATGCCTTTTGCGCCATACGCCCGCCGGGCCACCATGCCGAGCGCGGACGGCCGATGGGCTTTTGCCTGTTCAACTCCGTCGCCATCGCGGCCCTCGAAGCGCAGCGCAAGCACGGGGCGGAGCGCGTCGCTATCCTCGATTTCGACGTGCATCACGGCAACGGCACCCAGGACATCTTTTTTCGCAACAAGTCGGTGTTCTACGGCTCCAGCCACCAGATGCCGCTCTATCCGGGCACCGGGGCGATGAACCAGACGGGCGTTGGCAATATCTTCAATGCGCCGCTGCCGGCCGGCTCGGGCAAATTGCGGATGCGCGAGGCCTATGGCGCCCATATCCTGCCGGCGCTCGACGCCTTCGCGCCGGACTTCATCCTGATCTCGGCCGGGTTCGACGCGCATGCGCTCGACCCGCTGGCCCAGCTCGAATGGGACGCCGAGGACTACACCTGGGTGACGGGCAAGATCATGGACGTGGCCGACAGGCATTGCGGCGGACGCATCGTGTCGCTGCTCGAAGGCGGCTACGATCTCGACGGGCTGTCGCAAGGCGTCGCCGCCCATGTCGGTATGCTGATGGGCGCCGGGGGCGTTGTGGCGCCAGGCAACGCGGTCGTGAGCGAGGATTGAGCCGGGACGGCTTGCGCTCGCCGCCGAATTGCCTATGTTCGCGCCGCCAAGGAGACCGGAATGACCGACATCAAGGCCATGAGCTTCGAGGACGCCTTGAGCGAGCTCGAAAAGATCGTCGCCCAGCTCGAGGGCGGCAAGGCACCCTTGCAGGATTCGATCGCCATCTACGAGCGCGGCGAGGCGCTCAAGACGCATTGCGAGACCCTGCTCAAAGCGGCCGAGGCGCGCATCGAAAAGATCACCCTCGACCGCGACGGCAACCCGACCGGCACCGAACCACTGGACGCGTGAGATGGCCGAGACCAATACGCGCCTTTTGCGCCGCCTGCGCCTGATCCTCTGGGGGTTGGTCGTCGTGGTTGGAATCGGCGCCACGGCGCTCTATTTCCTCCGGCCCCCCGAGCGGCCCATCGGCCTGTTCGGCGGCGAATTCACCCTGGAGACGACGCAGGGGCAGGCCTTCACCCAGAACGATCTGATCGGCGTGCCGACGCTTGTCTATTTCGGCTACACCTTTTGTCCGGACGTCTGCCCGACGACGCTGGCTGAGGCCATGGGCTGGATGGAAACGCTAAAAGCCGGACCGGACGACTTGCGGCTGATCATGGTCACCGTCGATCCCGAGCGCGACACGGCGGAAAACCTCCGGGCCTATCTTGACGCCTTCTCGGAGGATTTCGTCGGCCTTGTCGGCAGCCTCGAACAGACCGAAGCGGCCAAGAAGGCCTTTGGCGTCTTCTCGCAAAAGGTCAAGACCGACGAATATACCGATTATCTGGTCGACCACACGGCAAGCGTCTTCCTGCTCGATCGTAACGGCAGGTTCGAGGGCACCATCGCCTTCGGCGAGGACAGCGAAACGGCGCTGGCCAAGATTCGGCGCCTGATCGGGACGTGACCGAAAGGCAGCGCCTCGACCGGGCCCTCGAGGCGCGCGGTCTCGTCATGAGCCGGGCGCGGGCGCGCGACGCCATCCTGCGCGGCACGGTCAAGGTCAACGGGCAGGTGACGACCAAGCCGGCGCAAGCCGTGTCGGAAGCCGATATTATCGTGATCAACGATCCGGCGTCCTTCTATGTGTCGCGGGCGGCGCTGAAGCTGATTGCCGGGCTCGATGCCGGCCGGATCGAGGTCGTCGGCAAGACCTGTCTCGATGTCGGCGCCTCGACCGGCGGGTTTACCGAGGTGCTGCTCGAACGCGGCGCGGCGCGGGTCTTTGCCGTCGATGTCGGACACGAGCAGATGGCGGAGAAACTGCGCGCCGATCCGCGCGTGACGCTTATCGAGGGTTGCAACGCCCGCGACCTGACGCGGGCCGAACTGCCCGACCCCATCGATCTGTTGGTCTGCGACGTGAGCTTTGTGTCGGTGGAAAAGGTGCTGGCCGCGCCGCTCGGCCTGTGCCGGCCGCAGGCGGAGGCGGTGATCCTGTTCAAGCCGCAATTCGAGGTCGGGCGCGCCCATGTCGGCAAGGGCGGCATCGTCACCGACCAAACGGCCATCGCCGAGGCCAAGCTCAGAGTGGCGCTGTTCCTGCGCCGAGAAGGCTGGCGTTTTATCGCCGAAACGCCCTCGCCCATTGCCGGCGGCGACGGCAACGAAGAGACGGTGCTCATCGTGTCACGGACGATCGAGCAATAGTTCGCCGAGGCATTTATCCAGCCAGTCCCGATACGCCTCCGGCGCGCGCCCTTCGATGTCGCGCATGAACAGGAACAGTTCCGGGCTGCACAGGCGCCAGACGGTATCGAGCGCGTCATCGCTTCCGAGCCCGGTCCTCAGTGGTCCGCGCGTCAGCAGGGCATCGACGAGGAATTTGAGATTGCGCCGGCGCCCGGCATGCAGATTGTCCAGCAGGGTCCGCATCTCGGCGTCGGCCCGCGCAGCCGAGCGAACCACGTCCATCAACGTGGCCACCCGCGACAGCACCCCGGTTATATCCGTCGCGAACCGGGCGATCTGTGCCGCTTGCGTCGGCGCCGAAGCCACCCCGGCCGGGCCGGCTTGTTCCAATAGCGGCGTATCCGGCGAAGCGCCGCGCACCGCCCGGGCGATCACCGCCTCGAGCAGGGCGCGCTTGTTGCCGAATACCGCATAGATGGTTTCGGGCGAAACGCCCGCCTGCCGGGCGATTCCGGCAATGGTCGCCTTGTGCCAGCCTTCGGCGACGAACAACTCTGCCGCCCGGGCGATGACCGTTTCGCGCGTGTGTTCGGCCTGTTCGGCGCGGAGCCGCGAGCGATAGGCGCGTTTTTCGTTGACGGGGGTCATTTTTTCAGTACATATCTACTGTATTGAATACACTGTTGCCGTATCACAAATTGTCGCGCCCGGCCAGGCCGGGCACATGGGGAGACTGAGCATGATTCCTGCCGCCACCACCACCGCCCAGGTCCTCGCTCTGGTGCTTGTCGGTCTACTTGTCGGTGCGATGTTCGGCATCTGGCGCGGCTACGACCCGACGACCTGGTCGGCCGCGACCTTTGTCGAGGCGCATCAGGGGGCGGTGCGCGGGCTCAACACCCTGTTGCCGGCCATGGGGCTGGCAACCATGGTGCTGTTGGTGTTTCTCGCCTTTTTCGCGCGCGCCCATCCGGGACCCCTGTGGCTCTATCTCGCCACGCTGGCCCTGATGGTCGTCGCCGGCCTGATCACGCGCTTCGGCAACCAGCCGCTCAACGAGATCGTCATGGGCTGGACGGCGGACGCCGTGCCGCAGGACTGGGCGCAATTGCGCGGCACATGGTGGATGTGGCATCTCGCCCGCCTCGCCGCCGCCGGTCTCGGCGGCCTGGCACTGATCGCCGCAGTCTTTTCCGACCGTGCAGCCTGATCAGGCCGAAAAATCGAAGGTGTAGTCGAAGACGTAAAAATGCGTGCCGTCCGGCGCGACGTTGATCTGCATCTCGCCTCGGAGGCCACTCAGTTCGTCCATGCCGGAATCGGCGACGACGTTGACGCGCAGGCTGGTCCGGCTGCGATCGGCATGGCCGGAATGCTGGAGCATGAAGCTGCCGGCATGGCCGTTGAGCGCACCCTCGACCCGTTCGATGGCGACATAGCCGGCCGAGCCCTCGACCGGGGAACGGGCGGACAGCATCTGGCCGACGCTTCTGCCGGCCAGATCGCCGGAAAAAATCTTCTCGATGAGCAGACGGCCGAGAAAGCTGGCGCCGGGACGAGTGTCCGACGGCTGCGGCGTGAGGGTGACGGCGAAACTGCCTTCGGCGCGCGGCATGTTCAAATCCCTTCAGGTTCTTTGTTTGTTCTAGGCTGCATTTTAGCTCGGTGCAATCCCTAACGCGCCACATGCGTCATTGCGAGCGCCTGAAAGGCGCGCGGCAATCCAGAAGGCCACCTGCGTCGTCGCCCTGTGCCTACTGGATTGCTTCGTCCCCTCGGATCAGGTCCGAGGCGCCTCGCAATGACGAAAGCCGCACTGCCAGATTTGCGCTGCCGCTAGTACCCCACCCCGCCGTCCCGCCCTGTCTGAGCGCGGTGGCGCAGAAAATGATCGGCCAATACGCAGGCCATCATCGCTTCGCCGATCGGCACGGCGCGGATGCCAACGCAGGGGTCGTGACGGCCCTTGGTGACGATATCGGTGTTCCTGTTGTCCATGGTCACCGTCTGGCGCGGCGTCAGGATCGACGAGGTCGGCTTGACGGCGAAACGGACGACCACCGGATCGCCGTTGGAAATGCCGCCGAGAATGCCGCCGGCCTTGTTCGATTTGAACCAGGGCGCCTCGGGGCCGGCGCGCATCTCGTCGGCATTGGCCGAGCCGGTCAGTTCGGCGGCATGCATGCCCTCGCCGATCTCGACGCCCTTGACGGCGTTGATGCTCATCATGGCCGAGGCGAGGTCGGCGGAAAGCTTGCCATAGACCGGCGCCCCCCAGCCGGGCGGCACGCCCGTCGCCACCACCTCGACGACGGCGCCGACCGAATCGCCGCTCTTGCGCAGCCCGTCGAGATAATCGGCCCAGTCACTCGCCGCCTGCCGGTCGGCGCAAAACAACGGATTGTTGTCGACTTCATGCCAGTCGAACCGGGAACGATCGATCCTATAGGGTCCGATCTGGACCAGCGAGGCGCGGATGGTGACGGCCGGAATGACAAGGCGGGCAATGGCGCCGGCGGCGACGCGGGCCGCCGTCTCGCGGGCCGAGGCGCGGCCGCCGCCGCGATAGTCGCGAATGCCGTATTTCTCAAAATAGGTGAAGTCGGCGTGGCCGGGCCGGTATTTGTCGCGGATCTCGGAATAGTCCTTGGAGCGCTGGTCCTTGTTCTCGATCAGCATCGAGATCGGCGTGCCGGTGGTCTTGAGGCCGCCGGTCAATTCATCCTCGAAGACGCCGGAGAGGATTTTGACCTCGTCGTCCTCGCGCCGCTGCGTCGTAAAGCGCGACTGGCCGGGCTTGCGCCGGTCCATCTGGCGCTGGATATCGCCGAGATCGACATCGAGCCTGGGCGGACAGCCGTCGACCACGACGCCGAGCGAGGGCCCATGGCTTTCGCCAGGTGGTGAAGCGGAACAGATGCCCGAAGGAATTGTGCGACATGAACGGCCCTGGAGAACTGGTGCCGCCTTGATAGGCAGGTGCGAGGGGGGCGTCAATCGCAGGGGTAGCCGGACGGGCTAGAGCTTCCCCGAATCCTTGACCGGCGCGCCGGGTTCGGCGGACGAATAGACCTTCATCACGCCTTTCGAGAAAAACATCAGCGCGTCCTGGCGGATCGGCCAGTTGACCGTATCGCGGCGGGATCGTCCCTCGACCAGATGGCGGCAGATGCGGGCGATGCCGCCATGGGCAACGATCACCGAGGGTCCGGGGAGCTCGGCGAGAACGGGACGGACGCGATTGACGAGGTCGTCGTAGCTTTCGCCGCCCTCGGGCCGGAAAAACCAGAAAGTCTCGTCGCGCGCCCCGACATTGCGCATGCCGTTCGGGTCGTCGGGCAGTTCGGCGGCGAGCGTGCCTTCATAGACGCCGAAGGAGACCTCGCGCAGCCGCGCGTCGAACATGACGCCGTCATCGCCAAGGCCGAAGGCGGCGCGGACGCGCGTCATGGTCTCGCGCGTGCGGATCATCGGCGAGGCGCGCCAGTGCCAGGCGAGCGGATCGATGCCGTCGCGCTCGAACAGCTGGCGCAGCAGGCGGCCATTGGCGTCGGCCTGGCCCCTGCCCGTTTCGTTGAGCGGAATGTCGCGCTGGCCCTGATAGCGGCCCTCGCGGTTCCACTCGGTTTCGCCGTGCCGGATCAGGTAGAAGTCCGGCAGGTCCGTCATGGCCATTTGCGTCCCCCGTCGGGCGGGCGCCCGGGGTTTGGAGTTCAGTCGGAAGCGGGGATGTCCGCATCGAGGAGCTTCATGCCGACGATGTTGTAGCCGCCATCGACATAGTGGATTTCCCCGGTGACCCCGGAGGAAAGGTCGGAAAGTAGATAAAGCGCCGCGTTGCCGACATCGTCGATGCTGACATTCCGCCTGAGGGGCGAATTGGCTTCCTGCCAGTGCAGCATGTCGCGAAGCCCGGCGATGCCGGAGGCGGCGAGCGTCTTGATGGCGCCGGCCGAGATGGCGTTGACGCGAATGCCGGCCTTGCCGAGATCGACGGCGAGATAGCGGACCGAGGCTTCGAGCGCCGCCTTGGCCACGCCCATGACGTTGTAGTTCGGCACGTATTTTTGCGAGCCGTAATAGGTCAGCGTCAAAAGCGATCCGCCGGCGGGCATCAGCTTTTCGGCGCGCTTGGCGACGGCGGTGAACGAGAAGACCGAGACGTTCATCGTCAGGGCGAAATTGCCGGGCGTGGTGTCGATATAGCGGCCCTCGAGCTCGTCCTTGTTGGAAAAGCCGATGGCGTGGACAAGGAAATCGAGCCGGCCCCAGCGCTTTTCGATCTCGGCGAAGGCGGCATCGATCGCCGCCGCGTCGGTGACGTCGCACTCGACCAAAAAGTCGGAACCGGTCTCGGCGGCAAGCGGTTCGACGCGGCGCCTGAGCCCCTCGCCCTGATAGGCGAAGGCCAGCTCGGCACCGGCGGCGCCAAGGGCCCTGGCGATGCCCCAGGCGATCGAGCGATTGTTGGCCAGCCCCATGATGAGGCCGCGCTTGCCGGCCATGATCCCTTCGGCCATGAGATGCTCCCGTGTCTGATCCGCGCCGGTTGTGGCATAGCGCAGGGGCGCGGGCAAGTTCGCGCTTTTCTCGTCCGTCGCCTGCGCCTATCCTTTGGCGCATGAAGAACAATTCCGCCGCTATCGCCGCCGGTCTCACAGCGCTTCTCGGGGCCGATTCGGTCGTGACCGACGTCAGGCACATGGACCGCTTCCTCAACGAGCCGCGCAAACGATTCCACGTCAAAGCCGCCGCCGTGGCGCTGCCGCGCAATGTCGGCGAGGTGCAGGCGCTGATGCGATGGGCCAACGAAAACGGCGTCGGCATCATTCCGCAGGGCGGCAATACCGGCCTCGTCGGCGGACAGGTGCCGCTCACGGGCGGCGAGGTGATCGCCAGCCTCTCCCGGCTCAACGGCGTGCGCAGCGTCGATGCCGAGGCCGGACATATGACCGTCGAGGCCGGGCTGACGCTTCAGGCGGCGCATCGTGTCGCCGAACAGGCGGGGGCACTGTTTCCGCTGGCCATCGCATCCGAGGGCACGGCAGAGATCGGCGGGGTGCTGTCGTCCAATGCCGGCGGCGTGCAGGTCCTGGCCTATGGCAATGCCCGCGAGCTTTGTCTCGGCGTCGAGGCGGTGCTCGCCGACGGTCGGCTCTATAGCGGGCTCAATGCCTTGAGGAAGAACAATACCGGCTACGACCTCAAGGACCTGCTGGTCGGAGCCGAAGGCACGCTCGGCATCATCACGGCGGCAACGCTCAAGCTCTTTCCCCGACCCGAGGCGCACGAGACGGCCTGGATATCGGTCGCCGACCCCGACGCGGCGCTGAAGCTCTTTTTTGCCATGCACAGGCGTGCCGGCCATACGCTGACCGCCTTCGAATTGATGCCGCGCATCGGGATCGACTTCCAGCTCGCCCATAAAATGATTGCGCGCGATCCGGGCGCCGGACCGTCGGACTGGTATGCGCTCGTCGAAATCTCGCGGCCTTTCGGCGGTGCCGAGGGCGTGCTGATGGATGCGCTCGAACAGGGATTCGAGTCCGGGCTCGTCGCCGACGCGGTGATCGCCGAATCCGAGGCGGATCGCCTCCTGATGTGGCAGGCGCGCGAGCAGATGAGCGAGTGCCAGTCGCGCGAGGGCGCCTCGATCAAGCACGACGTCTCGGTGCCGGTCGCGGCAGTGCCGCAACTGATCGCCGAGGGTGTCGCGGCGGCCAAGAAGGTGGTGCCGGATATCCGGCCGGTGCCGTTCGGCCATATCGGGGACGGCAATATCCATTTCAACTTTTCCCAGCCGGCCGGCGCCGACGGGCCTGGCTTCATGGCCGGGGCGCAGAAGGTGCATGATGCGGTCTACGCGGTCGTGCTGAGGCTCGGCGGCTCGTTCTCGGCCGAACACGGCATCGGGCAGTTGAAGACCGACCTCTTGAAAAGGACCAAGGACCCGGTGGCGCTCGAGATGATGCGGGCGATCAAGGCGGCGCTCGATCCAAAGGGGATACTCAATCCGGGCAAGATGCTGGATTAGGGCCGGTGCGCCGCGGCTGGATGTGGCTCTTTCTCCCTCCCCTTGACGGGGAGGGTGGCCTGCCGAAGGCAGGTCGGGTGGGGTGGAGCCGCGAGCGCTGGCGTCGCGATCCCCCCACCCAGGCTCACGACGGACTTAGCGAAGTGCTAAGTCCTGTTCGCCAACCCTCCCCACTAAGGGGAGGGAAAGAGCCTGTTCCCCAGGGTGCGCGCAAGCCGCAAGTGATGAGGATACTTCAATGACCACACTCACCTCCTCCTGGCAGTTCTGGGCCTTCGGCGCCGCCGTGTTCGCGGCCCTGACCGCCATCTTCGCCAAGGTCGGCGTTGCCGGCATCAATCCCGACTACGCCACCTTCGTGCGGACCATCGTCATCATGGTGGCGCTTGCCGGCATCCTGACGATGACCGGGCAGTGGCAGGGCGTCGAGGTGCTGGGCGGCCGGACCGGACTGTTCCTTGTTCTCTCGGGGCTAGCGACGGGCGCTTCGTGGATCTGCTATTTCCGCGCCCTCAAGATCGGTCAGGCTTCGCAGGTGGCGCCGGTCGACAAACTGAGCGTTGTCCTTGTGGCGCTGTTCGCCGTCGCCTTTCTCGGCGAGCGCCTGTCGCCGACGCACTGGCTCGGCATCGGGCTGGTCGGGGCCGGCGCGGTGTTGATCGCCGCGACCTGAGGCATGGAACGGCATTGGGACAGGTTGACGCACCCGGCCTGCTGCAAATGCAAACGATTCCGAACTAAATCTTTCTATTCGCTCTCATATTCTTTTTCGGCGTGTTTTCACGCCGGATTCAACAGTTTGGAGCCATTCAAATCTCGGGCCGAATTGATTGAGTTCAAGCTGGCGTTAGGCTAAGGGCGCTAGACCTTCGATGGCAGGATCTTGACCCTTATCGATCGAAGAAGCGCCGCAAGTCCCCACGGTATCCACCGGTCGCGCGCCAACGCTTCCCGCCGATCCCCGAGAGCCACCGCCCCGCCACGCAACGAGCGGAAACGATTGAGATGTACGAGCGTCGTGACGATTTTTTGGACCCGTTCAGCCTTGTCGGCCTTCGGACGGGCGAAAGCGCCCATGTCAGCGAAGTGGCCGGCGGGCGGGCCATGGTGCAGCGCCTGGCCATGCTCGGCATCCGGCCGGGCGTGCTGGTGACGTTGCTGCACGGTCCGGGCCGGCGCGGCGCGGTGCTCAGGGTCGGCGGCGCCCGGGTGGCGCTCGGACGCGGCGTGATCGAGCACATCAAGATCGTTCCGCAAGCGCGCAGCACGGTTCAGGAGATGGCGGCCCAATGAGCGACATCATGGCCAAGGCGCTGGCAGCCGGCGCGCGTTCGGGCGACATGCCGGTCATCGCCATCGCCGGCAATCCCAATTGCGGCAAGACCACGCTGTTCAACCTTTTGACCGGCGCGCGCCAGAAGGTCGGCAACTGGCCGGGCGTCACGGTCGAGTACCGCTCGGGCACGGCCCGCATCGACGGGCGCAAAATGAGCGTCGTCGACCTGCCGGGCGTCTACAGTCTTCTCGGCGGCGGCGGCGCCGACCAGGACGTGGCCCGCTCCTATCTGCTGCATAGCGACGCCGATCTCGTCATCAACATCGTCGATGCCGCCAATCTCGAACGGCATTTGTCGATGACGTTCGAACTGATGCAGACGGGCAAGCCGCTTGTTGTCGTCATGAACATGGTCGACGAGGCCGAGGCCATGGGGCTTCTGCCCAATCCCGAGGGCCTGGCTGAAGCGCTCGGCGTGCCGGTGGTGCCGATGGTGGCGCGAACCGGGCGGGGCTTCGGCCAGCTGGTCGAGACGATCGTCGCGGCGCTCAGGGAGCCGCCGGTCGTCCACACGCATGTCTTCGAGCCGGCGATCGAAAACCCCTTACGCAACCTGCGCGCCCACCTGCCGGGCGAGAGCTACGTGCAGAAGCGTTTCGAGGCGCTGCGGCTGATCGAGGACGTCACCGAACCGCAGACATCGGAGATCGCCAACGCGGTGGCGGAGGCGGCGGCAAGCATTCGCGCCATGACCGGCGAGGCGGCGGCGGACGCCGTGGCCGGCCATCGCTTCGGCTGGGCCCACGACACGGCGCGGCGCGGCATGGGCTTTGGCGACCGCAAGGGCGCCGGACGCCATATGACCGACGTCATCGACAGGGTGGTGCTGAGCGACTGGCTCGGCGTGCCGATCTTCCTTGCCGTGCTCTACGCCGTGTTCGTCGTGTCGTTTTCGGGCGGCAATATCTTTCTCGACCTGTTCGACCAGGTGTCGGCGACGCTTCTCATCGATGGGGTCGGGCACCTGCTCCATGTGCTCGGCCTGCCCGACTGGCTGGTGGCGGTAACCGCCGGCGGCGTCGGCGGCGGGCTCAATCTCGTCTTCACCTTCGTGCCGCCGATCGGGCTGACCTTCGTTTTCCTCGCCCTGCTCGAAGACAGCGGCTATATGGCGCGCGCCGCCTATGCCATGGACCGGCTGATGCGCAAGATGGGCCTGCCGGGCAATGCGCTGGTGCCGATGATCGTCGGATTCGGGTGCAACGTGCCGGCCATCATGGGCTCGCGCATCATCGAGGACCCGCGCGGGCGGCTGCTGACCGTTCTGATGCAACCCTTCATGTCGTGCTCGGCGCGCCTCACCATCTACATGGCCTTCGCCGTGGTGTTCTTCCGCGAAAGCGGCGGACAGGTGGTGTTCGCGCTCTATGTGCTCGGCATCGTCGTCGCCTTCCTGACAGCGCTCTTGATCGGACGCACTGCCGTCCGGGGCGAGGCCATGCCCTTCGTCATGGAATTGCCGCCCTATCGGCTGCCGAGCCTCAGAAGCGTCTTGCTGCAGGCCTGGCAGCGCCTCAAGGTCTTCCTCATGCGCGTCGGGCGGGTCATCGCCGCCATCGGCATTGTCCTGTTCATCCTGCCGGGCATCGGCTGGACCGGCAGCGGCATCGCCACAACCGATATCGAGCATTCCTTCCTCGCCGAAGGGTCCAAGGCCTTGACGCCCCTGTTCACGCCGATGGGCATCGAAAAGGACAATTGGCCGGCGGTTTCCGGGCTCATCGCCGGCGCCGCCGCCAAGGAAATCGTCATCGGCGCCCTGAACGGCATCTATCAGCGCCAGGATTCCGCCGACCAGATGGCGCGCTATCGCGACCCCGATCTCCTCGGCCAGCTCGTCGCCGCGCTTCAGACCGTCCCCGACAATGCCGTGGCCCTCGTCACCACCTTCGGCGACCCGCTCGGCCTTGCCGCCTTCGAATCGAGCGAGGCGGCGACCGAGGCGTCCGGCGCCTCGAACGCCACGCTCAAGGCCATTGCCGAAGGCTTCACGCCGCTCAGCGCCTTCGCCTATCTGGTCTTCGTGCTGCTCTACGTGCCCTGCGCCGCCGCGATGGGCGCGCTCAAGCGCGAGGTCGGCTGGGGCTGGATGGGCTTTTCGGTCGCCTATGGCGTCGGCCTCGGCTGGGGCGCGGCGACGCTCATCTACCAGACCGGCACCTTTGCTGCGCATCCCCAGTCCTCGGCGCTGTGGATCGCCGGCGTGCTCGGCGCCTTCGGGCTCCTGATCGTCGGATTGCGGCTCATCGGCGATCGCACGGTGGCGCGCGCCCGCCTGCGCCTGGCGGAGCAACGGACATGAATCCGCTCTTCGCCGTCAGGGACCTGCTGCGCCAGCGCCAGATCGCCACCAGCGGCCAATTGGCGACCGAGCTCAGCCTTGCCACCGAAATCGTCGACGACGTTCTGGCGCATTGGCAGCGACGCGGCATGGTCGAGAGCGAAGTGGTCGAGACCGGCCGCGGCTGCGGCATCGGCTCGCGGAGCAGCTGCGGCGGCTGCAATGGCTGCGACATCGCCGCGAAGGCCGGGCCGTCCTCGCCATCGATCTCGGCGTATCGGTGGCTGGGGACGCATTAGGTCCTTCCCTGTTTCAAGGAAAAGGTAGCGCCGAGCCTGCCTCCCCCTGGTGGGGAGGGTTGGCGAACAGGACTTAGCCCTTGCTAATACCAACGGCGAGACGATCTGACTCATTGGGATTTTGGTATGGTGTGATTCTGTGAGGCGAGAGGAGATTCGCCCATGGGATCAGCAGTGAGGTTGCGAACGGATTATTTGCCGACGGATCTCCGGCGGCTGGCCAAG
>JAHJQZ010000079.1 GCA_018818925.1 Alphaproteobacteria bacterium
AATCGTCGCCGTCATCGCCGTCATGCGCAAGCTCATCACCATCCTCAACGCTATCGTCCGGGACAACAAACCATGGCAAAACGCTTGACCTCCAAGACAGTCGCTCCCCCTTGCGGGGAGGGCGAGTCGAACAGGACTTAGTTCGCTAAGTCCGTGGTGAGACCGGGTGGGGGTTCTGCGCCGGCGCTTGGGCTCCACCCCACCCGACCCGGCTGCGCCGGGCCACCCTCCCCATCAAGGGGAGGGTAGCAGAGCAGTTAGCTTACTGCGAACTTCAAGAGCTTGATGGCGTCGTAGTCGGCGACGCCGCCGCCGACGCGTTTGGTGGTGTAGAACAGCACATAGGGCTTTTGCGAATAGGGGTCGCGCAGGATGTTGATGCCCTTCCGGTCGACCACGAGATAGCCGCGGCGGAAATCGCCAAAGGCGATCGGGGTGGTGCCGGCGCCGATATCGGGCATGTCCTCGGCCTCGACCAGGCGAAAGCCCATGAAGCTCGCATGCCCTTCGGGTGTCGCGGCGGGCTGCCACAAATAGTTGCCGTCGGCGTCCTTCAATTTGCGGATCGCGGCCTGCGTCCGCCGGTTCATCACCCAGCTGGCATTCTGGCGATAGCCGGACTTGAGTGCATAGACGAGGTCGATCAGCACGTCGGATTCGTCGTCGGCCGGCAAGGCGCCCGAGACGCCGGTGGCAACATAGCCGATATTGCCCCAGCTCCAGCTCGCCTCGGCGACCTGGGTCTCGGAAAGAAAGCCCGCCGGCCTGGTCGAGCCGGTGCCGTTGATGAAGGCGTCGGTCTCCTGTTCGGCGAAGGCGGCATTGACTTCCTCGGCGATCCATTGGCCGACATCGACGACGGCGTCGTCGAGAAAGGCCTGGGTCGCCGCCGGCATGGCATAGAGTTCCATGGTCGGATAGCTGATCTCGCTCAGCGTCTGGCTGGCCGTGGTGGTGCGGGCGCCCGTCTCGGCGGCCCAGCCCGTCGCCAGGCCGGACGTGGTGAACGGCCGCTTGTAGACCGAGCCCGAGACCTGGCGGATGCCGGCAATGGCGCGGATCGGCGACACATCCTTGAGCAGCCGGCCGATCTCGGTCTCGGTTTCGTCGGGCACGAGATAGCCGCCGTCAGCGGGCGTGCCGGCGCTCAGCGCCTTGATCTCGCCACGCTTCACATAGGCTGCGAACGCGGCACTCTGTTCGTCGGGCTCGGCGCGCCCGCGTGCTTCGAGCGCCGGCCGGGTCCGGTCGAGCGCGGCGCGCTCGCGCGCCGACTTGCGGGCGTCGAGTTCGGCATCGAGGCGCCGGATCTTGTCGGCGATCAGCGGATCGGCGGCGCCGCGCTTGTCGATCTCGTCGAGGCGGGCGTCGTTGTCGCGCTTGTATTGCTCGAACACCGTCCACAGCGCGTTGATCTCGTCCTCACCCGGCGCACCAGCGCCGGTCGTGGCCTTGATCTCAAGGCCGTCGGTCACGTTTTCCATCGTCGAACCCTGTCTGCTCGATTGGTCAAAAAACAAGGGCGCACTCGGCGCCCCTTTGGCTGCGGGCCGTTTTGGCGGCCCTGGCGGCGGAGGCGATCCGCGCGCCGTCCATCATCGGAAAGGTGACGATGGAAATTTCCCAAAGATCGATCTGCCACAGCCGCCGCATGCCGCCGGCGGTCCGCGAGGCCCGCTCGGTGCGAAAGCCGATCGACAGCCCGTCGAGGGCGCCGCTCGCGATCAGCGCCCGCAATTCCCCGGCCCGCCTGACGCCCGGCAGCAGCCGGCCCTCGACATGAAGGCCGCGCGCCGTCTCGCCGATGCGCTCCCACAAGCCCACCGGCTCCTTGGGGTCGTGCTGGAACAGCATGCGCACGGCGTTGCGGCCGCGCCGCTCGAGGCTTTTGGCAAAGGCGCCGGGCATGACGATGTCGCCGCCCTGGTCGGGCTTGCCGAACAGGCTGGCATAGCCCGAAAAGCGCCCGTCGGCGTCGATGAGCAACCCGCTCATTTCGCCGCGGCCTCGCGGCGTGCCGCGACCCGGCGCGGCTTGCGCGGGGTCGGCGTTGCCGATTTCTGTCCGGCCAGCGTGCCGGCGATGTTCCAGGCGAACTGACGAAACACCTGCTGGGCCTCGTGCGGGGCGGCGGATCTGGGTTTGTCGGCCATTGTTGGCTCCGATTTGATGATGATTTCTCGCCGTCATCGCGAGGCGCGTAGCGCCGCGGCGATCCAGAGGCAGCAAATGCTGTGCCATAGGCCCTGGATTGCCGCGCTCCCTTCAGTCGCTCGAAATGACGCCGGCAGACTGCTCATTCCTCCCGCCGGAACAGCCGGTTGAGGTTTGAAATCTCGGTCACGAAGTCGTTGAACCGGCGGTTCGCCGCCGCCAGTTCCTTGAGCGACCAGATGAGGAGCCCGCTCGATCCGGTGGCCCACAAAAACAGCGCGAGATGGGCGAGATCGCCCCGCTCGGCAATCACTTTCGTCACTTCGTCCATGGCAATGCCCTCAAGGCAAAATTCGGCCCCTCGCGCGCCAAGCGTCAGCGTGGCGCCCGTTAACGACCGGCAAACGGCACATCCGGCATTTTAGCTTATGCACAAATGTCGCTGGCGCGTTCGTGCGTGACCTGGAGCATGTTCAGCAAAAATGGATACCGCTTTTGCGGTTCGAACATGCGACCACTCAAAAACCTATTTCGGCTCCGACACGCCGAGCATCCGCCGCTTTTCGGCGTCGGAGAGAAAATCGGCCTCCGTCACCCGCTTCCACAGCGCGCTGCGGTCCTCGCTCAAGGCCTCGATGCCCTCGTCGTCGGGCTGGATGGAAAAGTCCGGGCCGAAGCCCGGTCGCAGCCAGTGTTCGAGCGCGGCGGCGACCCGTGCGACCAGCGGCATCACCGTCTGGCGCCACAGCGCCTTGTTGGCCTCGGCATAGTTGGAATAGGTGTTGTCGCCCGGAATGCCGAGCAGCATCGGCGGCACCCCGAACGCTAGGGCGATCTCGCGGGCCGCGACATGCTTCAATTCGATGAAATCCATGTCCTTGGGGCTCATGCCGATGGCCTTCCAGTCGAGCCCGCCTTCGAGCACCATCGGCCGCCCGGCGTTCATCGCCCCTTGGAACCCCTCTTCCAGCTCGCGCTTCAGCCGTTCGAACTGGTCGGCGGTCAGGTTTCCCGCCGCCGCCGAATAGATCAGCGCCCCGGAGGGCCGCGCCGCGTTGTCGAGCAGCGACTTGTTCCAGCGCGAGGCGGCGTTGTGGATATCAAGGCTCATCTGCGCCGCTTCGAGCGGCGATAATCCGTCATGATCGTCGAGCGGGTGGAAGAGCATCAGGTGCAGCACCTTGGAAACCGGTTCCGCGTCCTGCCTCAGCCTCTGGGTTCGCCCGCCGGCCGTATAGTCGTATCCGAGCGGCCAGCCGTCCGGCCCCGTCACCACCCGCACGCGATCCGGCCTCAGCCCGTAAAGCGCCTTGACCGCCCCCTCGACCGAGACCGCCTGTACATAGGCATTGCCGGCCGTCTGCAGGAAGGCATGGAGCCTCTCCATGAGTTCGCGCCCGCTTTCCTGCCCGTTCGGGCGGGCGAGCAGCGCCGCCACTGGGTGCTCGGATTGGACGGCACCATCGACGACCACCTTGAGCGGAACACTGGCCGCCGCCTCGGCGATCATCCTGATGCAGCGATAGACCACCGGATTGCGCACCATGCCCTCGCGGGCGAGCGAAGCATAGGACCGCCCGGTCCAGCTCGGCCCGGACAATTCGGTCAGCGAAAACAGCGTCTGTGCCTTGGTCTCGGCAGGCGCGTGGGCGCGCCCGCCGGTCAGGCGGGAGAGAAAAGAGGGCATGGGATGTCCTTGGTTCAGAATGGCTTTAAAGCCAGATCCTCATCCTGAGGCGGGAGTGGAGCGACTCTCAGTTGACGACGACTGGAAGTTGATGTTCCGAATCTGTCGCACATCCACCATGGCACTATGAAAGTCCGGGAGGGCACGGAGGGAACGCGCTGGAATGGGCGCTATTCGCCATTGCCGTTCCTCCCTTTGACAAGCACGCCTATTGTCCCCAACGCCCCCGCCCCCAGAAACGCTCCAGCTAGTACCTCATGCCCGGTCATGCCGCAGATAATCGCACCCAAAATCAGGGCAAGAAGTGCGAAGAAGCCGTATTTGCGTCCATCCTGGATGTCTCTGATGTCTGCCGACAACGCCTTGTCTTGCATGGCGCGAGAGTGTTCAAGATTTTCCTCGGCCATCTTGATGATGCGTTCGGCCGAGCCAGGCAAAATCTCTTCGTATTCGCGCAAGTGCGCAGGGTGCGCGATAGGCCCCTGAAATCGTTCACTTCTTTCAATCGAGACAACTTGTGCGACAACTTTTGCCGCTTGATCCCTGCCGACAATAGAGGAGACGCGCCGCGCTACTTCAGCCGCAAATGCGTCATCCTCTAGTTCAGGCGGATTCCTTTTCTCGGCGGATGCAGGCTGCTTTTCTGGAGGCTTTGCCACTTTCTAACTCTGCAACGTATGAATCGCAGAGAGCAGATTGTACCTTCCCAAACGCTTCCTCAACAGAAACTCTATAGTTTTTGGAATGCTGGTGCATTGGAGCGCGGAAAAACAAAATTGGCGCGCTAAAACCCTCCACCAACCCTTGGCGAAACGCTTTCGAGCGGATTCTCATGCGATACTGTTTCATTGCTTCGCATCCGGTTTGAGGGGCTACCTGTATAGCCCGCATATATGCACAGCCATGCGACCATTCCAAGATTCTTACGAAAAAGTTAAGATTCCCCTACTTTGCCGCTTCGCAGAGCCCTCACAGCACGCGAGCAGCTACTGTGAACAGGAATTGTCGCCAAAATACGGAAAAACGGCCAATTACGCTGACAGTCTGCCAATCGCCTCCTGCCTCGATCCGCGCCCGATTACCCCAGGCTCTCGGCTCCCGTCCCCATAAGCGCTCGTGCCGCACCATCCCGAGCCTAAAGCCAGCCCTTACCCTTGAAATACAAAAAGGGCAGGATGGCCGAGGCGATCATCATGCCGATGGCAATGGGATAGCCAAAAGGCCAGTCGAGTTCGGGCATGTGCCGGAAATTCATGCCGTAGAGCGACGCGACCAGGGTGGGCGGCAGGAAGACGACCGCCGCCACCGAGAAGATCTTGATGATGGCGTTCTGTTCGATGTTGATCATGCCGAGCGTGGCATCGAGCAGGAAGGTGATTTTCTGCGTCACGAAGCCGGCCTGGTCGGCGAGCGAGCGCACGTCCCGATTCGCCATTTTCACCCGCTCATGGATATCCCTGGAGCGGGTCCGCTTGTGGGCTGCCTGTGTCGCAAAAACCGTCATGCGGTCGAGCGTCATCAGGCTGGCGCGGATGTTCGAAACCAGATCGCCCTTGCGGCCGATCTCGGACAGAACCGCTTCGAACTCCCGCCCTTTTGTCGGCTTCTTGCTCTTGTGGCTGAACACCTTGGTCGAAATGACCTCGACGTCCTGCCCGGCCCGCTCGAGCACGTCCGCCAGCCGGTCGACGACCGCCTCGAGCAGCGCCACGAACACGCCGACCCCGTCGGCGCAATCGGGCGCCGACTTGGCCGCCCGCTGCGCGAAGGTGCCGAAGGCCTGGGGCTGGTGATAGCGCACCGTCACCAGTCGCTCGTTGGTCAGGATGAAGGTGATCGGCGCCGTGTTCGGTTCGAGGCTCTCGGTCTGCGTCGGCAGCAGGACCGTCATGAAGTCCGCCTCCGCTTCATGATAAAGGCGCGAGGACACCTCGATCTCGAGCATGTCCTCCTGCGACGGCAGTTCGATGCCAAGCGCCGCGCTGACGGCGTTCTCCTCGCTCGATGACGGCGAGTCGACATCGATCCACACGGCCGCCGGATCCACGTCCCGGTCGGATACGCCGACCGTGAGCTTGCCGTCGCGAAATTCGAATTGCCTGATCATGGCTGCGCCCGACCTTTTAGCCCGCACTCTAGGAGCATGTTCAGCAAAAGAGGATACCACTTTTCCGGCTGAGCCCGCCGAAGCCTCGAACAGGCGACCGCTCACTGGCTCAGGTCATGCGTATTGAGTCCATCAAAACGTCATATGACCTGGGACATCCGGCCAAAAGGTGGATACCGGTTTTTGGCCTGTCGTCTTTCTTCGTCCCACCGAGCGGGGCGCGCGTTGGCGCTACTTGTCCCCCATGAAGTCGCCCTTGCCGATGTCGAGCCCGTTGTGACGCAGGATGGCGTAGGCGGTGGTGATGTGGAAATAAAAGTTCGGCAGCGAGAAGTGCAGCAGATAGTCGGCACCGCTCAGCGTTTCGGTCCGACCGCCCGTCGGAAAGGTGATCATGCGATCCTCCGACCCGGCGAGCGTGCCGGCATCGATATCTCCCAGGATTTCGAGCGTCTTGCCGATCCAGGCCTGGAGGTCCGCAAACGTATTGGCCTCGCCCTCGATTGCCGCCGGCTCGATGCCCTGCAGACGCGCAGCCCCGCGAAGGGCGTGGCCGCAGGCGATCCGGACCTGGGCGGAGAAAGGCAGCATGTCGGGATAGAGCCGACTGCCGATCAGCACGGCTGGGTCGATCTTGCGCTCGGCAGCATAGGCGTCGGCCTTGGTGAGAATGGCCGACAAGGCTTCGAGCCGGCGCCGGTAGACGGGGATGGATGCGTCGTAGATGGAAAAGGTCATGGGGGCTCTTTCAGGCTGTCACTCCGGCGGGAATTGCCAGAGCGCGGGGCCGCTACCTTGCACAATAGCTCGCCGTCGACAATCCGGCCTCACCCCCGCCGCACCCGCGGCACGCTTTTCCCCAGTAGCAGCTCCGTCAGCGCCCAGACGAGCGCATCGACCCGGTCCGGCGAATGCCCGTCGCTGAGCCCGTCCGGCCCGAAGGCGCACATTTCGTCCTCGAGTTCGCTGAGGCCGGCCATGTGCCGCACCTTGTGCTGGGCATAGAGCGCCGCCACCGGCTCGGCCCGGAGCCATTTGCCGCGCGTCGCGTTGACGGCGATCACCGGCACGTTGGGATCGACCTGCCTGAGCATCTCTTTTACCAGGTCGCCGCCCTGGTTGACCTCGGCGACCACGGCATCGGCATCGAAGGCGCCGTAGGTCGAAATGGCCGCCTTGGCCCAGGCGAGGGGCGGCGCCGGTTTCAGCGTGCGGTCGCACAGCACCACGGCGCCCGCTTCGCATGTCGCCGCGACGATGATGCCGCAGCCGTCCGAGCGCTTGTGCCCGGTCACCGGCGGATCGATTGCGACGACCACGCGTCCGAGCGCCGGCCTGTCGCCAAGCCGCAAGGCTTCGAGTTCGCCGCGCTTCCACAGCGCGTCGGGCCGGTCCTCGATCAGCTCGCCGTCGAGTTCCTGGCGCCCGAGACGGGTACCCTGATAGCGGCCGACAATCTCGTCGAGAAAGCCCGGCGCCAGCATTGCCGCGTTGTCGGCGCTCCGCATGCGCGTCATCGCCGTCAGCGGGTCGGCGACGAGGCGCTTGATCAGCCGCGTCGGGCGCGGCGTCGTCGTCGCGACCTGTTGCGGGTTCCGCCCGAGCCTCAGGCCGAATTGCAGCATGTCCCAGGCCGCATCCGCCTTGGGCCATTTGCCGATCTCGTCGCACCAGGCGGCGGCAAATTGCGGTCCGCGAAACCGTTCCGGCTCCGCGCCGGACATCAGCAGCGCCACATTGCCGTTCGGCCATCTGATGGCGTTGCGCGCGCGGTCGAAATGGGGAACCTCGTCGTCGGGATGGATGGCGAGCAGCCCGCTTTCGCCCTCGACCATGACGGCGCGGGCCTGTTCCATCGTCTCGCCAACCAGTGCGATGGGACCGTCGAGTGCCGGATCTGCGGCTCTCGCCCGGACCCATTCGGCGCCGGCCCTTGTCTTGCCCGAGCCGCGCCCGCCAAGGATCAGCCAGGTGCGCCAGCCGCCCTCGGGCGGAAGCTGTTCCGGCCGGGCCCAGCTTGGCCAGTCGTACCACAAGCGCTCGGCTGCCGCGTCGCCCAGGGCCGCGACGAAGGCCTGGCCGCTAGTTGGCGGTGAGCCGGTCAATGCGTTCGGCCAGCTTGCGGCGCAGCACGGCGATGTCGGTGCGCTTCGGCCGGTCCTTGCGCTCGCCCTGTTCCTTGCGGTCGAGATCGGCCAGTTTTTCGAGGTTGCGGGTCAGGGTGCCGAGAATGGCGGCTTCCTTGTCGCCGAGATCGTCTGTTTTCATTTCCAGTTCCGTGATCTGTCGTTCGAGCAGCCGATAGAGCCGGGTGACCAGTGCCGAGCGGGTGGTCGCCCGGGCGGCGCGCCGCCGGGGCCAGCCTTCGGCCTCGCAGCGCTGGTAGAGGCGCCAGCCTTCGACGGCATATTGGGCGCAGATGTCCGCGACCGGCCTCATTCCCGCCTCGTAGTCGGCGCGAATGGCGGTCCAGTCGGGTTCGTCTGTCATGAGTTCCGTAGGTCGCAGAAGGCGTTGAGGGTGCCGCAGGAGGGGACGGCGCCATTCGCGTTCAGGCCGGGGCGGCGTTGGGGCACAAAGCGCCGCCGCCGGGCAAGCCGCACTTCTGCGACCATGCCCGAACCATAGCATCCGGCCGTGACGCGGGGATATCTTGCGTAAAAAACCGGCCGGGCGGCGCAGGCGAGCAAACAACGGTGCCAAACCCGCAAGAATCCGCTAGATTTGCGCCGACGCGTATTTGGCGGAGTACGCCATGGAGATTTCGGCGCAGTCGATCCAGACAGTCGGCGGGCAGTCCGGCCCGCTCGCCATGCTTGTCGCCGGATTGAAGCCGGGCGATTCCCTGACGGCGCAGATTTTGGCGCGCAATCCGGCCGGGCTGGCGCTGGTTGCCCTTGCCGGCAAGCAGGTGCAAATGCCGCTGCCACCAACCCTGCCGCCGGGCACGCTGTTGAAACTGACGGTGCAGCAGGGCCAGAACGGCCTGCAATTCCTTATCGAGACCCAGGCCGGCACGACCCAGGGCGCGACGCGGCCGGCCGTGACCCTGCCGCAAGCCCCGGCCACGACCACGACCACGGCCCCGGGCGGCGCCGCGCCGCCGGCCAGTGGCGGTCCGGCCCAGCCGGCAGTGCCGGCACCG
>JAHJQZ010000080.1 GCA_018818925.1 Alphaproteobacteria bacterium
CGGTGCCGAACAGGCCGATCAGGGGTGCAAGTTGGGCGGTGGCTTCAAGAACGCGCAAATAAGAACGCAGGGCCGCGAGATGGGCGAGCGCCCGGCTTTCGATGTCTTCACGCACGAGCGCCGACGGCCGGCGCGGATCGCATCCGGCGTCCATGGCGGCGCGCACCAGGGCTGCACGGGCGCCGCGCGTTGAAACGATGATTTGACGGGCTTCGTCATGATAGCCGGCGCGCCAGGCGGAGACCGCCTTCCTGGTGCGGGCCTGATCCCGCCCGACGCCCGTGATCAGGAACTGGACGAGCTTATAGATTGCGACCGTGAGGGCTGCGACAGAGAGAATGAGCAGGCCGGCAACGATCAGGCCGCCATCGTTCAGGAGGGGCGCCAGCAAGGCTTCGGTCTCGGGTGGAAAACGGCCACGTATGTCGAATGCTGCCATAGCTTGTTCTCAGTATTGGAGGTCGACTTTGACACGCGACCGGGTCTTTGCTGCTTCGAGGCAGTGCGACGGCGACATGCCGGCGCCTTCACAGCGCGTTATCGTGTTGAGGAGAATCCGGCTGATGCCGGCGCATTGAATGCCAGCCAGATCGAACTGCCTGATGCGCGTTTTCGACGGCGGGAAAGCACCGGCCGGAACGGCAATGAGTTTCATGATGCGCTGATCCGGTCCAAACAGCACGAGCTCAAGACCGAGATCGGTGATCGCCGCGCCGAGCTTGTTCTCGATCAGAAGCGTGAGGCGGCAGGCGGTCTGCTGCTGCTCGATGTCGTTGAGTTCAATGGTGAGCCGCGTCTGCTTTTCATCCTGGGCGATCACCGGCTGGTGCGTTGCTGCGAGCAACGCAGCGGCGGCTGCGATTATGATCACCAACGGCTGAATTGCATGGCGGGCGTTCACGGTTTGACGGGCTCCGGACGGCTTATGGGAAGCGGTATGATAACTGGGCCTTGCGGCGAGTTCGCGGTGTAGATATCGCAACCGTAAACGTTCAGCATGTTATCTCGCGTGAGGACATCACCGGGCAGGCCAGCGGCTGCGACACGGCCGTCATGGAGCAGGATAAGGCGATCACACCAGCGGGCGGCCAGGTGCAGCTCGTGAATCGTCAGGACGACGGTACTGCCGGCGGCCGCCTTCTTGCGCAACAGGGCAAGCAGCGCCAGTTGATGCGCGGGGTCGAGGCCGCTGGCTGGCTCGTCGGCGAGGAGAACGACGGCATCCTGCGCGAGGGCGCGGGCAATGAGGACGCGGGCGCGTTCGCCGCCTGACAGCTCGGTGATCGGGCGGCCACGCAACCTCAATACGTCGGCATCGGCCATGGCCTGTTCGATGGCGGCACTGTCGGCTGTGGAGGGGCCCGCGAAGGCCGGCCGTAGGGCAAGGCGGCCGAGCGAAACGATGGCTTCCACAGTGAGCGACCAGGCAACCTCGCGGTCCTGCGGCACATAGGAGACCATGCGGGCGCGGGCCTCGGCGGAAAGATCGCTAAGCGATGTGCCGGAGAGCGTGACGCTGCCGCCGCTCAACGGCACGAGTCCGAGCACGGCCTTGAGCCAGGTCGATTTGCCGGCGCCGTTCGGGCCGAGGATGCCGACGATTTCACCGCCGAAGACGCGCAGATTGATGCCGTGCAGAATCTGACGCCGACCGAGCGTGACGCAGAGGTTTTCTGTCGCGAGCGCGATCATACCAATTCCCGGCGGGTTTTGAACACGAGCCAGACGAAGAATGGTGCACCGATGAGCGCGGTGCGCACGCCGAGTTTGATGTCGCGGGCGGGGGCAATGACGCGGACGGCGACGTCAGCGGCAAGGATGAGGGCGCCGCCGGCGAGGGCACTGGCAGGCAGCAGGCGGCTTGGCTGGTGGCCGACGAGAGGGCGGAGCACGTGCGGGACGACGAGGCCGACGAAACCGATGGCGCCTGCGACGGCGGTGGCGGCACCAACCGAGATCGCGGCACCGATGACGATCAGCGTGCGGGTTCGCGCGAGGTCTATGCCGATGGTGGCGGCGACATCGGAGCCGAGGGTCAGCGCGTCGAGCGCGCGGGCTGCGGCGAACAGCATGAACCAGCCCGCGATCATGAAAGGGGCTGCCAGTGTGACATGCAGCCACGAGCGATCGGTGAGGGAGCCGAGCATCCAGAATACGATCTCGAGGGCGGCATAGGGGTTCGGCGACAGATTGAGTGCGAGTGTGGTCAGGGCGCCGCCGAGTGTCGAGATGGCGAGGCCGGCGAGGATGAGTGTGATGGTGCCGGCGTGACGGCCGGCGAGGCGGTGGATGAGGAAGACGGCGAGCAATGCGCCGGCCATGGCGGCCACGGGAAGCGTGATCGGCAACATTGCCGCGAGGCCGGAATAGATCGCGATGACCGCTCCCAGCGCCGCCGCCGAGCTGATGCCGAGGATGCCGGGATCGGCCAGCGGATTGCGCAGGTATCCCTGCAGGACGGCCCCGGTCAGCCCGAGCGTGGCGCCGATGAGCAGGCCGAGAATGGCGCGCGGCAGGCGGATCTCCTGCATGACCAGGACGGCGGCCTCGTTGGCGCCGCCGAATAGGGCCTCGAACGATTGCGACAGCGGAATGGCGGCGGGACCCGTTACCAGCGAGGCGACGAATGCCGTTATGAGTACGATGGCCAGGGCGGTATTGAGGAGGGTATTGTTCATTGGCTGGTGCCGCCCTGCGCTTTCGGCATCGCGGTGCCTGCGGCCGCCTTGAGCCGCTCGATCGCGCCGACCGTGAACGGCGCGCCACAGGCCCAACTGTTGTCTGTCCGCACGAAGGCGCGTGCTTTTTCGGCAGCGATTGTCAGGGCCGGATGGGAAAAAGCTTCATAGGCGAGGGCGGCTGCGCTGCTGTCGCGCTGTTCGGCAATGATCACGTCCGGGGCCTCGATGACCAGGAGTTCAAGGGGCAGTTTCACCATGCCGTCGAGGCCGAGCGCGGTGCCGATGTTGCGCAAACCGGCGCGGGCGACGATGTCGGCTGCGAGTGTGCCGCTGCCGGATGTATAGTTGTTGGCATAATAAAGCGCAGCTTTCGGGGTGGATGCGTGCCGGTTCGAGACGGTGGCACGCCGCAGTTCGTCATCGAACCGGGCGAGGACACGACGGCTCCGCGCGGGCTGGTGGAGGAGTTCGCCGAGTCGGGCGATGTGGCGGCGGATGTCGTCGAACGATTGGGCCGGATAGAAGGTTTCGACGCGAAAGCCCAAGCGGCGCAGGATGTCGTTCGTCGCGCGGCGGGTGAACGCGCCCGCTAAAATGAGGTCGGGCTGCATGAGGAAGACTTCCTCGGCGAGGCCGTGGTTGGGAGCGTGGCGGCGGGCGCGCTGCCAGAGCACGGAGGCCGCCGCATCGTGTGCGACGTAGGAGACGGACCTGATCTGGTCCGGGTCGGCAAGAATGAGGGCAAGCTGGTCGGTGCACAGGTTCATCGAGACAACCCGGCGGGGAGCGTTTTCCGGCCGGGCCGCGGCAGTGTCCGCCGGCAGGCAGGCAAGCACGAGCGCTGTGACCCAGGCTGCTTTCCCGCCGGCGTTGTTCTTGACGAGATCCAATTAATTAACCGGCGGGTCAAGGGGCGGGCGCCCGTTAAGTTTCATGTTGAGTCCCGCGTATACTGCGAGATCGGACGTCCCGAAGCCGCGCAACGTCTGATATTCCTCGTTAAGAAGGTTTTCGCCACGGACATAGAGGCTCAGGCTATCTGAAACAGCATAGGTCGCCTTGGCGTTGACGAGCACGTAGTCATCGAGCTGAAAGTCCGGTGTGAAGGCGCTGCTGACGTCGAGCGTATCGCGGACGATGCTGGCCGTCGTGTTGATGGTCAGCCGATCGCTCGGCTTGATGTCGAGCCCGATGGTATAGACGTGGCGGGGTACGCGGATGAGGCGATTGCCGTCTGCATCCTCCGTGTCGGTGCGGGTGTAAGAGACGGATCCGGCCAACCAGTCGGTCATCTGGGCGCGTCCGGAGAGTTCGAAGCCGTGGCGCTCGGTCGTCCCCTGGACCGTGGAAAATCCCGCGGGGAACACAAACTGGATCAGGTTTTCGATATCCAGCGAAAAATAGGTCGCCGAGAACGACGCGCGTCCGCCGGCGAAAGTCTGGTCGATGCCGGCATCCCAGCCCTTGCTGGTTTCCGGGGTGAGCGCCGCATTGCCAAAGGTCGGGTCGAACAGTTCGAACAAGCTCGGCGCGCGGAACGCGGTGCCGTAGCTGGCACGAAACTTGGTGCCGGTCGGCTCGACAAAATA
>JAHJQZ010000081.1 GCA_018818925.1 Alphaproteobacteria bacterium
CCGCCGATCGTCACGATCATGGGCCATGTCGACCACGGCAAGACCTCGCTGCTCGACGCCCTGCGCTCAACGGACGTCGTGTCAGGCGAAGCTGGCGGCATCACGCAGCATATCGGCGCCTATCAGGTGCAGCTGAAATCCGGCCAGAAGATCACCTTCCTCGACACGCCGGGTCACGCAGCCTTTACCGCCATGCGCGCCCGCGGCGCAAACGCCACCGACATCGCGATCCTCGTGGTTGCCGCTGACGACTCGGTGATGCCGCAGACGATTGAATCGATCAATCATGCTAAGGCGGCCGGCGTCCCGATCATCGTGGCAGTCAACAAGATCGACCTTCACGACGCCGAACCCGACAAGGTTCTGACAGACCTGCTCCAGCACGACATACAGGTCGAAAGCATGGGCGGCGAAACCCAGGCCGTGAAAGTCTCGGCCAAGTCCCGCATCGGCCTTGACGAGCTCACCGACGCGATCTCGCTTCAGGCCGAAATTCTCGAACTGAAAGCCAATCCCAACCGCGATGCAGACGGCGTGGTCATCGAAAGCCAGCTCGACAAGGGGCGTGGTCCCGTGGCGACCGTGCTCGTCAAGCGCGGTACGCTCAAGCGCGGCGACATCGTCGTTGCCGGCGCCCAGTGGGGCAAGGTCCGCGCGATCACTGACGAGCGTGGCCAGCAGCTGCAGGATGCCGGCCCGTCCCTTCCCGTCGAACTGCTCGGTCTCGATGGTGCGCCTGATCCCGGCGAAGCCTTCGTGGTCGTCGAAACGGAAGCCCGCGCCCGCGAGATCACGGACTATCGCCTGCGCACCAAGCGCCAGGTCTCCGGCAAGGCGGGTGCTGCGGCGCGTGCCTCGCTCGACCAGCTGCTCAGCCGCCTGAAAGATGGCACCGTCGAAACGTCCGAGCTACCGGTTGTTGTCAAAGGCGACGTGCAGGGCTCGGTCGAGGCGATCTCCATGTCGCTCGACAAGATCTCGACCGAAGAAGTCCGCGCCCGCGTCATCCATGGCGCTGTCGGCGGTATTTCCGAAAGCGACGTCCTGCTCGCCCGCTCGTCGAATGCGCCGATCTTTGCGTTCAACGTCCGCGCCAACAAGCAGGCCCGTGACCTTGCCGAAAAGGAAGGCGTCGAAATCCGCTACTATTCGGTGATCTACGACCTGATTGACGACGTGAAATCGACCCTGTCGGGCATGCTCGCACCGGAAAAGCGCGAAACCTTCCTCGGTTACGCCGATATTCTCGAAGTCTTCAACATCACCAAGGTCGGCAAGGTTGCTGGTTGCCGTGTGTCCGAAGGCAAGGTGCTTCGCGGTTGCGGCGTCCGCCTCCTGCGCGACGATGTCGTGATCCACGAGGGCAAGCTGAAGACGCTGAAGCGCTTCAAGGATGAAGTCAGCGAAGTTTCCGGCGGCATGGAATGCGGCATGGCGTTTGAACGCTATGAAGACATCCGCGTCGGCGACAAGATCGAGTGCTTCCAGGTCGAGGAAATCGCTAGAACCCTCGCCTAGAGGCAGGCACAATGAACCAGACGCTGAACATCTCGGGTCTCCTTCGGGAGAAGGATGTGAAGCGTTTGACCCGCCTCACGCGTGGCGGGTCCGTTGGCCCGACAGCCGTCTATTATGCCGGTGTGACCGCGCCGATCATTTCGGCCAGCATGGCCGTCATGGTTCGCGAGGCCATGCGTCTCGTCGGCCTGTCGCCGTATTGGCAATGGTTCATCTCGGCGCTCGTCGCGGCTTTTGCCGGCATCGCCTGGTACCTGATCTTCATTCGCTGGTCATACCGGCACAAGCACGGACGTGGCACGGAAATGACCCTCTCGACCGACATTACCCTCGCTGATGACCAGATCACCGTGCGGCGGGGCGGAATCGAGACCCGTATAGACTGGTCATGCATCTCGTCTGTCAAAACCGAACGGCGGCACGTCGCCGTTCTCGTCAACGGCGCCGACTCGCTGATTATCCCCGATGCCTGGTTCGGCAAGGACAAGTCAGCGCGCGCCGCATTCATTTCACGCCTACAGGAAAAGGCTGCTCACTGATGGCCCGAAAACCCGCCGCTGCCGGCATGCCCTCCCAGCGCCAGTTGCGCGCCGGGGAAATCATCCGCCACGCGCTTGCCGACATTCTCGCCCGGGAAGATCTGCGCGATCCCGATCTTGCCACCGTCATCATCACCGTTGGCGAAGTACGCTGCTCTCCTGACTTGCGCCATGCCAACGTGTTCGTCACGCCGCTGGGCGACGATACGCAGGCCGGCCGCGACAAGCTGGCCGAAGCCCTGACTCGCGCCGCCCCCTTCCTGCGCGGGAAACTTGGCCGCGAAATCGACATGAAGTTCACGCCGCAACTGCACTTCATTGCCGACAAGTCCTATGATGAGGCGACGCATATCGACCGTCTGCTGGCCGACCCGCGCGTAAAGCGCGACCTGCAGGAATAGGCTTCCCGAAAGCTGCGCCTTATCCGCTTTGTCATTTGACTTGGCGGCGAACTGTTGAGACCGTTAGGGATCGCGACAAGGGGACGGGCCGCATGGACCGCCAGACACTCGACATGGAAGGCGCCCGGCAGGGAGAAATCTCGGCCGCATCAATCCAGATGGGCGATGATACGATCGCCATCCGCCGTATCGCCACAATGTCCATTGAATCCATCGAATTTGCGCCATGGGACATGCCGCGCAACCGCAAGTCACAGAGCCTGCACGCTACGCTCTGTGTCGCCAACCTGTTCTTCGGCATTGTCGGCCTGGCCTGGTGGTTCCTGGTGCCCGGCCGCCAGTCCGGTCTCGTGGCCCTGTTAGTCGGCGGCGTGCTCATGCTGCTCGGAGTCTTCCTCGGTATCCGCGCCGCCATGATCGCCATGAAGATCAAGAAGCGCGAACCCTATTACCGCCTGACGATCGGCACATCCGACGGCCGCCAGATCCCGGTCGTCGATGACAATCGCGATGTCCTCGTGAAACTCCGCGACGTTGTTCGCCACAAGATGGATACGGGCGATACCGAAACGGTCGGCGAGTTTGATCTCAATCTCGATATCGTCGATCTGAAACTGCCAAAATCGGCGCGTCCGGCCTCCCCTGCCCCGGTGCGGGAAGACAAGTCCCCGCCGCCGCACGAACCGGAACTCCTGTTTGATGCCGATGAGGAAGAGGCGGCCGCCGAGCGGCTCAAATCCGCGTCCTGACCGGCCCGGCGGTTGACGCGGGGCCCCAGCCAGCCTAAGGCCGCGCCTTCCTTTTACCATGCCAGTACGAAGATGGCCCGCCGGCGTTCGAACCGCCTCAGGCCTGCAGGAGACAATGATTTGGCCCGCCAGAGAAAACGCAAGGGTGATCCGGTCAGCGGATGGCTGAACCTGTTCAAGCCGGTCGAGATGACATCGACCCAGGCCGTCGCGATCCTGAAGCGGCTCTACAATGCCGACAAGGTGGGACATGGCGGCACGCTCGACCCGCTGGCCGACGGCATCCTGCCCATCGCGTTCGGCGAAGCGACCAAGACGGTGCAATGGGCAATGGATTCGGAGAAGGAATACGTCTTCACCATCCAATGGGGCGTCTCCACCGCCAGCCAGGATGCCGAAGGCGAGGTTACGTCCACATCCGATACCCGTCCCACCCGCGAAGCGGTCGAAGCGGTGCTTGCAAACTATGTCGGCCTGATCGAACAGGTGCCGCCCAAGTTCTCCGCCATCAAGGTCGATGGCCAGCGCGCCTATGACCTCGCGCGTGAAGGCGAGGATTTCGAATTGAAATCGCGTGAAGTCATGGTCCACGCCGCCAGCGTCATCGGCATGCCTGACGCGGACCACACGGTCATTCACGTCACCTCCGGCAAGGGCTTCTATGTCCGTGCCATGGCCCGGGACGTCGCCTTCGATCTGGGCTGTGACGGCCATATCAGCCAGCTGCGCCGCACCCGCGTCGGCGCCTTCGGTGCAGCCGACGCCATCGCCATCTCGGCCCTGCAGGAGATGACCGACAAGGCAGACCTGCTCGCGGCTTTGAAACCCGTCCAGTCAGTCCTGGCCGGCATTCCGGACCTTGCCGTCAGCCCGTCTGACGCAGGCGACCTGCGTCAGGGCCGCACCATCATGCTGCTGCCGCATGTGGTCGAAGCCTGGCGCAGTGCCCGAAACCCCGACGATGAAGACGACCGCCTCGCCCTCGCGACCTGCAACGGCGTGGCCATCGCCTTGGGCGATGTGCGCGCCGGGCATTTCGAGCCGGTTCGCGTGTTCAATGTGCGCGAGGTGCAGGGGGTCTAGGCGTTCTGCGCCGCCAACCCCCTCCTGTCAGCCACCAACCACCCTCCACGCCACCGGCAGGGACTCCGGGCCCAACAGCGCACCCACACGCCGCCCATATCACCCCACCCCCTTCCCAAACGGGCCTAAATCCGCCATAAGCCGCCCCTTGAGGCGAAGATCGCCCTGAATCCCCTGCTGGACGACATCCCGGCACCGGACACCAGGGTCCAGATCCCGCCTCAGACCCCCGCAGCCATGAGGCCGCAAGACTTTGAAACCCCTCGCCTTTTGGCGATATTCATGAAAGAGACCCGATGTCGATTACGGCTGAAAAGAAACAGGAACTGATCCAGAAGTTTGCCATAAAGGCAGGCGACACCGGTTCCCCCGAAGTGCAGGTTGCGATCCTCACAGAGCGCATCAACAACCTGACCGACCACTTCAAGACCAACAAGAAAGACAACCACTCCCGCCGCGGCTTGCTGACCATGGTCGCCACGCGCCGGAAGCTCCTTGACTATGTCAAAGGCAAAGATGAAGCGCGTTACCAAACGCTCATCACGGAACTCGGCATCCGCCGCTAGGTCCGGAAAAACAAGCCCGCCGGGCAATAGGGCCACGGCGGGCTTTTCGTATGCGAAAAGAAAGAAATCGAAATGTTCAACAAACAATCCGTGTCGCTGGAATGGGCGGGACGCACGCTGACAATTGAGACGGGCCAGGTGGCTCGCCAGGCAGACGGCGCCGTTATGGTGACCTATGGGGACACCAAGGTCCTCGCGACCGCATGCTTCGCCAAGTCGGCCAAGCCGGGTCAGGACTTCTTCCCCCTGACCGTCAACTATATGGAAAAATACTACGCATCGGGCCGCATCCCAGGCGGCTTCTTCAAGCGTGAAGGCCGCCCGACCGAGAAAGAGACGCTGACCTCGCGCCTCATCGACCGCCCGATCCGCCCGCTTTTCGTCAAAGGCTTCAAGAACGAAGTCCAGGTCGTCCTGACCTGCATGTCCTATGACCTTGAAAACGATGCCGACATTCTCGGCATGATCGGCGCCTCTGCCGCGCTCGTCCTGTCCGGCGCACCGTTCATGGGCCCGATTGGCGCCGCGCGCGTGGGCTACAAGGATGGTGAATACATCATCAACCCGACCATCGCCGAACTGGAAGAGTCCGATCTCGACCTCGTCATGGCCGGCACCGCCGACGCCGTGATGATGGTGGAATCGGAAGCCTACGAACTCTCCGAAGACGTGATGCTGGGCGCTGTCATGGCGGGCCACGAAGCCATCCAGCCCGTGATCGATGCAATCATCGACCTGGCCGAGAAGGCTGCCAAGGAGCCATTCGAGTTTGAAGCGGAAGACAATTCCGATGCGCTCGCAGCAATTCAGAAGCTGGTCGGCAAAGACCTGTCGGCCGCCTACTCGATGACTGAAAAGCTCGAGCGTCAGGCCGCCGTGGGCGCTGCCCGCGACAGGGCCAAGGAAGCACTCGTCGGCACCGACGACGCTCCCGGCGAGATGACCGGCGAAGCCTTCAAGACTGCGTTCAAGGAAGCTGAAGCCGCCGTTGTTCGCGGCGACATCCTGAAAACCGGCAAGCGCATCGACGGCCGCTCGCTCGACCAGGTTCGCCCGATCGAAGCCATTGCCGGCTTCCTGCCGCGCACGCATGGTTCATCGCTGTTTACCCGCGGTGAAACGCAGGCGATCTGCGTGACCACGCTCGGCACGAGCGATGACGAGCAGTTCATCGACGGTCTCGACGGCACGACCAAGTCCAAGTTCATGCTGCACTACAACTTCCCGCCCTATTCGGTCGGCGAAGCGGGCCGCATGTTGTCGCCGGGCCGCCGCGAAATCGGCCACGGCAAGCTGGCCTGGCGCGCCGTCAACCCGATGCGCCCCTCGCTTGAGGAATTCCCCTATACGATCCGCCTCGTCTCCGAGATCACCGAATCGAACGGCTCGTCCTCCATGGCGACCGTTTGCGGCGCGTCGCTGGCGCTGATGGATGCCGGCGTGCCGATGAAGCGCGCCGTCGCCGGCATCGCCATGGGCCTCATTCTCGAAGGCGAAAAGTTCGCCGTCCTCAGTGACATTCTCGGCGACGAGGACCATCTCGGGGACATGGACTTCAAGGTCGCCGGCACCACCGAAGGCGTCACCTCGCTGCAGATGGACATCAAGATCGCCGGCATCACCGAGCAGATCATGAAGATCGCCCTCGACCAGGCCAAGGGCGGCCGCACCCACATCCTCGGGGAAATGGCCAAGGCGCTCGATCATTCGCGCGACGAGGTCGGCGAATTCGCCCCGCGCATCGAGACCCTGAAGATCCCGACCGACAAGATCCGCGAAGTCATCGGTACCGGCGGCAAGGTCATCCGCGAGATCGTCGAAAAGACCGGCGCCAAGATCAACATCGAGGACGACGGCACCGTCAAGGTCGCCTCCGCCGACGGCAAGCAGATCGAAGCCGCCATCAAGTGGATCAAGTCGATCACCGACGAACCGGAAGTCGGCGTCGTCTATCAGGGCACCGTGGTCAAGACCGCCGATTTCGGCGCCTTCGTCAATTTCTTCGGTTCGCGCGACGGGCTCGTCCATATCTCCCAGCTCGCCAGCCAGCGCGTCGGCAAGACCACCGACGTCGTCAAGGAAGGCGACAAGGTCTGGGTCAAGCTCCTCGGCTTCGACGAACGCGGCAAGGTCCGGCTGTCGATGAAGGTCGTCAACCAGGACACCGGCGAAGAGGTCAAGCAGGGCGAGGACGAAGAGGCCTGACCTGGACTGCAAGACTCTGGCCTGCGTGAACATGGGAAAGCCCGGTCATCCGACCGGGCTTTCTTTTCAGGTTAAAAACTCTATCCATTCGTTACAAGTGATTGTTCAAGCGAGTAGGGCATGCTATCGAATGCGTCGCGGTGTTTTGTAACGAAAGGATAGAGCATGAACAAGCCTTCGACATCTTCGGCAGAACGCGTGCGGCTGCACAGATGGGTCAATCGAACCGAGGAACTGGCCGATCAGCTGCTCGATCATCTGAAATCCGGGCCCAAGCCGCCGCCGAGGCTACCGGTTATCGATCCCGAGCTTGTGAGCATTCTGAGTGAGCTTTCCATCGACCAGGATGATCAGGTCGAAACGGACTATCCGAATATCCGCTTTCTTGAGCTCGGAAACGGGCACCAAGCCGAGAACAAGGAACGCGCTCTTTCCGCTCTTGCCAAGCTTGAGCCTGAAGTGGAAGTCCTGGATCGCCGAACGGTCAGGTGGGGCAAATGGGGTGTTTGCCATTTTGCTGCCTACACCCACTCCAAAGGAGCAATGATTAGCACGCCCAAGCGCGATGGAGGCGCGTTTGGCGGCGCCGATTGGCACAAAAGGGATCGAATTGTGTTGTTTCGAGATGCCGGCAATGGACAGCTCATCGTCTACATCTGCCCAACCAAGCCCTTGTTCTCAATGCGTACAATTGGGCAACACGGTGTCACTTGGGAGAACATCTCCAAATCCGCCGAACACCAGGTAGTGTACGCTGCTGCGGACGCCCTGAGCGTGACCGCGACATGAATCGATGAGCACAAAACGCTCGGAATCGTGCCGCCGCCGGGTCCGAGAGGGTCCGGCGGCGATGTGTTTTTTTAGCCGGTGTTAAGCCTATTCGGTCATTCTCGTCCGGCGATGCCACCAGTCCGTCCCATGATCCTTGCCGGCCTTTTTGCCGCCGCCGTCGCCCTTGTCGCGACGGGGTTCGCGCCCTTGCCCGCGGCGGCGCAGGAGACCATCGGCGCCTCCGGCCTGACCCTGCCGCGATTCGTCTCGACGCGCTCGGCGCCGATCAATGTCCGCGTCGGTCCCGGCACGCGCTATGACATCGCCTGGATCTTCAAGCAGCCCGGCCTGCCGGTCGAGATCGTCCAGGAATACGACACCTGGCGCAAGATCCGCTATGTCGACGGCGACGAGGGCTGGATTCACCAGAGCCTCTTGATCGGACGGCGAACCGCGCTGGTCCAGCCCTTCGGCGGCGCCGGACGCGCGGCGCTGCGCACGCGGCCTGAGGTCGATGCGCCTCTCAGGGCCTGGCTCGGCGCCGGTTTCCTGGTCTCGGTCGAGGCATGCGACAACGGCTGGTGCCGCGTTTCGGCGGAGGCCGGCAACGGCACTCCCGCCGTCGGCGGCGAGATCGCCGAGATCGAATTGTGGGGTGGTTATCCCGACGAGCGCATCGAATAGCGGAGCGCTTCCGGAGGCGCGGCGCCTAACCCTCGATCTTTCTGACCCGTACCACCACGTCGACATGGGTGATGGTCATGCCGGCAGGCGGCTCGGGCAGGCTGGCGACTTTGACCGCGTCGGCGGGAATGTCGATGATGCGACGCTCGTCCTCGATATAGAAATGATAATGGTCCGAGGTGTCGGTGTCGAAATAGGAACGCGAGGCATCGACCGTCACTTCGCGCAACAGACCCGCCTCGCGGAACTGGTGCAACGTGTTGTAGATCGTGGCGAGCGACACCTTGGTGCCGGACTTCTCGGCCTCGGCATGCAGTTCCTCGGCGCTGACATGGCGATGCTTGCCGGCGAACAGCAGTTCGGCAAGCGCCACGCGCTGGCGCGTCGGCCTGAGGCCGGCCATGCGCAGAACCGCCATGAGGCATGGGCGGCGCGATGCCGGCCAGCGGCGGGGGTCGAGCAGTCGATTGGCAAGGGCGTTGTCGAGCATTAGACCGTACGGGTTTGCGTCTGTTGCGCCGGAATTTACACCGCCGGCCTCAACAAGAGCAAGACGTTCGGGTTTGCGACCTTTAGCCTCCCGCCGCCGGGGTCGCTGCGCAAAAGCACGCAGCAAACCGGGCCTTGCCAGTATTGACCCTTTGCGGCGCGGTCTCTATTGACGACAACCAGACCATTCCCGCCACGGAGGCCTGCGTCCGCGCATGACATTGAGCGCCAATTCCTTTTCCTACGAGGAGCTTCTTGCCCATGGGCGCGGCACGTTGCCCGGCCAGGGCGACGCCAGGCTTCCGGCCCCGCCCATGCTGATGTTCGATCGTATCACCCATATCGATTCGACCGGCGGCGCCTATTCGCGCGGCGTGGTCACAGCCGAACTCGATCTTCATCCGGACCTGTGGTTCTACCAGTGCCATTTCATCGGCGATCCGGTCATGCCCGGCTGCCTCGGCCTCGACGCCCTGTGGCAGATGATCGGGTTTTTCCTGTCCTGGTCCGGGTCGCCGGGCAAGGGACGGGCGCTCGGCGGCGAGATCAAGTTCACCGGTCAGGCGACGGCGGACAAGAAGCTGCTTCAATACCAGGTCGACATCAGGCGGCAGATGCGTTCGCCGCTGCCGTTCGGCCTCGCCAGCGGCACCGTCACGGCCGACGGCGAGGTGATTTATGTTGCCGAAAACCTGCGCGTTGGGCTGATTCCGGTATCGGGGGGCACCAAATAGCCCTATTTGTGCAGGGATAATTTCGTCATGTCACCTTACGTCAATCAAGGACCGCAAGATGAAACGCGTTGTCGTCACCGGCATGGGCATCGTCTCCTCGATCGGCAATAACCTTGTCGAGGTCACCGAAAGCCTGCGCGAGGGGCGCGGCGGAATCGTCTTCTCGGAAGACTACCGGCGCCTCAATTTCCGCTGCCAGGTGCACGGCGAGCCCAAGCTCGATCCGTTCGCGGTTCTGGACCGCCGCACCGCCCGTTTCATGGGCAAGGGTGCCGCCTGGAACTATATCGCCATGACCGAGGCGATCGCCCATTCCGGGCTCGAGGACAAGGACGTGCGCCAAAACCCGCGCACCGGCATCGTCATGGGCTCGGGCGGACCATCGACCATGACGCTGGTCGAGGCCGCCGACATCACGCGCGACAAGGGTCCGCGCCGCATCGGGCCGACCGCCGTCCCCAAGGCGATGAGCTCGACCGCCTCGGCGACGCTGGCCACCGCCTTCCAGATCCACGGCGTCAACTATTCGATCTCCTCGGCCTGCGCCACGTCCAAGCATTGCATCGGCAACGGCTTCGAGCAGATCCAGCTCGGCAAGCAGGACATCGTCTTTGCCGGCGGCCACGAGGACCTGCACTGGTCGATGACCAACATGTTCGACGCCATGGGCGCCATGTCGACCAAGTACAACGATACTCCGGAAGTGGCCTCGCGCCCCTATGACAAGGACCGCGACGGCTTCGTCATCGCCGGCGGGGCCGGGGTTCTGGTGCTCGAGGAACGCGAACACGCCAAGGCGCGCGGGGCGCGCATCCTTGCCGAGGTCATCGGCTATGGCGCCACATCGGACGGCCACGACATGGTGGCGCCCTCGGGCGAGGGCGGCGCGCGTTGCATGAGGATGGCCATGGACATGGCCGGCATGCCGGTCGACTACATCAATCCGCACGCCACCGCGACTCCGGCCGGCGACGGCCCCGAGATCGATGCCATCCGCAAGGTGTTCGGCGGCGGCGACAAAACGCCGCCGATCGGGGCGACCAAGGGGCTGACCGGTCACGCGCTCGGCGCCGCCGGGGTCTGGGAATCGATCTTTTCGATCCAGATGATGAACGAAAGGTTCATCGCCGCCAGCGCCAACATCTTCGAACTCGATCCGGCCTTTGCCGACATGCCCATCGTCCGCGAGCGGCGCGACAATGTCGATCTCGGTGTCGTGATGTCCAATTCCTTCGGCTTCGGCGGCACCAACGCCACGCTGATCTTCAAGCACCCGGACGCCTGAGGCGCTCGGCTAGCGCCTGAACACCCCGACGCATTCGACATGCGCGGTGAAGCGGAACTGGTCGACCGGGGTTGCCGCGTGCAACCGGTAGCCGGCGCCGACGAGAATCTCGGCGTCGCGGGCGAAGGTGACAGGATCGCAGGACACGGCGACGACACGCCTGATTTTCGATTTGGCGATCTCGCGGACCTGGGCCTCGGCGCCGGCGCGCGGCGGGTCGAAGACCAGTCCGTCGAAACGTTCCAGTTCCCGTGCCGTCAGCGGATCACGGAAGAGGTCGCGGACCTCGGTGCCGATGCGCCTGAGACCGGGCGTCGCCTGCAAGGCCCTGTCGCATGCGGCGATGGCGCGGGCGTCCGAATCGACGGCATAGACCTGCGAGGCCGAGGCCAGGCGCAACGCGAATGTGCCGGCGCCGGCAAACAGATCCGCGACACGCCTCGCCGGTTCGAGCGCCTCGCTGACCAAAGCCGAGAGCGCCTCTTCGCCGGCAAGGGTCGGCTGCAGGAAGGGCGCGACCGGCAGGTCGAGCCTTGCGGCGCCAATCGTGACGACGGGCTGGCGCCTCAGGATCAGCACCTCGCCGTTGAGCGCGACGCGGGCGAGATCGAACCTTTGGGCCAGCGCGGCGAAATCGGGCTTGTGCCCGGTCTTGGCCACAAGGGCGAGATCGATGCCGGTGGCGCTCGCCGTCAGCAGCGCCTCGGCATTGGAGCCGAGCTGGCGGCTGGCGGCGTGGGCGATCTCCGGCGCGGCGCGCAGGTCCGGCGCGAGGATCGGGCAGGTCTCGAATATCTCAAGTTCGTGGCTTTTCCAGGCGGTGAAGCCGGCGCCCTGCGGCGTCGCCCGCAAGGTGACGCGGCGCCTGCCCGCGCCATGAGCGTCGATGAGCGCACCGACGGGCACGGCGATGCCGGCGCGTTCGAGAGCCGAAACGACGAGGCCACGTTTCCAGTCGCGATAGGGCGCTTCAGCCCAGTGCTGTAGCTGACAGCCGCCGCAGCGCCCGAAATGCGGGCAGAACGGCGCGATCCTGTCGAGGCTCGGCGTCACGATTTCATCGATCTCGGCCCGCTGGCCGTCGACAAACGCCCGCACGCTTTCGCCCGGCAGGGCGTAGGGCACGAAGACGCGCCCGGCGCCGGTTTCCGCCACCGCCTCGCCGCGCGCGCCCATGCCCTCGATGACCAGCATCCGCATGTCAGCCGTTCCGGCGGCCCGGATGCCCGGGCCGGGTCAGCCGACGGTCTCGAACAGACGCATGACGTCGTCGCGCTTGCACAATTGCGTGCCCGGCGTCATGGCCGCGGCGGCGCCGGCGGCGATGCCGAGCTTGAAGGCCTTGAGGCGGTCCCAGCCCTCGCTCAATGCCCAGACCATGGCGCCGAGGAAGCTGTCGCCGGCACCGACCGTTGACTTGGTCGGCACATGCAGGGCCGGCAGGCGAATGAGCTCGTTCTCGTAGGCCAGCATGGCGCCTTCCGCGCCGAGCGTGATGGCCAGCAAGGTGGTCCTGCCGCGGCCGATCACCGTCATCGCCGCTTCACGCGCCGAAGCTTCGTTGAGCGTGTCGCCAGCCAGATGCCGCAGTTCCGAAAGGCTCGGCTTGGCGAGGTAGACGTCGGCATTTTCGAGCGTGTATTCCAAGGCATGGCCGGAGCTGTCGAGCACGAACCTGGCGCCGTTCTTCTTGGCCATGTTGGCGATCTTGACCAGGAGGTCGTCAGGCGCGCCGAGCGGTATCGAGCCGCTGGCGACAACGTATTGCCCGCGAAATTCGTCGACCTTGTCGAGACAGGCGTCGATGGCATCGCTCGAGATCGGCTCGCCTTCGGGCACGAAACGGTATTCGAATCCCGAGGAGCGCTCATACATGTTGAAGCACAGGCGTACCGGGGCGGTGTTGGGAATATAGATCGACTTGTAGGGCTGGTTGATCAAAAGCTCGGCCAGAAGCGTGCCGGTGGCGCCGCCGCCGACATAGAGCGATTCGACGTCGCCGCCGAGATTGGAGATGACACCGGCCACATTGATGCCGCCGCCGCCCGGCTCATAGGTGAGCGGCGTGGTGCGGACCTTGTGGACCGGGCGCAGCAATTCGGTCTCGCCCGAGACGTCGACCGTGGGATTGAGGGTGATGGTGAGGATGCGGGAGGACATGCAACGACCTGTTTTGTGTACCGGGGGGCGGTGTGGCTCTTGTGCAATCGCGCCTTTTTTCGCGGGCCTTGGCGTTTGTTCTGGTTCTCAGGTGCCGGCCTTGTCGCGCCAGGCGCTTGGGCACACCCGTTTCCAATAGAATTGGATCGACCGCAAGTCCTTAACTTGTCGCAAATCCGACAGAAGGCGCCTTCGGAGCGAAGCGAAGGCCCGGCGACCACGGCGATGCTGGCCGCTTGCGGCCGATGCGTCAAGTCGGCACGCGGCCCAGAACGCGATCGGGGGGCGGCTCATTGCCGCCCCCCGCGCCGATCTCGCCGCTTTTTGGCAGATCGTCCGACTACATGCCGACCGTGTCGGTGATGGCGGTCGTGTAGGCGCCTTCCGGCGTCTTCTCGATGATGCCCTGATCCAGAAGCGCCTTGACCGTGCGTTCGTAGGTGGTCAGGTCGAGTGCCGGATCGCTGGCATCGACGAGCTTTGAAACCTCGCCGACCATGTAGAACTGGTGATCGTATTCGGCCGCACCGGTTTCGTCGCTGTCGACGACGATCTGGGCCGCTTCCTCGGGGTTGTCGAGCGCATAGGCCCAGCCCTTCATCGAGGCAGCGACAAAGCGCACATAGGCGTCGGTCCTGGCCGGATCGGACAGATCGTCCTCCATGACGTAGAGGCCATCCTCGAGCAGGTCGTTGCCCATTTCGGTGTAGTTGAAGATGGTCAGGTTGTCCGGGCCGTATCCGGCGTCGAGCGCCTGGCCGTATTCGTTATAGGTCATGACCGAGATGCAGTCGGCCTGGCCCTGGATCATCGGCTGGATGTCGAAGCTCTGCTGCAGAACCGTGACGCCGCCGGCGGAACCGTCGGTGGCGTAGCCGAGCTTGTTCATCCAGGCAAAGAACGGATACTCGTTGCCATAGAACCAGACGCCAAGCGTGTGGCCGGGGAAATCGGCCTCGGATGTGATGCCGGTTTCGGTGGGGCAGATCATCATCAGGCCCGAGCGCTTGAACGGCTGGGCGATGTTGACGAGCGGCACGCCCTTTTCGCGGGCCGCGACCGCGCCACCCATCCAGTCGACGATGATGTCGGCGCCGCCGCCGGCGATCACCTGCTCGGGCGCGATATTGGGACCGCCGGGCAGAATGGTGACGTTCAGATCGGCCTCGTCGTAAAGACCCTTGGCCTTGGCCACGATATAGCCGGCGAACTGGGCCTGGGTCACCCACTTGAGCTGCAGGGTGATATCGTCCGCAGCCTCGGCGGCAAAGCCAGTCATCGCCATCGCACCTGCAAGCAGTCCGGTCATCAGTTTGTTCATGTGTGCACTTTCCTCGTTGGGGGCCGTGGTGCCGCCGGACCGCTGGTCACGGCGGCATGGCCCGGGTTGTCACGTCCGCCCGGTTCGGATGGACGGATGCCAGAACGTGACCGCCCGCTCGATGAGGGCGATCACGGCGTAGAAGACGGAACCGCTCACCGCCGCCACGGCGATTTCCGCCCACACCAGATCGATGTTGAGCTTGCCGACCTCGGTCGATATCCGGAAGCCCATGCCGACGATGGGGGTGCCGAAGAATTCGGCGACGATGGCGCCGATCAGCGCCAGGGTCGAATTGATCTTGAGGGCATTGAAGATGAAGGGCATGGCCATGGGCAGCCTCAGGCGCAAAAGGGTCTGCCAGTAGTTTGCGGCATAGGTGCGCATCAGGTCGCGCTCGATGTGCCCGGATTCGTTGAGGCCGGCGACGGTGTTGACCAGCATGGGGAAAAACGTCACCGCGACGACGACGGCGGCCTTGGACGGCCAGTCGAAGCCGAACCACATGACCATAATCGGGGCGATGCCGATGATCGGCAGGGCCGAGACGAAATTGCCGATGGGTAGCAGGCCGCGTTTGAGGAATGGCGAACGGTCAACGAGGATGGCCACGACGAAGCCGGCGCCGCACCCCATGGCATAGCCGGAAAGCACCGCCTTGACGAAGGTCTGGATGAAGTCGGCGAAAAGAATGGGCACCGAATCAAGGATGCGCATCCAGATTGTGCTCGGTGGCGGCAGCAGCACCTGCGGGATCTGGGCGCCTCGGGTCACCACTTCCCAGACAAAGACCAGCATCAGGCCGAAAACCAGCGGGATGACGAGGCCGAGCGGCCGCTCGGGCAAGCGCCCGCCGGTGATCGAGAATGACAGTTCCTCGATGAACAGCCAGGAGAACATCCAGACGGCGACAAGCGCCAGCCAGACGTGGAGCGGGGCGGTCTCCTCGAAGCCGGGCAGGCTGACCACGAGGATCGCCGCGCCGGCAAGCGCGAGCGCGCCGTCGACCCAGAGGCTCATCGCGACGCGGAAGCGCAGCAGCGTCAGAAGGCCAGCAAGGAAGAATCCGAGATAGATCGGGCTGGCGGCATCGGCCAGGGCGGCGGCGAGTCCGGCGCCGCCGGCGACGCCGGCGAAGATGGCGATGGCGCGCTGCAGGTCGGTCAGATTCATGGCCTGACCCCCATCATGGTATTGACCAGGCGTTCGCTGAGCTCGACGAGATAGACAAGCACCGCCGCCAGCGCCGCCGCGAGCAGCAGGGCCGCCCAGATCTGGATGGTCTGGCCGTTGTAGGAACCGGTCAGCAGGCGCACGCCGAGGCCGCCGCCGGCGGCGTTCGACAATTCGCCGACCACGGCGCCGATCAGCGAAATGGCGATGCCGACCCGCATGGAGGCGAACAGGTACGGCACCGCCGAAGGCCAGCGCAACAGGGTGAAGACCTGTCCGGGGCGGGCGTAATAGGTGTGCATCAGATCGAGCTGGAGCGCCTCGGGCGAGCGCAACCCCTTGACCATGCCGACCACCACCGGAAAAAAGCTCAGATACATCGAGATCAGCGCCTTGGGCACCATGCCGGTGACCCCGACCGCGCCGAGGCCGACCACGACCATCGGGGCGATGGCAAGGATCGGCACGGTCTGGGAGGCGATGATCCACGGCATCAGCGAGCGGTTGGACGCGTCGTTGTGGATGATGATGATGGCCAGGCCGACGCCGAGGGCCGTACCGAAGACAAAGCCCAGAAGCGTCGCCGACAGCGTCACCCAGGCGTGATAGGCGAGCGACCGCCGCGAACTGAAATCGGTGGCAATGGTGGCCTCCCAGATTTCGGCGACGATCTGGTGCGGCGTCGGCAGGACCGGCTTGGTCTGGTTCCAGGTCTGTTCGATGAACGCGAAGGCCGATACCGTCTCGCCGGCCCGCTCGTTGAGCTTGACCTGCCAGGGCGCGTTCATCTGGACGGCCATCACGTACCAGAAGGAAAGAATGGCAAGGACGACGATGATGACCGGCAGGGCCGAACCGCGCCAGAGGCCAGCGAGAAACGCGCGCATGCCGGCGGCGCCGCGCGGCGCGGAAATGTCCGCCGCGCTCATCACGCGTCTTCCTCGTAGGAATGCCCGGCCCTCAGGCCCTCGCGGACGCGGTGGGCGATCTTGAGGAATTCCGGCGTGTCGCGGATTTCGAGCGGGCGCTGTTTCGGCAAGGGGCTTTCGATGATGTCGGTGACGCGACCGGGGCGGGGCGACATGACGACGATCTTGGTCGACAAATAGACCGCCTCGGGAATGGAATGAGTGACAAAGCAGATGGTTTTCCTGGTGTCTTCCCAGAGCTTTAGAAGCTGTTCATTGAGGTGGTCACGGACGATCTCGTCGAGGGCGCCGAAAGGCTCGTCCATTAAAAGGATGTCGGCGTCAAAGGCCAGGGCCCTGGCGATCGAGGCGCGCTGCTGCATGCCGCCGGAGAGCTGATAGGGGAATTTCTTCTCGAAGCCGGTCAGGTTGACCAGGTCGAGCGTGCGCTTGACGCGCTTTTGCTGCTCGGCCTTGGTGTAGCCCATGATCTCGAGCGGCAGGGCGATGTTGTCGGCGACATTACGCCAGGGCAAAAGGGCCGGTGCCTGGAACACATAGCCATAGGCGCGGTCGGAGCGGGCATTGGCCGGGGTCTCGCCATTGATGCTGACGATGCCGGCTGTCGGGGTTTCGAGATCGGCGAGCACGCGCAGGAAGGTCGTCTTGCCGCAGCCGGACGGTCCGATGAAGGAGACGAACTCGCCGCGCTCGATCTCGAGATTGACGTCGGACAAGGCCTCGACCGGCCCGTCCTTGGTCTTGAAGGTCAAGGAGAGCTTGCTGGCGGAAACAACGGCGGTCATTCGGGCGAACCCCACTTCATGCGCTTCCGGCCCCAGCCAATCTGCCGCGCTGGACCCATCGCCGGATCATGCAAGATCGATGCCGGTTCGGCCAGACGAAATGCGACAATATGACGCGAAACAAAGGGGAAAAACGCCGGAAATGCGGACGTCTGGAAGCAGAAAGATCTGGCGCCGGGCGGGCCGCCACCAGGCTGGGCATAGGATTGCCGTCAATTTGACCATCTGGTCAAATCGTGACTATTCGATAGGCATTTGGCGCAACATCAGATGCCGTTCCGACCGGACGCGACGCGAGCCGATATGAAAACCCCGGCGCGCGGCCGGGGTTTTCGAATTCGGAGCCGGTGCGGGTGGATCGCCGATCACACCCCGCTCGCCGGAATGCCGGAGCGCTCGACCTTGCGCGGCGCGGTCAGCTCCTTCCAGGTCGAAAGCGCCTTGTTGACCGCCTGGAACGGCTCGCGGGCGACGAACCGGCCGTGGCCCTCGCGGGTATGGATCTCGTTTTCCTTGATCACCATTTCGCCGCGGCTGAAGGTATAGCGCGGCAAGCCCTTGACCTTCATGCCCTCGAAAACGTTGTAGTCGATCGAGGATTGCTGGGTTTTAGCCGAGATGGTCTTTTCGCGCTCCGGATCCCAGACGACCAAGTCGGCGTCGGCGCCGCGGACGATGGCGCCTTTTTTGGGATACATGTTGAGGATTTTGGCCGAATTGGTCGAGGTGACCGCGACGAATTCGTTCATCGTCAGCCTTCCGGTGGCGACGCCATGGGTCCACAAGAGCGGCATGCGGTCCTCGAGACCGCCGGTGCCGTTGGGAATCTTGGTGAAATCACCGACGCCGGAGCGCTTTTGCGCCGTGGTGAAGGCGCAATGGTCGGTGGCGACCACCTGCAGCGAGCCGGCGGCCAGGCCCGCCCAGAGCGAATCCTGGTTGCGCTTGTCCCTGAAGGGCGGCGACATGACGCGGCGGGCGGCATGGTCCCAATCGGGGTTCCTGTATTCGCTCTCGTCGAGCAGAAGATGCTGGATCAGCGGCTCGCCATAAACGCGCTTGCCATTCTGGCGAGCGCGGCGGATGGCTTCGTGGGCGTCCTCGCAGGAGGTGTGGACGACATAGAGCGGGACGCCGGCCATGTCGGCGATCATGATGGCGCGGTTGGTGGCCTCGCCCTCGACCTGGGGCGGTCGCGAATAGGCATGCGCCTCCGGCCCGTTATTGCCTTCGGCCAAGAGCGATTGCTGCAGGTCGGCGACAACGTCGCCGTTTTCGGCATGGACGAGCGGCAGGGCGCCGAGGGCGGCGCAGCGTTTGAAGCTCGCGTACATCTCGTCGTCATTGACCATCAGGGCGCCCTTGTAGGCCATGAAGTGCTTGAACGAGTTGATGCCGCGCTTGACCACGTCCTCCATTTCGCTAAAGACCTTCTCGCCCCACCAGGTGATGGCCATGTGGAACGAATAGTCGGCATTGGCGCGGGAGGTCTTGTTGTCCCAGCGCTGCAGCGCCTCCAAGAGCGACTGGTCCGGGTTGGGCAGGCAGAAATCAACGACCATGGTCGTACCGCCAGCGAGGCCGGCCCGCGTGCCGGATTCGAAATCGTCGCTCGAATAGGTGCCCATGAAGGGCATTTCGAGATGGACATGCGGGTCGATGCCGCCGGGCATGACATAGCAGCCGGTGGCGTCGAACTCGTGATCGCCGTGAAGGTTCGGCCCGATCGCCTCGATGAGCCCGTCGCGCATCATGACGTCGGCCTTGTAGCTGCGGTCGGCGGTGACCACGGTGCCGTTGCGGATGACTTTGGTCATTGGTTTCTCCCCGTTCTATGTACCGATTGGGAACTCGCCCCTCACCCGATCCTTCGGATCGACCTCTCCCCTGAGGGGAGAGGTGAGGCGCGAATCCGCCCTAACTGAAGTCGACTGCGGCAGTCGCGCCCGCCGCCTCGCCGTCGCGGCGTTTGTCCCCTTCGCACCTCTCCCCTCGGGGGAGAGGTCGGCCTTCGCATAGCGAAGGTCGGGTGAGGGGTGGCCGCCAAGCACGGTCATGATCGTTTCGAGAACACCGTCCGTATTGCCCAGAACCTCATTGTTCCAGAAGCGCAGGACGGAATAGCCCTCGTGGTTGAGAAACCCGGTTCGTTCGATGTCGCGCTCGGAACCGTTGTGTTGGCCCCCATCGATTTCGACGATCAGTGCGGCCTCTCGGCAGACAAAATCGGCGACGTATCGGCCGATGGGGAGCTGGCGGACGAACTTGAAGCCCAGCAATTGCCGATTGCGGATACGGAACCAGAGCTTTCTTTCCGCATCGGTCATGCTCGTACGAAGCCTTTTGGCACTGCTGGCGGCAAAGCTGGTCTTCGGTGTCGCCATCAGGCCCCCTCACCCGGCGCTACGCGCCGACCTCTCTCCCGAGGGGAGAGGCAAACAATCTCAAGCCGCCGACCGCAACGCCCCTTACCTCTCCCTTCGGGGGAGAGGTCGGACTTCGCTTTGCGAAGGCCAGGTGAGGGGGCCTTTGCGGACTCGCTCACTCAACCACCTCCGCCGTCTCCAGCACCGCCCTCAAGAGCACATCGGCCCCCGCCGCGGCCCATTCCCTGGAAATATCCTCGGCCTCGTTGTGAGAGAGCCCGCCGACGCAGGGGCACATGATCATGGTCGAGGGCGCCACTCGGTTCATCCAGCAGGCGTCGTGGCCGGCGCCGGAAACGATGTCCATATGCGAATAGCCGAGATCCTCGGCGGCTTTCCTGACGCGGCCGACCAGTTCGGGATCGAAGGCGACCGGGTCGAAATGCCCGACCGGCTCGACCGAGCAGCCGACGCCGAGCGCCGCGCAGATTTCGGCGGCTTCCTTCTCGACCCGCGCCCGCATGGCGTCGAGCTTTTGCTGGTCGACGGTGCGGATGTCGACGGTGAAGACGACCTTGCCGGGCAGCACGTTGCGCGAATTGGGCGAGAAAAAGCACTGGCCGACGCCGCCGACGGCGTTGGGCTGGCTGTCCATCGCCACCTTTTGCACCATTTCGAGGATGCGGGCCATGGCGAGGCCGGCATTGACGCGCATGGTCATCGGCGTCGAGCCGGTATGCGCCTCTTTGCCGCTGAGGGTGAATTCGAGCCACCACAGGCCCTGGCCGTGGGTGACGACGCCGATGAGCTTGTCCTCGGCCTCAAGGATCGGGCCCTGCTCGATATGGTATTCGAAATAGGCGTGCATCTTGCGGGCGCCGACGTCCTCGTCGCCGACCCAGCCGATGCGCTTCAATTCGTCGCCGAACCTCTTGCCATCCGGATCGGTGCGGCCATAGGCGTAATCGAGGTCATGCATGCCGGCGAAAACGCCGGATGCCAACATGGCCGGCGCAAAACGTGCCCCCTCCTCGTTGGTCCAGTTGGTGACAACGATCGGGTGCCTGGTCCTGATGTCGAGATCGTTGAGGGTGCGGACGAGTTCGAGGGCGGAGAGCACGCCGAGCACGCCATCGTAGCGGCCGCCGGTCGGCTGGGTATCGAGATGGGATCCCACATAGACCGGCAGGGCATCGGGATCGGTGCCGGGACGGGTCATGAACATGGTGCCCATCCGGTCGACACCCATTTCGAGCCCCGCCGCATCGCACCAGCGCTTGAACAGGTGCCGGCCTTCGTTGTCGGCATTGGTCAGGGTCTGGCGGTTGTTGCCGCCGGCAATCCCGGGTCCGATTTCGGCTAGTTCGTGAATCGTCTCCCAGAGCCTTTCGGCGTTGATCTTGAGGTTCTGTCCGGGGGCTGCCATCGATTCGCGCTTCCTTGTCTCAGATGTCGGTCAAAACGGCGTAGGTCTCGGGCCGCCGGTCGCGGAAGAACTGCCAGGTGTTCCGGACGGTGCGGACCATGTCCATGTCCATGTCGTGGACGATCAGTTCGTCCTTGTCGCGGGAAGCGGTCTTTTCGATCTGGCCGCGCGGGTTGACGAAATAGGACTGGCCGTAGAACTCGCCGATGTTCCACGGCGCCTCGGTGCCGACGCGGTTGATGGCGCCGATATAGACGCCGTTGGCCACCGCGCTGGCCGGCTGCTCGAGCTTCCACAGATATTCGGAAAGCCCTGCCACCGTCGCGGACGGATTGACGATGTATTCGGCGCCATTCAATGCCAGCGCCCGCCAGCCCTCGGGGAAGTGGCGGTCATAGCAGATATAGACGCCGAGCTTGACATAGGCGGTCTCAAAGACCGGCCAGCCGGACGAACCGGGCTTGAAGAAGAACTTCTCCCAGAACCCCCCGACATGCGGGATATGGGTCTTGCGGTATTTGCCAAGAAATTTGCCGTCGGCATCGATGACGGCGGCGCAATTGTAATAGACCCCGGTGATGTCTTCCTCGTAGATCGGCACGACGATCACCATCGCGTGCTTTTTCGCCAGCTCCTGCATCAGCCTCGTGGTCGGTCCGTCCGGCACCTTCTCGGCGGCGCCGTACCATTTGGCGTCCTGGCTCGGGCAGAAATAGGGCTGGTTGAACACTTCCTGGAAGCACAACACCTGCACCCCCTGCTTGCCGGCCTCCGCGATCAGGGGCAGGTGCGCCTCAATCATTTTTTGCTTGATCTCTTGCGGCGACATCGCCGTGTCGCCTTTGAGCGCCATCTGGATCAAACCGCCTCTGAGATTTGTCATTTGCTCTGTTCCCTTCTCGGAAGCATCGGTAGCAAATAGAGATCGCGCAACCCAAGATCCTTGCGAGCAGCTGCTACGAGCGTTTCAATTCCCCTGAAAAGAACATCACTCTCGTCGGCATTGGCCTTCAAAAGATCCATAGTATTTTGTGCGCTTCGAGCCGCATTTAGTAATTCTTGTATGGACTTTATCGTTCCTCTTGGTAACACTAGACCGCCTATGGCTACTTGCTTCCACAGTTCATCCTGCCCTTCCCGATACCTTTTCGCTAGAATCTTCTTCTGATCATCCGGGAACGGCATGCTATTTTGTTCTGCTTCAAAAAAAACACTCGAATACTCCGTCATCATGTACAGAGCATTCAGTATTGCCATGTAAGCGCTAAAGCGATGCTCCCAGTGCTTTTGACGTCGGAATTGCCAAACTGCAAGATACGCCGCGATACCGGCAATGATTAAACTTGGACCTAGGCCTGTGATTGCGTTGAGCACATAGTCCATCAGGTTTGCTCACTATTTCATACTCGGGAAGGTGAAGACCGCGCCCTCCTTGACCCCGCTCGGCCAGCGGGAGGTGACGGTCTTCAATCGTGTGTAGAAATGCACGCCTTCCGGCCCGTAGATCGAATGGTCGCCGAACAGCGACTGTTTCCAGCCGCCGAACGAATGATAGGCGACCGGCACAGGGATCGGGACATTGACCCCGACCATGCCGACCTCGATATCACTGGCGAAGGCGCGCGCCGTGTCGCCGTCGCGGGTGAAGATGGCGGTGCCGTTGCCGTATTGGTGATTGTGGATGAGCTGGACCGCTTCCTCGTAGGAAGAGGCGCGAACGGTCGACAGCACCGGCCCGAAGATTTCGTCCTGATAGATCTTCATGTCGGGCGTGACACGGTCGAACAGCGTGCCGCCGACGAAAAAGCCGTCCTCGTAGCCCTGAAGCGAGAAGTTGCGTCCGTCGACGACCAGTTCGGCGCCCTCGGCCACGCCGCTGTCGATATAGGACTTCACCTTCTCCTGTGCCGCGCGGGTGATGAGCGGGCCCATCTCGGCTTCCCTGTCGCTCGAGGGGCCGATCTTTAGCTGCTCGACCATCGGCTTCATCCGGGCGATGAGCGCGTCGGCGGTCTTTTCGCCGACCGGCACGGCCACGGTGATCGCCATGCAGCGCTCGCCGGCCGAACCGTAGCCCGCCCCCATCAGGGCGTTGGCGGCCATGTCGAGATCGGCATCGGGCATGACGATCATGTGGTTCTTGGCGCCGCCGAGCGCCTGCACGCGCTTGCCGGCCTTTGAGCCGCGTTCATAGATGTGTTGGGCAACCGGCGTCGAGCCGACAAAGCTCACCGCCTTGATGTCCTTGTGGTCGAGGATGGCGTCGACCGCCACCTTGTCGCCCTGGACGATGTTGAGAATGCCCGGCGGCAAGCCGGCCTCCATGAACAGCTCCCAGCACATCAGCGAGGCCGACGGGTCGCGCTCGGAGGGCTTGAGAACGAAAGCGTTGCCCGAGGCGATGGCCAGCGGATACATCCACATCGGCACCATGGCCGGGAAGTTGAACGGGGTGATGCCGGCAACGACGCCGAGCGGCTGGCGGTCGGAATAGGAATCGATCGAAGGGCCGACATTGCGCGAATATTCGCCTTTCAGGAGATGCGGAATGCCGCAGGCGAATTCGACGATCTCGACGCCACGCGCCACCTCGGCCAGGGCATCGGCATGGGTCTTGCCGTGCTCGCGCGAGATTTCGCGGGCGATCTCGTCGCCATGCTTGTGAAGCTTCTCGGCGAACTTGAAGAACACCGAGGCGCGCTTGGCCGGAGTCAGGTTGCCCCAGGCGGGCTGCGCCTGTTTGGCGTTCTCGACCGCCGCGTCGATCTCGGCGATCGCGGAAAGCGGCACCGCGCCGATTTCCTCGCCGGTCGCCGGATTGAACACAGGGGCAGTGCGGGCGGAAGCGGAGGGCGCGCGCTTGCCGCCGATCGCATTGTCTAGAACATACATTAATCGGCCTCGTTCAGGGCGGCTCGGACGATGTCGACGATCTGGTCGATCTGGGCTTTTTCGATGATGAGCGGCGGCGATAGCGCAATGATATCGCCCGTGGTGCGGATCAGAAGGCCCTTTTCGAAAGCTGACAGGAAGGCGGAGAACGCCCGCTTGGTCGGCTCGCCGGCGATCGGCTCGAGCTCGATGGCGCCGACAAGGCCGATATTGCGGATGTCGATGACGTGCGGCGCGTCCCTGAGCGAATGCAGCGCCTCCTGCCAATAGGGACCGAGTTCAGCGCCGCGGGTCAGAAGACCCTCCTCGCGATAGGTTTCGAGGGTGGCAAGGCCCGCGGCCGCGGCGATCGGATTGCCCGAATAGGTATAGCCATGCGGCAGCTCGATCAGATGCTCGGGCCCGGTCATGAAGGCGTCGTGGATTTCGGCGCTGGTGAAGACCGCGCCCATGGGGATGACGCCGTTGGTCAGGCCCTTGGCCGTGACCATGATGTCGGGCACCACGTCGAAATAATCGGCGCCGAACGGCGTGCCGAGACGGCCATAGCCGGTGATGACCTCGTCGAAGATCAACAGGATGCCGTGCTTTTTGGTGATCTCGCGGAGCTTCTTGAGATAGTTCCTGGGCGGGATCAGGACGCCGGTCGAGCCGGCCACCGGCTCGACGATGACGGCGGCGATGGTCGAGGCGTCGTGCAGGGCGACGATGCGTTCGAGCTCGTCGGCGAGTTCGGCGCCGTGTTCGGGCACGCCGCGCGTGAAGGCGTTCCTTGCCGGCAGATGGGTGTGGGGCATGTGGTCGACGCCGGCCAGAAGCGTGCCGTAGAGCTTCCTGTTGCCGACGATGCCGCCAACCGAGATGCCGCCGAAATTGACGCCGTGATAGGCGCGCTCGCGGCCGATCAGCCGTGTGCGGGCGCCCTGGCCGATGACGCGCTGATACGCCAGCGCGATCTTTAGTGCCGTGTCGACGCTTTCCGAGCCGGAATTGGTGAAGAACACATGCTGCATGGCGTCGGGGGCGATGTCGACCAGCCTGTTGGCCAGTTCGAAGGCCAGCGGATGGCCCATCTGGAAAGCCGGCGCGTAGTCGAGCTCGGCCACCTGCTTCTGGATCGCCTCGGTGATCCTCGGGCGCGTGTGGCCGGCATTGACGCACCACAGGCCGGCCGTGCCGTCCATGACCTCGCGGCCGTCCGAAGTGGTGTAGTGCATGTCCTTGGCGGCCACGAACATGCGCGGCGCCTTCTTGAACTGGCGATTGGCCGTAAACGGCATCCAGAACGCATTAAGATCATTTGGGACGACAGGATTTCGTTCCGACACAGCCCATTTCCTCACAGAAGAGTTCGGTCTCAGGTCAGCCGGGCTGGACAAGTCCGGCGAAACTGGTATCCAGTTTTTTGACCAGTTGGAAAAATGTTAGCATCACGCACACGGCAATCAAGGACTAATTGCCGCCGCCGAGCGAGGAGGGGGTGTGGCAAAAGGTAAAACCGCGCGGCCCGTGACGCGCATCCAGCGCGAGAAGCGCGAGCAGATTCTCGAGGCGGCGCTCGATGTGTTTTCGGCGAATGGATTCCGGGGCGCCACGATCGACCAGATCGCCGAGGCCGCCGGCATGTCCAAGCCCAACCTCCTGTACTATTTCGGCCGCAAGGACGACATTCACAAGGCGTTGATCGGGCGGCTGCTCGACACCTGGCTCGACCCCTTGCGCGCCATCGACCCCAACGGCGACCCCTTGAGCGAAATCCGCGCCTATATCCGCAGGAAGCTCGAGATGGCGCGCGACTATCCGCGTGAAAGCCGCCTGTTCGCCAACGAGATCCTTCAGGGCGCCCCGCGCATCATGGATCTGCTCGAAGGCGAATTGAAGGATCTGGTCGACGAAAAAAGCGTCATTCTCAGGCGCTGGATGGATCAGGGCCGGCTGGCCCGCGTCGACCCGCGGCACCTCATCTTCGCCATCTGGGCGACCACCCAGCACTATGCCGATTTCGACGTGCAGGTCCGCGCCGTGCTCGGCCCCGACTTTTCCGGCGAGGGCCGGTTCGACGACGCGGCGCGGCTCTTGGACCAGCTCTTTCTGACCGGCCTCGCCCCGAAGAATGCCCGACATGGCGAGCTGGCCAAATAGCGTCCGGAGGCAACGCCCGCCCGCGGCGTTTACCCTCGGGTAACTCTAAATCGCGTCTTTGCGCCTGGTGAACGCTCTCTTGACGGCTCGTCGCCATACTGGCCGCATGCACCTATCCGACCGCAGCACCGGAGCGCAGATCGCCGTTTTCGTCGACGCCGAGAACATCAGCGCCGACAATTGGCCGTTGATCGGCGCGGTCTTTGCCGGCCTGGGCGGCGCCATGACGCTCACTTGTTTCGGCGATTTCACCAATCCGTCTCATGCCGGCTGGCTCGCGGTCTGTCGCGACAATGCCGGCACCGCCGTCATGATCCCCGGCTCGGGCGGCAAGAACGGCGCCGACATCGCCCTGGCGGTCGCCGCCGTCGAGACCCTGATCGCCGGCGCCGCCGACATGTTCGTCATCGTGTCGAGCGACCGCGATTTTGCGCCGCTCGCCCACCGCATCACCAATGCCGGCCGCATCGCCGTCGGCATCGGCTACGCCTCGGCCAGTGCCGAATTGCGGAGCGCCTTCGACCGTTACGCGGTGTTGCCGCACCGCCAGGCGGAACCGAAGCCGGCGCCGGCCGTACCGCGCGTCGAAACGCAACAGCCCGCGCTCCAGCCGCTCTTGACCCCGAAGCAGCAGAACGCGCTCCGGGCGCTCGTTGCCCGGCTGTCGCGCGATGAAAAGGCCGGTTCGGTGCTGTTGTCGCGCCTCGGTCTGGTGCTTAGGCACGAAGACCCGGCGCTGGCGGCCAGTCTCGCCAAGGGCAGGCTGCGCAAGACGCTCAACCGCTATCGGCTGGCCGAGGAACAGGGCGAGGGTACCGCCATCAGGGTGTCGCCCGTGGCGGACGCCGCGCTCAAGCGCGCCGGCTGACGCGCCTTGCCGGCAATTGCCCGGGGCTTGCGCCGCGACGGCGCCTAATCCGCCGCCTCGACGGCGCCGGGATTGTTCGGATGCGTCGTCCAGTTGGCGTAGCCGGGTGCGACCGGCTTTTTGGTGCGCGGATCCATGCTGCCGGGCGCCATGGGCACCATGGTGATGCAGTCCTCGACCGGGCAGACATTGACGCAGAGGTTGCAGCCGACGCATTCGTCGTCCATCACCTCGAAATGCCTGACGCCCTGCTTTTGCGCCATGATCGCCTGGTGCGAGGTGTCCTCGCAGGCGATGTGGCAGCGGCCGCACTTGATGCAGAGCTCCTGGTCGATATGCGCCTTGGTGACGTAGTTGAGGTTCAAATATTCCCATTTGGTGACGTTGGGCACGGCGCGGCCGATGACGTCGTCGAGCGTTTTGTGGCCCTTTTCGTCCATCCAGTTGGACAGGCCGCTGATCATCTCCTCGACGATGCGGAAGCCGTAGGTCATCACCGCCGTGCAGACCTGGACATTGGTGGCGCCGAGCGCCAGGAACTCGGCTGCGTCGCGCCAGGTGGTGACCCCGCCGATGCCGGAGATCGGCAGGTGTTCCATCTCGGGATCGCGGGCCAGTTCGGCGACCATGTTGAGGGCGATCGGCTTGACCGCCGGACCGCAGTAGCCGCCATGGCTGCCCTTGCCGTCGATGGTCGGTTCGGGCGCGAAGCTGTCGAGATCGACGGCGGTGATCGAATTGATGGTGTTGATGAGCGACACCGCGTCGGCACCGCCGTTCTTGGCGGCGCGGGCCGGGTTGCGGATATCGGAAATGTTGGGCGTCAGCTTGACGATGACCGGCATGCGCGTGTTGGCCTTGCACCAGCGCGTGACCATTTCAACATATTCGGGCACCTGGCCGACCGCCGAGCCCATGCCGCGCTCCGACATGCCGTGCGGGCAGCCGAAATTGAGTTCGACCCCGTCGGCGCCGGTCTCCTCGACCCGGCCGAGGATCGCCTTCCAGGCTTCCTCGAGACAGGGCACCATCAGCGAGACGACGACGGCACGGTCGGGCCAGTCGCGCTTGACCTGCTTTATCTCCCGAAGGTTGAGTTCGAGCGGCCGGTCGGTGATCAGCTCGATGTTGTTGAGCCCGATCAGGCGGCGGTCGCCGGACCAGATGGCGCCATAGCGCGGACCGTTGACATTGACGACGGGCGGGCCGTCCTCGCCAAGCGTCTTCCACACGACCCCGCCCCAGCCGGCCCTGAAGGCACGGGTGACGTTATAGGCCTTATCGGTGGGCGGCGCCGAGGCGAGCCAGAACGGGTTGGGCGATTTGATTCCGACAAAAGTGCTTGAAAGGTCTGCCATGTTCGCCTCCCGCGCTAGCCCATGAGGCTTTCGTGAATGGATAGTGCCGCCACCTTGCCGTCCTGCACCGCCGAAACGGTCAGGTCGTCGCCGCTCCTGGCGCAGTCGCCGCCGACCCAGACCCCGGCGAGCGAGGACCTGTTGTGCTCGGAACGGACAAAGGCGCCATCCGCGACGGCGAGATCGGCCGGACCGGCCTCCATGACCTGGCCGATGGCGACGAGAACCTGGTCGGCGGCCACCGAGAAGGTCTCGCCGGTCGCCACCAGCCTTTCGCCATCCTGGCTTGTGTATTCGAAGGTCACCGCCTCGGTGCTTCCGGCGCCGGTCACGGCGACGGGATTGGCGTTGAAGATGAGGTGCACGCCATGGGCGGCGGCCAGATCCTGCTCGAAGACCGAAGCCGGCATGCGGGAGCGATCGCGGCGGTAGACGAGCGTGACGCTGCGGGCGCCAAGCAGCTTCGCCTGGACGGCGGCGTCGATGGCGGTCATGCCGCCGCCGATGACGACGACCTCGCGGCCGACCGGCAGAGCGGACAGGTCGCCGGCCTGACGCAGGCGGGAAATGAAGTCGAGGGCGGAGTCGACGCCATCGAGCTCGGCGCCGGGAATGTCGAGGGCCCGCGCCGCGCCGAGGCCGATGGCGACAAAGACCGCGTCATACTCGGCTCTCAATCGGTCGAGCGCGACATCGCGGCCGAGCGCCTTGCCGTATTCGATCGATATGCCGCCGATCTGCAACAGCCACTCGACCTCCGCCTGGGCGAAATTGTCGACCGCCTTGTAAGCGGCAATGCCGAATTCGTTGAGACCGCCGGGCTTGTCCTTTTTCTCGTAGACCGTCACCAGATGGCCGAGCATGGCGAGACGATGGCCACAGGAAAGGCCGGCCGGACCGGCGCCGACCACGGCGATTTTCCTGCCGGTCGCCGCGGCGCGGGCAAAGAACTGCTTGTTGGCCGCCATGGCGGCGTCGGTGGCAAAGCGCTGCAACTGGCCGATCTTGACCGGCTTGCCCTCGGCGATTTCGCGCACGCAGACCTCTTCGCACAGCGTCTCGGTCGGGCAGACGCGGGCGCACATGCCGCCGAAGATGTTTTCCGAAAAGATCGTCTCGGCGGCGCCGAGCGGATTGGACGAGGCGATCTGCCGGATGAACATCGGGATGTCGATATGGGTCGGGCAGGCCGTCATGCACGGCGCGTCGTGGCAGAAATAGCAACGATCCGCTTCGACCCGCGCCTCGTGCGAAGACAGCACGGGATGCAGGTCGGCGAAATTGGCTGCGTATTGCGCCGGCTCCAGTCGACCCGATGCTATTCCGCTTCTCACCTGTTCGCCGGACATGGGCCTTCTCCCGCTCCATAGACACTGGATTGGAAGGAATGCTAGCGCAGGGATAAATTTTTATCAATTGGTCAAAAACAATGGCGCCACAGCCAATCGCGGAGCCGGCGCGGCACCCCCGAACCCGTCCGGTCCGCGTCATGACCGTGCCGGTAGGACGCGTTTCTTGCCGTCCCATCACATTCTGGCCACATCGAACCCGTAGCCGCCCCGTCTGTCGTCATCGTGTCCCGGGGTAGAGTTTCCATTGTCCACAACACGCGTTCGCCTCGGCGTCGCGGCCCTCTTGGCTGTTTTCGTCGGTCTGGCCGGTCCCACCTCCGGTCTGTCCGAGGAGCCCCAGCAATGCGGTGCCGCATCCTGGTATGCGCTGCGGTCGCGCACCGCGTCGGGCGAGATGATGAATCCCGCCGCCATGACGGCGGCCCATCGCACCCTGCCCTTCGGCACCCGCATCAGGGTAACCAATCACGGCAACGGCCGCTCGGTCGTGGTGACGATCAATGATCGCGGCCCGTTCATCAACAGGCGCGTGCTCGACCTGTCGCGGGCCGCGGCGGACCGGCTCGGCTTTCGCCATGCCGGAACCGCTGAAATCTGCTTCGAACGGGTGTGACACAAGGTCTCGCCCCGGAGATCGGGACGCTCGCCGGCCGACGCGACCGGGCGAATCGCGGTCCGGCCGCCGCCGGCGTTCAGTCTGCGGACTCGTAAGGCGTCAGCGCCACTCCGGCCTCCTCGAACATGTCGCGCGCCGCCGCGAATTCCTCTTTCGGCATCGAGGTGGTGCCGGCGCCGAAAACGATTGCCCGCACCCCCGCCTGGATCAGGATGCGCGTGCAGGCCGAGCAGCACATGTGGGTGACATAGACGGTGCAGCCGCTGGTGCGGATGCCCTCGCGCGCCGCGAAGGCGATGAGATTGGCCTCGGCATGCGAGGCAAACAGGTATTTTTGCGGCCGCTCGCGGCGTTCGGGCAGATCGCTGACGCCGCGCGGCGGACCGTTATAGCCGGTCAGCCGGATTTCGCCCTCGGGTCCGACCAGAACGGCGCCGACCTTGGTCGAATCCTTGCTCTTTTTGGCGGCATGCAGGGCAAAGCCCATGTAGTATTCGGTCCAGTCCATCCTCGGATCCCCGCTTGGTGCTGCCGTTCTACCTCAGGCCGGGCGCGTTCGGAGCGCGCGCCCGTGTCGCAGCCGGCATAGTGACATTTAGTCCGCAACGTGGATAAATAGAATGCTGCCCGCGTCGCTTGTGCTTGTCAGCGCGTTTGGCTTTAGTAAAACACCAGCCGCGCCGATTTGACGGCGGGAGAATCAAGATGGTTTTCGGGCTCGACCGCGCACCCCAGCGCCGCGTCTTTGCTGCGTTTTTCCTGTATTCGTTCGGTCTGGGCGGCATCAATCCGCGCCTCGGCGACATCCAGCTGTCCATGGGCATTGGCGAGGCGACGCTCGGCCTGGCGCTGATCGGGGGCGCCATCGGCACCCAGGTGTCGCTGATGTTCGCCGGCCGGCTTCTCGAAAAACTCGGCGAGCGCAGGAGCCTTTTGCTCGGGATTCCGATGGTGGCGCTGATGATCGCCTCGGTGTCGCTGGCCCCCAACCCCTACATGATGTTTCTCGCCATGTTCCTGGCCGGCCTGGCCATCGGCTGCGTCGAGATCGTTCTCAATGTCGAGGCCGACCGGGTCGAATACCAGATCGGCAAGCGGGTGATGAACCGCTCGCACGCCTTCTGGAGCTTCGGCTTTTTCGCCGCCGGCGCCGTCAGCGCCGTGGCCAAGGCGCTCGACGTCGATTTTCGCCTGCATCTGTTCGGCATGGCCCTCGTCATCATCATTTTGTCGACGCTGGTGAACTGGGACTTCAAGCCGGCGCCCAAGCGCGTCGTCGAGGAAGGCGAGCGGCCGCGTTTCGTCCGTCCCACCGGCGCGATTCTCGTCCTGGTCGCCTTCACCCTGTCGGCCATGCTTCTCGAAGGGGCCGGATCCGACTGGTCGGTGATCTTCATGCGCGACACCTTCGACACCACCCCCTTCATCAATGCCACCGCCTTTGTCTTCGGCGCCTTCTTCCAGGCGATCACCCGGTTCTTCGCCGACGGCTTCATCGAACGGTTCGGGCCGGTCAGGGTGGCGCGCATCCTGCTGACCACGCTCGGGGTCGGTGTGTGTGCCGTCACCTTCTCGACGCATCCGGCCGTTGCCCTGCTCGGTTTCGCCCTGATGGGCATCGGCACCAGCGCCATCTTCCCGCTGGCAGTGTCGGCGGCAGCGCAGCGCACCGACCGACCGGCCGCCGTCAATGTCGCGGCGCTGGCGCAGATCTCGTTCATCACCTTCCTTGTCGCGCCGCCCATGCTCGGTTTTGTCGCCGAACACATCTCGATCCGCCATTCGTTCGGTATCGGCATTCCGCTTGTCATCCTGTCTTTCCTGACGATCGGCGCCTTGCGGCCGCGGGCCGGTATTGCCGAAAAGGCCAAGGCCAATGCCTGACCTGCCGCTCATCAGCGACGCCCGGCAGTCGCCGACGGCGCTGATGGTGCAGCGTGGCACCATGCGGCTCTTGCGCGGACAGTTCGATCTGAGCTGCTTTGCCGAAGTGCCGCTCGCCAACGGACGCCGCGCCGATATTCTCGGCGTCGGACCGAAAGGCGAAATCTGGATCGTCGAAATCAAATCGTGCCTTGCCGATCTCCGTGTCGACGCCAAGTGGCAGTTCTATCGCGATTTCTGCGACCGGTTCTTTTTCGCCAAGCCGCCGGAACTCGATGCCGCGATCTTTCCCGAAAGCGAGGGGCTGATCGTTGCCGACGGGCACGGAGCCGACATCATCAGGCAAGCGGCGAACGATCCCCTGGCCGGAGCGCGGCGCAAGGCACTGATGCTGCGCCTGACCCGGCTCGGGGCCGACCGCATCCACGCGCTGATGGATCCCGGACCGCAATAGGTCATCATCCGGAAAGCTTGAAAAAGCTCGTCCAGTTTCGACCGCCCTGCCAGCAAGATTTGTGTCACTTGCGTGACTGCGCCAGATCAATGCGGCTTCTGGCTATCGTCGTCAGGTTTTTCCATCTGAACCTAGGATCCTGGATGGAGCGCCAAGCGATGCCCAGCCCCCGCAATCAGACGCTGATCGGACTGGGCGTTTTCGCCAGCTATTGCCTGCTCATCCTCGTCGCCAACTGGTTCGCCTCGCTTTCCGGAGGAGATGACACCTCGCCCTATATGGCGATCAGCGGCAGTCTTCTGGCCTTCGTCGCCATTCCGGTTTTTTCCATCGCCATTCCGCTGTGGCTGGCTCGGCGTTGGCAGTTGGCCTATGCTTGGTGGCCGGATTCCGCAAGGTCGTGGCTGACCGCGATCGTCTGGGTCGGCGCCTATGTCTTCATCGCGAATTTCTATGCGCTGCAAGCGCTGTGGAGCGGCCCGTTCGACGTGACGCGCTTCTCCATTCACTTCGTTTCGGCCATGCTGTTTCATGTGCCCTATTATCCTCTGTTCGCCATCCTGATTTTCAGGACCAGCGAACGCTGGCTCGGCCTGCCGGCTGCCATCGGCATCGCGGCACTGCTGTTCGCGCTCTACCACCTAACGCAATACTATTTCTTCCCGACCGGCACCCAGTTGCCGTGGCTGATCGCGCTTTTCGCCATCTTTGTCGCCGACATGCTGCTTTATCTCATTACCCGCAGCCTCGGTCTGGTCGCACTCGGCCATTGCGTTGGCGGCGCCGTCGGCATGGCCAGCGCCGGCACCTATTTCCCTGGCATGGATTTCGTCTTCTTCGTAACCATCGTCATCATCGGTGCGCTTCTGGTCTGGTCTATTCTCGACCGCAAGCGGCATGACGGCGCAGCCGATGAGTCGGGAACCGTCTGGCTGAGGCTTGTGCCGTCGGAACGCTGACCCGTCATCCGCCCGGCAGGATCACCCGCCTCGGCTTGAACTGGCCCTGCTCGACACAGCCGACCGCCACCGCTTCGCCCTTGAGCGAGGCCCAGCATTCCTCCATCGCGATCGGCGCGCCGGCGCCGGTCAAAAGCACCGGATTGCCGAGCCGGATGAGCGAGGCCTGGCGCATGTCGACGCGGATCTCGGGCACGCCGACAAGCCCCGCCGCCACGGGCAAGAGAAAGCGCGTGCGTCCTTCGGGTTCGGCGGCCTCGATATCGGCCAGCTGCACCGCGTCCGCATCGCTGAAGCCGCCGACGGCGGAGCGGTGCAGGCGGGCGACATGGCCCTTCGTGCCCAGCATCTCGGCAATGTCGCGGGCCAGCGCCCTGACATAAGTGCCCTTGGCGCAGGTCACCACGAATTCGGACAGGTCCGCGCCATGGTTGACAAGCGCGAAGCTGTCGATCTCGACCTCGCGCTCGGGCATGTCGACAATCTCACCGGCACGGGCCAGATCGTAGGCGCGCTCGCCCCTGATCTTGATGGCGGAGAAAG
>JAHJQZ010000006.1 GCA_018818925.1 Alphaproteobacteria bacterium
CCTATCTTCTGGCCATGGGCGCCATGGCGCCCTTCGACATCGTCACCGCCGGCGCCCTGCCGCCCTTCGCCATCAACCTGCGCGTCGGCCTGGCCGAGGCGGTGGTCATGTCGGTCGTCACTACGACCGGATTGCTTTCGGCCCTTGTCATGCGCGACGCCCTGATCGAGCACGGCAGGCGGGCCATGGCGGTTCTCATGGTGCTGGTCATGGCGCTTTCCGGCCTCGTCATGACGCGCGACGTGTTCAACCTTTTCGTCTTCATCGAGCTGATCGTCATCGCCTCGGCCGGCCTGGTGCTTTTGAGCGACGACAAGTGCGCCGTCACCGCCGGCTTCAAATACCTGATCGTTTCGCAGATCATCTCGATCCTGCTGCTCGTCGGCATCATCTTTGTCTATCACGCCAACGGCTCGCTCAATATCGACGACATCGCCGAGACCCCGCTCGGCTTTTCCGGTCCGTCCCTCGCCATCTTCCTGGTGCTGATCGCGCTGGCGCTCGAACTCAAGCCCTTTCCGGCCAATGGCTGGGCCCTCGACATCTACGAGGCGGCCCATCCCGGCTTCTCGGCCCTGTTCTCCGCCGCGTCCGGCACCGCCGCCCTTTTCGCCGCCGACAAGCTTTTCGCCGCCGCCGGGCCCGAATGGTACGTGCTCGCCACCGGCATCGGCATCGTCACTTTCGTGACCGCCAATGTCCTCGCCCTTTCACAAGAGCACGACCGGCGTCTTCTCGGCTATTCCTCGGTCGGCCAGATTGGGCTCGTGCTCGCCATCATCGGCCAGCGCGACATCCTGGGAGACGGGTATTGGTTTGTCGCCGGCGGCGTGGTTTTGAGCCACGCGGTCGCCAAGGCCGGCCTGTTCTGGCTCTCGGCCTGCGTCAAGGGGCGCACCCTTCTCGACTGGGCGCATCTGAGGCGCATGCCGATCCTTGTCGTCGCCTTCGCGACCTTTGTCGCCATGCTGGTCGGCCTGCCGCCCTTCCCGGGCTTTTACGCCAAGTGGGACCTGGTGCATGCGCTTGTTGCTGCCGACAGGCTGCCCATCGTCATCATGATCCTTCTCGGGGCGCTGATCGAGGCGGGCTACATGTTCCGCTGGTTCGGCTACGCGCTGAAGCGCGACCACGAGGACCGTCTGGCGCCGGCTCCCGTCAAGGGACTTGCCATTGGCACGGCGCTTGTGGCCGGGTGGGGGCTCGGCTTCGTCTGGGGGGCGATCAGCGGCAACGTGAACCTGCTGACCGCCCTCCCGGTGCTCTTCGCCCTCGCCTTCCTGCCGCTCGAATTCCTGCCGGCCCGCGTCAAGAACGTCCTCGCCATTGCCGGCCTGGTCGGCTGGTTCTACTTGCGGATGCCCATCTACGACCCGATGCAGATGATCTTCGCCATCATCATGCTGCTCGGCGGCGCGGTGATCCTCCTCGCCTCCTTCAGTGAAGGCGGCAAGCGCATGGGCTTTTATGCCCCGGCCATGCTGATGTATGCCGGCCTGGCGCTGCTCATCGAGGCCGAAACGAGCTTCGGCTTCTTCGCCGCCTGGGAAATCCTGACAATCGGCTCCTATTTCCTCATTTTGCGGGGCAAGCTCTCCGAGCCGCACGCGCTTTCCTATATCCTGTTCTCACTGGGCGGCGCCTTTGCCATCCTGTTCGGTTTCGCCCTCGCGGCGCACGGCGCCCAGCCCTTCGCGCTCGACGGCCTCTCCCAAGTCGCCGCGAATGTCGCGCCCTGGGTTTTCGTCCTGCTCGCTCTGGGCTTCATGACCAAAACCGCCTCGATCGGCCTGCATATCTGGTTGCCGGGCGCCCATGCCGAAGCCGAAACCGACGTCTCGCCCATGGTCTCGGGCATCCTGTTGAAGGCCGGCCTGTTCGGCCTGTGGGTCCTTTTGGTCAATATGGGCCACCAGACGCTCTTTGGTGTCGACCTCACCCATGTGCTCGTCTGGATCGGCGCCATCTCCGCCTTTGTCGGCGCCGTCATCGCCGCCTTCCAGGAAGACGCCAAGCGTCTTCTGGCGTGGTCGTCGATCTCGCAGATGGGCTATGCCGTCTTCGGCCTGGCCCTGATGAACCATCTGGGCTGGCTGCTGGCGCTGATGTTCGTCATCAACCATTATGTCTACAAGTCCGGCCTCTTCCTCGCGGTCGGCGGCGTCTACAAACGCACCCACACCAAGCTCATGTACAAGATGGGCGGGCTCATCACCCTGATGCCCTTCACCTTCGTCTCGGTGCTGATCGGCATCATCGCCATGTCCGGCGTGCCGCCGCTTTCCGGCTTCGGTGGTCGCTGGGTGTTCTACAACGCCATTCTCGAGAGCGAACTGAGGCTGCCGCTCATTCTCATCTTCATGGCCGGCCCGGTCGGCTTCCTCTACCTGTTCCGGCTGATCCACACGATCTTCCTCGGCCAGCTGCATGACGAGCACAGAGCGCTCAAGGAGGCCCCGGTCTGGATCCTTGTGCCGCAGATGCTGTTCGTCGCCTTCCTCGTTGCCTTCGCGGTTCTGCCCGGCATGGTGCTGCAGCAGGTCGACGCCCATATCGGCACCTTCTTCGGCGACCAGCCCCTCATCTGGGAAGGCCGGACCATCGTCACCGAATTCGGCTACTGGAACCCCGTGGCGATCATGGTGGTGATCGGCGTCATCTTCGTTGCCGTGTTCGGCATCCTCATTGGCATGAACCACAACGCCCAGAAGGTGAAGCAGTTCAACATCGTCTTCAGCGCCGAACGGCCCTTCAAGCCTCAGACCACCCATTTCGCCTGGAACTTCTTCGCGCCGTACCGCAAGGCGGTGGGCCTGATCGAGGCGCCGGTGGTCACGACATTCTGGACCGGGGTGACCGATGCCTTTGCCGGCACCGCCGAGTTCGGTCGTCGGCTCTACAACGGCAATGGCCAGACCTATGCCGTGCATGTCCTGTTCTTCGTCGTCGCCGTCTATCTGATCGCCATGGGAGGCGCGTCATGAGTTTCGAATGGATCCAGATCGCCTGGGCTCTGCTGACGCTCTTCATCGTCATCAATTACGGGCTCATCATGACGGCGGTGATCCAGAAGATCGGCGCCCGCGTCGGTGGCCGCTACGGCATCCCCGTCTGGCAGAACTATATCGACCTCATCAAGAACTTCTCATTGAGGTCCAAGATCCACCACGGCGTCATGTTCTATCTCGGCCCGGTCTTTCGCCTGACCGGCGGCATCGGCCTCTTGCTGTTCGTGCCGACCATTTACGGCTCGGTCATGCACCAGAATTTTTCCTATTCCGGCGACCTGATCCTGGCGCTCTATTTCGTGTTTTTCGGCACGCTCGGCATGGCGCTCGGCGCCGGCGAATCCGGCCATCCGCACGCGGCCATCGGTGTCTCGCGCGGCCTTTCCCAGGTGACCATGGCCGAGCTGCCGCTGGCGCTCGCCGTCTATTCGATGACGCTGCAATACGGCACGCTCAACATCACCGACATCGTTGCGGCGCAGCAGGGCTCGATTTTCAACTGGACGCTGTTCACCAACCCGCTGGCGACCACGGCGGCGATGATTGCCTTTGTCGGCACGATGATGCGCTCGCCTTTCGACGTGGTGCTGGCGCCGCAGGAAATCCCGATCGGCCCGCCGACCGAATACCACTCGGCCTATCTGGCATTGATGCAGACCAACCGCGTCCTTTATCCCATCGCCAAGACGGTCATCTTCATGAACCTGTTCTTCGGCGGCGCAACCAACTGGTTCGAGTTCGCCATCAAGATCTTCGCCCTCTACATGGTCTCGGTCGTGGTCGGCGTCGTCCACCCGCGTTTCCGCGTCGAACAGTCCATCGGCTTCTTCCTCAAATGGGGACTGCCCGTGGGCGTCCTCTCCATCCTGGTGGTGTAAAAAATGAAGCATTTCGACCCCACCTTCAAAAAAGACACGGAAAAAGAGTTCCCGCTGCGCGAGGAAATGCGCCCGAGAACGGTCGAGACGCCCGACGGCCAGACCATCGAGATCGAGCCTTTGAAGGACTATTTCTGCGAGGCGCCGCCCAAGGTCCATCCCAAGGCCTATTCGAAGATCGTCGAGGATTTCTACAACTGGGCCCGGGCCGAGAGCCTGTGGATTCTCGGCTTCGGCACCGGCTGCGGGGCCATCGAGATGCGCCCGCTGATGACGCCACGCTTCGATGCCTATCGCTGGGGCATCCAGTGGCGGCCGACGCCGCGCCAGTCCAATTTGCTGATGATTTCCGGCTATCTGTCGATCAAGACCCTCAAGCGCGCCATCCGCGCCTATGAACAAATGCAGCAGCCCAAATATGTCGTGGGCCTCGGCTCCTGCACCATCAATGGCGGCATGTACTGGGACAGCTACAACACCATCAAAAGGCTCGACGATTATCTGCCGGTCGACATGTACATCGCCGGCTGCATGCCGCGGCCCGAGGCGCTTCTGGCCGGCTTCGTCGCGTTGAAGAAGATCATCAAGGCCGGCAAGGCCGAAGGCGCCAACCTCTATGCCGAGAATTTCGCCCAGTACAAGGCCAACCAGAAGGCCGTGATCAAGGACTGGGACATGCCGGACTATTCGTGGTGAGCATGATGAAAGACCTGATCGCCAAGCTCAAGAAGCACTACAAGCTCACCGAGCCGGATTATCGGCGCGCCGACCTGACCTTCGTCACGGCGCAAAAGGACGAACTCCGTTCGCTCCTCATCGCATTGCGGGACATCGAGGGCTTCACCCATCTGGTGCTCTTGACCGCCGTCGACTGGCTGGAGGAGGGGCTTTTCCAGCTCACCTACATGCTCAACAACCGCGCCGCCAACCGGACGCTGGCCTTGAGGGTGATGATCCCGCGCGCCAACGCCGTCGGTGATACGATCCACGATCTCTGGCCGACCGCCGAGACCTATCAGCGCGAATTGCGCGAGATGTTCGGCATCGATTTTCCTGGTTCGCCGCGCGTCAACGACGAGTTCATCCTCGAGGGCTGGACCGACATGCCGCCCTATCGCCGCGATTTCGACTCGCTGGCCTATTCGCTCCAGACCTATCGCGAGCGCCCGGGTCGGGTGACGCACGATCCGCGCGAACATATGAAAAAGGCCCTTTATCCGGACCAGAAGCCGGAGGCGGCCAAATGATGTTCAATTTGAAGACCGACCGCTCGCAATACCCGCAGCCGGGCCCCGACGGCAAGCTCGAGATCGATCTCGAGACCGGCAAATACCTGAAGCTCTGGCAGGGGCCGAACCACCCCGGCATCACCGGCAACATGAGTGTGGAATTGACCGTTTGCGGCGACGAGGTCGTCGCGGGCAAGACTCATGTGGGATACCTGCATCGCGGCTTCGAAAAGCTCATGGAGCGCCGCTCGTTCATCCAGGTCTTCCCGATCGTTTGCCGCGTCTGCGTGCCCGAGCCGGATTTCAACGAATATTGCTACGCCGCCGCCGTCGAGGAGCTTGCGGGCATCAAGGTGCCGGAACTCGCCAACTGGATGCGCACGCTCATTCTCGAGATGGGCCGGTTCAACTCCTACATGATGTTTTTGGGCGGCATTTCCGGCGCCCTCGGACTTGGCGTCGTCGGCCAGTGGATGACCTATGTCCGCGATCTGATGCTCGACCGTTTCGAGGAACTGACCGGCGCCCGCATCTACCACATGTTCATCTTGCCCGGCGGCGTGCGCGGCCATTTGCCGGACGGCTTCGCCGGACGGATGGAAGAAGTTTTGCGGACCGCCGAGAAATATCTCGCCGATGTCGAAAAGGTCATGTTTCGCAACGCCGTCTACAAGCGCCGCACCAAGGGCATCGGCGTCATCGATCCGAAACTGTTCGAGCCCTATGGCGTGACCGGCCCCAATGCCCGCGCCGGCGGCGTCGCCAAGGACTTGCGCAAGGATGCGCCCTATCTCGTCTACAACGAGCTCGATTTCGAGGTGCAGACCGGCAAGGACAGCGACATCCACACCCGCGTCGACGTGCGCTATCGCGACATTCACCAGTCGATCGCGCTGATCCGCCAGATCCTTCAGAAAATGCCGAAGGACGGGCCGGTCATGGCGAAGATCCCCAATGTGTTGCACTGGCAAATCCCCAGGGGCGAAACCTACATCAAGGGCGAAAGCTCGCGCGGCGAATATGGCTACTACCTCGTCACCGATGGCTCCGGCTATCCGCGCCGCATCAATGTGCGCGGCCCTTCCTATACCCACGCCATGGCGCTGCTCGAGCATCTCATTCCGGGCACCAACATCTCTGATGTCGCCCAGTTGATGGTCTCGCTCCACACCTATCCGCCGGAAATCGAAAGGTAGTCGCAAATGAGTTTGAGAGACGTCCTTTCCCCCTATACGGCGTGGAAGCACCTGTTCGAAGCGCCGGTCACCATCAAGGACCCGATCGGGCGCGAGGCCGCCGAGCGCTATCGCGGCTTCCACCAGAACGATTTGTCCAAATGCATCGGCTGCGGCTCCTGCGAGGACATCTGCCAGAACGCCGCCATCGACATGGTGCCGGTCTCCGACCCGAAGACCGGCGACAGCGGCCTCAGGCCGATGATCGACTATGGCCGCTGCTGCTGGTGCGCCCTGTGCGTCGATGTGTGCATGACCGGTTCGCTGACCATGTCGAACGAATATACCTGGGTCGACTCTGACCCGGATGCCTTCCGCTTCACGCCCGGCGTCGATCTGAAGTCCTGGGACGCGGAAGAAAAAGGCTACAAGCGCGAGAACAACGAGCGCCGCCTGACCGGCACCCACCGGCCCGAAATGGGCATGTTGGAGCCGGAAGCGCGCATCGCCAGTTTCGGCGAGATCGTTCATGGCTATACCCGCGCCGAGGCGGTGATCGAGGCCGACCGCTGCGTCGAATGCGGTCTCTGCGTCGCCACCTGCCCGGCGCACATGGACATCCCGGACTACATCAGGAAGGTGCGCGAGGGCGACTACGAGGGCGGGCTCAAGCTCTTGTACGAGACCAACCCCTTCTCCCAGACCTGCGGGCGCGTCTGCACCCACGCTTGCGAAACGGCCTGCGCGGCGGTGCATGAGGGCGACGCCATCGCCATCCGCTGGCTCAAGCGCGACATCACCGACAACGTGCCGCGCGAGCGCTATTTCGACCTGATCAGCAAGCCGGACGTGCCCGAGACCGGAAAAAAGGTCGCCATCGTCGGCGCCGGCCCTGGCGGCCTCACCACCGCCTTCGACCTGGCACGCGCCGGCAACGAGGTCGTGGTCTTCGAGGCCCTGCCCAAGCCCGGCGGCATGATGCGCTACGGCATCCCCGAATACCGCCTGCCCTATGACGTGCTCGACCACGAGATTTCGGTGATCGAGAAGATGGGCGTCGACATCCGCTGCAATCAGCGCATCGGCACCGACATCACCCTCGACCAGCTGAAAAAAGACCACGACGCCGTCGTCCTGTCGCTCGGCCTCAATCAGGGCCGCTCGACCCGCGTGCCCGGTTCGGAAGAAGCCGAGTCCGCCATCGACCTCCTGCGTCGCATCACCGCCGGCGACAAGGTGCCGGTCCCCAAACAGGTGGCGATCATCGGCGGCGGCAACGTCGCCATGGACATCGCCCGCTCCATGGCGCGCCTGCAAAGGCAAAAACACGGCGAAGTCGGCGTCACCGTCACCGCGCTCGAGGATTTCGACCATTTCCTCGCCGACGACGAAGAGGTCGAGGAGGCTCGGGAAGAAGGCTGCGTGATCTACGATGCGCGCGGCCCGCAGGAGATCGTCGTCAAGTCCGGCAAGGTCGCCGGCCTCCGCACCTGGAAGTGCAAAGCCATTTTCGACGCCGAAGGCCGCTTCGCGCCGAAATACGACGCGAGCGACGAGATGGTCCATCCGGCCCAGATGGTCGTCGAGGCCATCGGCCAGTCCGCCGACATCTCGCTGCTCGGCGCCGAGTTGACCGAAAAGCTCGAATGGAACCGCGGCCGCATCAGGATCGACCAGAACGGCCGCACCTCCGAGCCCTGGCTTTGGGCCGCCGGCGATCTGGTTTCAGGCCCGGACGTCATTCACGCCGTTGCCGACGGCCATCGCGTCGCCAAGTCCGTGAGCGCCATGCTGCAAGCCACAAGGGAGACACACTGATGCGCGAAGTGCATTCGAACAGGTTGACCGGCCTGACCACGGTCAAGCAGATCCTCGACACCGCCACCCAGTTCGAAATCGTCGCCCGCGATTTCTATACGGCGCTCATCCCCAAGGTCTCCAAGAACCTTCGCTACCTCGCCGAGGAACTGGCCGAGGAGGAGCAGGGCCATGTCGACCTGTTCCAAAAGCTCGCCAATGACCCGACAGTGATCGGGTTGATGGAGGAAAAGATCGCCCGCCCGGTTTCCGACGGCCGCTTCACCGATGGCGTCCAAAAGCCGGATCTCGGCGACAATCCCGACGACCAGACGGTGCTGCAATTCGCCGTCATGCGCGAGACCGACGCAATGGAGCAATACAGCGCCCTTGCCAAGATGGCGCCCGAGGGTCCGCTCAGGACGGCTTTCGAATTCCTCGCCAACGAGGAAGCCGAACACAAGCAGGAACTCGAAAAGCTCTATTACGAAATCGTTCACTCGGGCGGGGTGTGACGGGCAGGCGATCGTCGGGATTGCGTCGCGCCAGGGCCTGTGCCGGGGCTTCGGTCTCACGCGCGGGAGATCATTGCGGGCGCCGATCGTCGTGTCGGAGCCGTTCGATGCGCGACGGGCCGGCGCGCTCGGCTGCGACGCCTTCTCCGACCCCACCCGCCGCGCCGCAATGATCGGTGCCTTCGCCACGGGAGAACCCCAGGCCAGAGGACCGGTGCAGCCGGTTGAGGCCGGCGAAGTCCAGCAGACCGCCGCCGACTATTTCGCGCCGCGCGCACCCGGCGGCGGCGGCGCGCCGGGACTGACCCGCATATCGGGCTTTGCACCGTCCGGCAAAAACGGGCCGGACCAATAGGCAGCCGGCCGCGGCAGAGGCGTCGGCGCGCGGCAATCGCGGGCGTGAGACGATTGATATGTGAAAGCCTTCCTCAACCAAGACGTGACTAGACTGTTGAAACGTGATGTTGTCCGGGATTGTGGAGCGCGCCTTTTGGGCTTTCATGTCCGGCGCAATCCAGACTAGACATCGGACGGGACCGGACCTAGCACCCGCTCCGCCTTTCGGGACGAAGAGAGTACCAATGCACCGCATACTTCTCGCCGAGGACGACGACGACATGCGTCAGTTTCTGACGCGCGCGCTCAAGAATGCCGGCTACGACGTGGTGTCGTTCGACAATGGCAAGTCGGCCTATGAGCGTTTGCGCGAAGAGCCGTTCTCGCTCTTGCTGTCCGACATCGTCATGCCGGAAATGGATGGAATCGAGCTGGCGCGGCGCGCCACCGAGCTCGATCCCGACCTCAAGGTCATGTTCATCACCGGCTTCGCCGCCGTGGCGCTCAACCCGGACAGCGACGC
>JAHJQZ010000082.1 GCA_018818925.1 Alphaproteobacteria bacterium
ATCGAGATGCTGACCTGGGCCCAGCTCGGCCGCCACGACAAGCCGGTCGTAATCGTTGACATCAACGGCTTCTGGCGCCACCTGCAGGCGCTGCTCGATCACATGCGCGACGAGGAATTCCTGCATTCGCTGGCACAGCTCAGGCCGGTCTTCGTCGACAGCGCCGAGGCGGTGCTTCCGGCACTGGCGGCAAGTTGACGCATTTGGCCACCTGAACGAAAACGTAGGTGTAATCGATTACATCTTGAGTGACGTAACTCAGGCGGAAATGTCAGCTTCGCGTCCCTAAACCGCTTAAAACCTTGCTTTTTGTCGGTTTCGCACCGAAAGACTCAGCTTGGCAAAGCCCGGGGAATGTGCAACGCTGCTCGCACCATACTCGCCGCTCCGCCGGATAACGGCGTCCCAAAACGTTTTGGGATTTCGCTCGGGTCTGGTGCAAGTCATCGTGATGCGCGGTCGGTCGCCAAGAAGCGGATCGGGCATCGATGAAAACAAGTGCATCGGGAGGTTTTCATGCACAAGTCGATTTTGGCCGGCGCTTCCGCCGCTGCCATTCTTCTTTCGATGGGTGGTTCGGCCAATGCCGCGACCCTTTCGATCTTCGGTCCCTGGCTGACCGCCGACCAGGAACACGTCGAAGCCGTCATCGCGGACTTCACCGCCAAAACCGGCATCGAAGTCGACTACGCCGGTTCGGACAGCTTCGAGCAGCAGATTGTCATCGATACGCAGGCCGGCTCGGCCCCCAACGTCGCGGTCTTCCCGCAGCCGGGTCTTGCCGCCGACCTCGCGTCCAAGGGTCTGCTGACCCCGCTTGGCGATGACGTCAAGCAGTTCCTGATCGACAATTATTCCGCTGGCCAGTCCTGGGTGGACCTATCCTCCTATGCCGACCAGAACGGCGAAAAGCAGCTTTTCGCCTTCCCCTACAAGGCCGACATGAAGTCGTTGGTCTGGTATGTGCCGGACAATTTCGCCGACGCGGGCTACGAAGTGCCCACGACCATGGAAGAATTGATCGCCCTCAGCGAGAAGATCGTTGCGGATGGCGGTACGCCGTGGTGCATCGGTCTGGGTTCGGGCGCGGCCACCGGCTGGCCGGCAACCGACTGGGTCGAGGACCTGATGCTCAGGACGCAGCCGCCGGAAGTCTATGACGGCTGGGTCGACAATTCGATTCCGTTCAACGATCCGCGTATCGTCCAGGCGATCGAGGTTTTCGGCCAGTTTGCCCTGACCGAAGGCTGGGCCGACGGCGGTACGGCCGGCGTTGCCGCGACCGATTTCCGCGACAGCCCCAAGGGTCTGTTTGAAGTTCCGCCCAAGTGCTACATGCATCATCAGGCCTCGTTCATTCCGTCCTTCTTCCCCGAAGGCACCGAACTGGGCGTTGATGCCGACTTCTTCTACTTCCCGGCCTATGCCGAAAAGGATCTCGGCAATCCGGTTCTTGGTGCCGGCACCCTGTTTGCCATCACCAATGACAGCCCGGAAGCGCACGCTTTCATCGAATATCTCGAAACGCCTGCGGCGCACGAGATCTGGATGGCCCGCGCCGGCTTCCTGACGCCGCTCAAGACCGTCGACACCTCCAAGTACGCCAACGACACGCTGCGCAAGCAGGGCGAAATCCTGTTGAACGCCACCACCTTCCGGTTCGACGGTTCCGACCTGATGCCGGGCGCGATCGGCGCCGGCACCTTCTGGACCGGCATGGTCGACTATGTCGGCGGCAAGAGCGCCCAGGACGTGGGCGACGACGTGCAGGCCTCGTGGGACGCCATCAAGTAGGCTGACCAAATCAAAAACTGCCGCCCGGCGCCCTTGTGGCGCCGGGCGAACTTGCCTTAAGGAGTCAAGGGCGCAAGTCGGAGGGGGAGCTTCGCATGCTTGAACAGATTACCTATGCCCTGATCGTCGTGGTCATCGGCATTGCCGCGTGCTTCCTTTATTTCTGGGGGTCGAACTGGCTGCTCGACCGGCTGTTGCAGACCAGCCCGACCGCCACCGGCACGGCCACCGTGCGCTCGGACCGCATGCGCACCGCGATCCGACCCTGGCTGTTCCTGGCCCCGGCGCTGCTGTTCATGAGCCTTTATCTCGTCTATCCGGTCTTCGCGACGCTGTGGCTCAGCCTGTTCGACCGCAACGGCGTGCATTTCGTCGGCCTGTCCAACTATATCTGGCTGTTCCAGGACCCCGGTTTCCAGCAATCGGTGTTCAACAACCTGATGTGGCTGATCATCGTGCCGTCGCTGTCGACCGGCTTCGGGCTTCTGGTCGCGGTGCTCGCCGACCGCCTCTGGTGGGGGCAGATCGCCAAATCGATGATCTTCATGCCGATGGCGATCTCGTTTGTCGGCGCGTCGGTGATCTGGAAATTCGTCTATGACTATCGCGGCCCCGACAGCACCCAGATCGGCGTGGTGAACGCCATCGTGTCGGCTTTCGGCGGCGAGCCGCAGGCTTGGATCACGGTGCCGTTCTGGAACAATATCTTTCTCATGGTCATCCTGATCTGGATTCAGACGGGCTTTGCCATGGTCATCCTGTCGGCGGCTCTCAGGGGCATTCCCGAGGAAACCCTGGAAGCGGCGCGCATCGACGGCGCCTCCGATATCCGCATGTTCTTCGACATCATGATCCCGCAGATCTTCCCCACCATCCTGGTGGTGTGGACAACGATCACCATCGTCGTTCTGAAAATCTTCGACATCGTCATCGCCATGACCAACGGCCAATGGTCGACACAGGTTCTGGCCAATCTGATGTTCGACTGGATGTTCCGCGGCGGCGGCGATTTCGGCCGCGGCTCGACCATCGCCCTTGTCATCATGTTCGCCGTTCTGCCGATCATGATCTGGAACATCCGCAATGCCAGCGCAGAGGAGACCACGCGATGAGCACCGAAGTCGTCACCTCGACGCTTCCCGCCGACCGTTCGGCGCTGCGGGGCTATCTGGCGCAGCTGAGCTGGGGCAAGGTCGCCGCCCATCTGGCGCTTCTCGCCCTGGTCGTTCTCTGGACCTTCCCGACCGCCGGATTGCTGATCTCGTCCCTGCGCGACAAGGACCAGCTCACGACTTCGGGCTGGTGGACGGCACTCGTCTCAACCGAGACCAACGAGCTTGCCCGGCTGGGCACCGCCGCCGACCAGATCGAGGAAAACGGCACCTGGCACATTCGCGGCAAGCTGTTCGAAGCCGATTCAGGGCGCAGCGTCGTCGCTTTTGGCACGAGCTTCGAAACGGTCGCCGGCACGCTGCCGGGTCAACCGGTCGAGATGCGCGACGGCGGCGAGATAAATGTCGCGGCCGACGGCTCCTACGACTGGGTCTCGCCGACGCCGTTCGAGGTGACGCGCGGTCCGCGCCTGTTCTACGTCGTCTCGATCCCGCCCGAATTCACGCTCGACAATTATATCGAGGTGCTCAACGCCGAAGGCATAGGGCGCTCGTTCATCAACTCCTTCACCGTGACGATACCGGCAACGGTGATCCCGATCCTGATCGCCGCATTCGCCGCCTACGCGCTGGCGTGGATGACCTTTCCGTTCCGCACGGTACTGGTGGCGGCGGTTGTCGGCCTCATCGTCGTGCCGCTGCAGATGTCGCTGATCCCGCTTCTGAGGCTTTATAACGACATCGCCGGCATCACCGGCGGCAGCTCCAAGACCTATCTCGGCATCTGGCTCGCCCATACCGGCTTCGGCCTGCCGCTTGCCATCTATCTTTTACGCAACTACATGGCCGGCTTGCCGCGCGAGCTGATGGAATCGGCCCGCATCGACGGAGCCTCCCATTTCAAGATCTTCACCACCATGGTCCTGCCGCTGAGCTTTCCGGCGCTGGCGAGCTTTGCCATTTTCCAGTTCCTCTGGGTGTGGAACGATCTGCTGGTCGCCACCGTCTTCCTCGGCAATACCGAATCGACCCTAGTGCTGACCGGCCGCCTGCGCGAACTGCTCGGCTCGCGTGGCGACAACTGGGAAATCCTGACGTCCGGCGCGTTCATTTCCATCATCGTGCCGCTGATCGTCTTCTTCTCGCTCCAGCGCTACTTCGTGCGTGGCCTTCTGGCCGGTTCGGTCAAGGGCGGCTAGCGCGGAACGGGACCTACCGCCGGCACAAATCCGACAATCCGGCGGGAACCTCCCAACAACTGGCCGGCGCCCATTGGGTGCCGGCCGCTTTGTCCGTGCGCGCACCCTTGCGGTGTCAGCGCCGGCCCTCCACGGGCAGCAGCCGACTGCCGTCGAAGCCGTCGGCAAGGACGAACTCCACCGGTACGATGACGCCGCGCGCCTCGTCGGCACCCTCGCAGGCGCGAATCAGTTCGGTCGCCAGAATCCTGCCGGCTTCGCGCAGCGACGAACGCGCCAAGGTGATCCGACCGTCGAGCGGCGCGAGGTCGAGATGATGCAGCCGGTCGTCCATAGAGGCGATTGCGATCGTTTCGCCAATGACGTGTCCGGCCTTGATCAGCGCCGCCTGCGCCTCGACCGCCATCAGTGCCGAGGAATAAAGGATCGCCGACGGCGCTACCTCTTCGAGCGCCCTGGCCGTCATGTCGTAGCCGGATTCGCCCATCGGATGGCTGGTATTGTAGATCCTGACCGTGTCGGGCGGCAGGCCCAGCATGTCGAGCGCTGCCTCGACGCCCCGGCGGCGATCCGCGGCAAAGGCATATTGCTCGTCGCCATTGACGAAGGCGATGCGCGTGTGGCCATTGTCGATCATCAGCCGGGCAAGGGCGCGGAAAATGCCGAAATTGTCGATATCGACCCAGTTGTAGCGCGCGCTTCCATGCCCGCGCCCGTGCACCACGAAGGGCCGTCCGTTCTCGATGAGGAACTCGATGCGCTTGTCGTCGAGGCGCGGCAGGTCGAGGACGAATCCGTCGACGCTGTTGTCGCGCACATAGCGGTCGTAGACCGAAATCTGCCGCTCCGGCGTGTCGCTGGTCAGGATGACGTCGTATTTCGCTTCGCGCGCGCTGCGGATGACGCCAGCCAGCACTTCGACGAAATGCGGGTCGACGAAGATGCGGTCGTTGTCGGACTGGATCCAGGCCAGCACATTGGTGCGCCGCGTAACCAGCCTCTGGGCGTTGCGGTTTGGCCGGTAGCCGAGCCGCCGCGCCGCCTCGACGACGCGCCGGCGCGTTTCGGCGCCGACATCGGAATAGCCGCCAAGGGCGCGCGAAACCGTGGTGATCGACAGGTCGAGCGTGCCGGCGACATCACGTATGGTGACATTGTGCCGGTGCTCGGCCCGACGGACCTTGTCTGTTTTGCCGTGCCGGTGTGCGATGACGATTCTCCCGCCGGATCCGGACCGGCATTTGTTGTTCTGGCAGTGTGAAGCCAGTTGCGCAAGTGCCGCGAAACGGCTTAGGATATCGCTCCAAAACGTTTTGGTAGCCCGCCGGATGCACAGCGCGGAATACCGGAAAATCGTCATGTTCAGGCTGGATTCTGCCGGCACGGCGGCGGAACCGCTTTGAAAACGGACATGCGCCAGACTGGCTATGCGCGGCGGCACCGTCCGGGGTGGTGACGCGCTTCGGCAAGGGAGTACGCCGAAATGTTCCCGACTTCCGCGCGCATTGAGGAAGCTCAGGCGCCCATCGACAAGAACTGGTGGCGCGGCGCCGTCATCTACCAGATCTATCCGCGTTCCTTTCAGGACAACAATGGCGACGGCGTCGGCGACCTCGTCGGCATCACCCAGCGCCTCGAATATGTGGCCGATCTCGGCGTCGACGCCATCTGGCTCAGCCCGTTCTTCAAGTCGCCGATGAAGGATTTCGGCTACGACGTCTCCAATTACCGCGAAGTTGATCCGATCTTCGGGACGCTCGAGGATTTCGACCAGCTCGTGGGCAAGGCCCATGGCCTGGGACTCAAGGTCATCATCGACCAGGTGATTTCCCACACATCGGACCAGCATCCCTGGTTCGTCGAGAGCCGGCAGTCCAATTCCAATTCCCGCGACGACTGGTATGTGTGGGCCGATGCCAAGCCCGACGGCACGCCGCCCAACAACTGGTTGTCGATCTTCGGGGGGGCTGCCTGGACCTGGGACCCGCGACGCCGCCAGTATTACATGCATAATTTTCTTGCCAGCCAGCCCGATCTCAACTTCCACAATCCGGCGGTGCAGGACGCCGTGCTCGAGGAAATGCGCTTCTGGCTCGATCGCGGCGTCGACGGTTTCCGCCTCGACACGGTCAATTTCTACTACTGCTCGAAAGGGCTCGAACCCAACCCGCCGATCGGGCGGGAGGAGTACAACGCCTCGATCGCGCCGGACGTCAATCCGTACAATCTGCAGTCGCATCTGTATGACAAGAGCCAGCCGGAAAACGCCATTTTCCTAGAGCGCGTCCGTGCCCTGCTCGACACCTATCCCGGCACGAGTTCGGTCGGCGAGATCGGCGACGCACAGCGTCAGGTCGAGCTGATGTCGGCCTATACCTCGGGCGATAAGCGCCTGCACATGGCCTATACCTTCGACTTTCTCGGCGGCGAATTCAGCGCCCGCCATTTCCGCGAATCCATCGAGAAGCTCGAAAGCGCGGCGCCAAACGGCTGGACTTGTCTCGCCTTTTCCAATCACGACGTGGTGCGCCACGTTTCCCGCTGGGCCCGGCACGGCTACGAGGACGATTTCGCCCGGCTCGCGGCGACGATCCTATTTTCGATGAAGGGATCGGTCTGTCTGTATCAGGGCGAGGAACTGGGGCTGACCGAAGCCGACATCTCCTTCGAGGACATCGTCGACCCGTATGGCCGCGAGTTCTGGCCCAATTTCAAGGGCCGCGACGGCTGTCGCACCCCGATGGTCTGGCAGGCCAACGCCCATAATGGCGGCTTCTCACCGGCCGAGCGTACCTGGCTGCCCATTCCGGTGAGCCACAAGGAGCGCGCCGTCGACGAGCAGTTGCACAAGGACGAATCCATCCTGCTCTTTTATCGAACGATGCTGCGCAAGCGCCGCGAAAACCCTGCCCTGGTCGACGGCGCGATCGAGTTGATCGATGCGCCCGATGGCGTCCTCGCCTTCTACCGGATCAAGGACGAATCACGGTTGCTTTGCGCCTTCAACATGACCCATGATGCCCATATGCTGCCGCTGGATTGCGACGGCAAGCTCGGCGGAACGCTCCTGGCCGAGCGCGTGGTGACCGAGGGGGGGGCTCTGCACTTCGAAGCTCTCGGCGCCTATATCGGCCGGGTCGAATGACAACAGGCAGACCAGAAAACTGCGGCTCGGGGAGGAACGATGGCTGATTTGAAAATAACCAATCTCTACAAGCGCTTTGGGCATGTGGAGGTTTTGAAGGACATTAACCTCGACATCAAGTCCGGCGAATTCATCGTGTTTGTCGGGCCCTCGGGTTGCGGCAAGTCAACCTTGCTGCGCTGCATTTCCGGGCTCGAGACGATTTCGTCCGGCTCGCTCGAGATCGATGGGCGCGTGGTCAACGACGTGGCGCCCTGGCGCCGCGGCATCGCCATGGTCTTCCAGTCCTATGCGCTTTACCCGCACATGACCGTTTACGACAACATGGCCTATTCACTGAAGCTGAAGAACACGCCCAAGGCCGAGATCAAGAGAATGGTCGAGGAGGCCGCAGCGACCCTTCAGCTGACCCAGTACCTCGATCGTCTGCCCAAGGCGCTTTCGGGCGGCCAGCGCCAGCGCGTCGCCATCGGCCGCGCCATCGTTCGCGATCCCAAGGTCTTTCTGTTCGACGAGCCGCTTTCCAATCTCGATGCCGCCCTGCGCGTCCAGATGCGCATGGAGATCGCGAGGCTCAACGAGAGCCTGCCGGACACGACGATGGTCTATGTCACCCACGATCAGGTGGAAGCCATGACCATGGCCGACCGCATCGTGGTGTTGAAAGACGGGGTGGTCATGCAGGTCGGCTCGCCCATGGAGCTTTACGACAAGCCGGCCAATCTTTTCGTTGCCCAGTTCATCGGCTCGCCCAAGATGAATTTCTTCACCGGTTCGCATGCCGAGAAGTTCAAGGCGCCGACGGTCGGGGTTCGGCCCGAACACCTCGAGATCAGCACGTCCGACCCGGCCTGGAAGGGCAAGGTGATCTATTCGGAGAATCTCGGGGCCGACAGCTATATCTATGTCGATCTCGGCGAGGAAGAACCGGTGATCCTCAGGCAGCAGGGCAAGTCCTCTTATCATGCCGGCGACAATCTGGGCTTCTCGCCGCAGGAAAACCTCTTCCACCTGTTCGACAAGGACGGGCGCCCCGTCGCGCATTAGCGTCCTGGAACGGCCGACCGATTCATGAACGCCACGCTGGGACCAGCGTGGCGTTTGTCGTTTGGCGGCTATGCGCAAGATATCCTGCGCTGCCCCCGGCTTATGCCGACCGAGCCAGATTGAGGCCATAGGGCAGGAGGGCGATGGCAAGGGCGGCGGCTCCGAGCGTGTTCAGCGCCTGAACGCCCGGGTTGGCGAGAAGCAGCGATCCAACGAGCAGGAATGCCGCCTGCCAGCGCGGCATTGCCCGGCCGAGCCATGCCAAAATGGCGAAAGCGGCAAATCCGAGCGGCAGGAGCGGCAACAGCCACAGCACCGCCAAGTATCCCTGCCGGTGCACGATCACGTCAAGGCCCGGCACCATCGCCAAAAGCTGAGGCTCGGTCAGCGTGTCAAGGGCGCTTGCGGTCAGGCAGATGGCCGCCTTGTTACCGATCAATGCCACCGCGCCGGTCGTCGCCATCATCAGGGCAGCGAACGCCCAATTCGGGAAACGGAGCCGGGTGAGACTGTAAAGGTGACTCGCCAGCACGATCAGCAGCGCACCGCTGAAGAACTCGAGCAGGTGCGCGAAATTCACCAGCGGGTGATTGTGGAAGACCTCGAGGTAAGCCGCGCCCGACATCGGTTCCATGCCGGCGAAGGGATCGGGATGAAGGACTTGCGCGGTAACGAAGAGAACGGAAAAAGCAAGGATCGATGCCGCAACGGCCTGGTTTTCGAGCCGGCTTCCGACCGGGTTGCCGGCAGCCCCGAGTTGACCCGTTGCAGCGCCGGCATCGGCATTCCTAGTGGGTGTGGCAGTCATCTTGTTTCCTTTCCGAGGTTTGAACTGGCATCCCGAATTCGGATCTCGCTCTCGGGACGAGCACGCTGCATGAATCGCAGGATGAAGGCTGTGTTCGCGATATTGACTGATTATCAGTCATTTTTTGGAGTACCATTCGGATGTCTACCCGGTGACGTCTTGATTCCACGCGAATTGGCTAGAGGGCTGACGTCGGCAGTGCGTCGCCAGCCGTGACGGATTCATCGGTTTGAGTACTGGGAGCGCGCATCAGACCGCGATAAAAGCCGAGGCTGCCGGCCGGCAGGTTGCGGGTTTTTTCCATCAGGCCGATCAGGTAAGTGACACGGGCTTCATGCTCCTCGTCCGACCACCGGAACAGGCCGGGATCGAACAGGACGTTTCCGGCCACGACGAAGGCTTCAATCCAGTAGCGCGTGTCGGCATTGGCGCCATGACCATCGAGTGCTTCCTGCATCAGCGGAACGTAGTCGCGGACCAGTGCCCGGATGATGCGTTCATGAATGTCGACGCCCTTGATGGCATGGATACCGGCATTGACCTGAGCGTTGATCCTTTGCTGCGCCTCGGCGAGGGCGGCCAGCCTGGCCAGCGGTTCCGATACCCCGGCCGCCGCTTGCTCCGACGCGGCGATCAGCTCGGACATGTAGCCGGCGACGATCGCGTCGACCACGTCCTCCTTGCTGCCGAAATAATAGTAGAACACGCCTTGAGAGACGCCGATCCGCCTGGCGATGTCGCTGATCCGCGTCTCGGCGAAACCCTTTTCGACGAACAGCGCCTGCGCCGCCGCTGCGATCTCGCGTTTGCGCGTGTCCGGATCCTTGCTGATGCGTCGTGCCATGCGGGGTTCCATTGTTTTGTGCCGACCGGCGTTCATCCGTCGCAGCAAAAGCATCTGCCCATCGCCAAGGCGACGAACTTCTGCGCGGTCGATTGCCAACCAATAATGACTGACTATCAGTCAGTCGCGGAAATGTCAAGATGGGCCTCATTCGGTTGTGGCGCCGCGATGATGCGGCGCCGGATGGTGCGGTGCGGGTCTTTTCGCGACGGGCATTCCGCCAAGCGCCGAGACGCGGCAGGGACGCGCCCAATCCATCATGGTGGTCCATTCGGCGGCGCGATTTCGCATCGTCGCCGGAAACACGTCGCCGGACCGTTTCGCCGCTACAGCACCACGATGCCGGCGTGCTTGGCCTTGTTTTCGGGCTCGACATGGATCGAGATCATGATGCCCGCGATGCCGTTCCTCAGGGCGTTCTCGATGCGGTCGCAGATGTCGTGGGCTTCCGACACGCTCATGCCGCCCGGCACGACCAGGTGGAACTCGACGAAAGTCTTGCGCCCCGACTGGCGGGTCCGCACGTCATGCGCCTCGATGGCACCATGGGCATTGGTCGAGATGATGTCGCGAATGCGGGTGAGCTGCTCTTCGGGCGCCGCGACGTCCATAAGTCCGCCGACGCTTTCCGAGACGAGCCTGTAGCCCGACCACAGGATATTGACGCCGACGACCATGGCCAGGAGCGGGTCGAGAATGCTCCAGCCGGAGATGATGGCGATGAAGACGCCGGCCAGCACGCCGATCGAGGACAACACGTCGGTGAACAGGTGCTTGGCATCGGCGACGAGCGCCGGCGAGCGCGTCTTGCGCCCGTGGCGGAACAGCACCAGGCACCAGAATCCGTTGACCGCGCCGGCGGCGCCGTTGACCAGCAGGCCCTCCATCGAGGTATCGAGCGGCATCACATCGACGATACGCAGATAGGCCTGCTGGAAGATCAGCAGCGCGGCGACGAGAATGAACACGCCCTCGATGACGGCGGAGAAATACTCGGCCTTGTCATAGCCGTAGGGCAGGGCCGGACTGGCCGGTTTGGAGGCGATGTAGACCGCGATCAGGGTGGTGATGGCGGTCACGACATTGACGATGCTTTCGAGCGCGTCCGACAAAAGCGCCACGCTGCCCGTCATCATGTAGGCAAGGTATTTGAGCACCAGTACGAGCACGCCTATGCCGACGCTGACCAACGCAATCGTCAGGGTGCGTGTTGTGTCCTTGGTCATGCCAGGCTCGTGGGCTTGTTCGTTCTGATGCCGCTCCTATACATGAACCGCAAATTGTAAAAAACCGTTCAGATGGGCGCAGGTCGGCGATGTTCAGCTTTTCTCGTGCCGCGTGCTCAGGAGGTTGGCGAGGATCACCGGCACGATGCCGGCGGCTACGATGCCGAGCGCCGGCAAGGCGGCACTTTCGAAAAGTTCGGCATTGGCCTGCTGGAAGACGAGCGTCGACAGCGTTTCGACCCCGAGCGGCCGCAGCAGCAGCGTCGCCGGCAATTCCTTGACGCATTCGACAAAGACCAGTGTCGCCGCCGCGACGACGGCCGGCATCAGCGTCGGCAGGTCGACGCCGAACAACAGTCTCGGCCCGTTGGCGCCGAGCACCCTGGCCGCGTCGAGCACATTGGCGCCGCGCCGCGCCCGCGCCGCCTCGAGCGTATTGTGTCCGACCGCGAGGAACCTGACGGCGTAGGCATAGACGATGGCGAACAGTGATCCGGAAAAAATCAGCCCCGGCCCGGCATCGACGAGCGCGTAGGCCGCGTCGTTGACCAAGCCGTCGAGCGCCCCGAGCGGCGCCACCAGACCGAGCGCCAGCACCGTGCCGGGAATGGCATAGCCGAGCGTGACCAAGCGGATCAGCCCGCGCCCGAAAAGGCTCCGTCCCGCTTCGGCGCGCAAGGCGGTGTAGTAACCGGCGGCGACGGCCAGAACGGCGCCGAGCGCACCGAGCAGCACCGAGGTGGCGAAGGCCATGGCGAAGGCTGCGGGCGCGGCGCTGCCCGCCCGTTTCAGCGCCAGATAGATCAGGTCGCCCGCCGGCACGCCGAAGCCGAGAGCGAGCGGCACCAGGCAGGCGAGAACGGCGCCTATCTCGGCCCAGCCCTTGAGGCGCGCGCGCGGCGGCGGCGTGCGGCTGTCGCGCTGCCCGAGCCGGTTGCCGGCCTTGCGCGCCAAGCCTTCGAGCGAGATCAGCAGCGCCATCACCAGGACAATGGCCAGCGCCAGTTGCGCCGCGCCGCCGAAGCTCGAACGGTTGAGCCAGGTGGCATAGAGAATGGCCGTCAGGCTGTTGACGCCGAAATACCTGACGGCGCCGAGATCGTTGACCACCTCCATCAGCGCCAGCGTCACGCCGACGCCGATGGCCGACCGGCTGAGGGGCAGCGTGATCTCGAAAAACGTTCGCCGCGCCGAAGCGCCGAGTACCCGCGCCACCGAGTCCACAGCGCCGGACTGCATGAGGAAGAAGGCGCGGCAGCTGAGATAGACATAAGGATAGAGCACCAGACTCATGACGAAACCGGCGCCGGCGGTATTGCGGATGTCGGGAAACCAGTACTCGCGCATGGTCTCCGCCCCGGTCAGCGCCCGGATGAGCGTCTGCACCGGCCCGGTGAAATCCATCACCTCGACCCAGGCATAGGCGCTGAGATAGGTCGGTATGGCCAGCGGCAGCACCAGCGCCCAGGCGAACAGGCGCCGGCCGAAAAAGTCGAAATGGGTGACGAGCCATGCCGTCGCAAAGCCGATGATCGTCGTCGCGAAGCCGACCTGCAGCATCAGCCATCCGGTATCGACAAGCGCCGCCGGCAGCATGCGGGCGCCAAGCCCGCTCGCCCCCGATCCCGTCAGCGCCGCGACGAGAAGCGCGATGATCGGCAGGCCGGCGATGAGCGCCAGCGCCAGCTCGCCGAAGGTGAAGGGCAGGGCGGCGCGGTAGTGCGCATCCCGCTCGGCGATGCTGTTCGTGGCTCTCATGTCGGCTGTGCCGTCTCCCGCCCCCTTGTGTGGAGGGATGTTGAGCAGGACTTAGCCATGCTAAGCCCGTTGCGAGACAGGGTGGAGGTTCTGCAGTGCCGGCGACTGCCGCCCCACCCCACCCGACCCGGCTGCGCCGGGCCACTCTCCCCATCGAGGGGAGGGAAGCAAAGTGCCGGCTTCGTCACCGAAAAATCGACGGCCCTAGTTCTGCGGGCCGCCATCGACCTGCAATTCGTCGGCAAGCGTGCTGGCGGCGTTGCGCGCGGCGGCGATGTCGGCGAGCGGGATGGTGTCGGCGACGAGGGCGCCCCAGCTTGCAACGAGCGGCGCCGGCGGCACGCCAGGAACGACGGGGTATTCGTAATTGGCGTCGGCATAGAGCGACTGGCCTTCCTCGGACAAAAG
>JAHJQZ010000083.1 GCA_018818925.1 Alphaproteobacteria bacterium
CGTGCGTCACCGAGATGACCTGCACCCTGTCGGCGAGCCGCCCCAGCCGCCGCCCGATGGCGTCGGCCACGGCGCCGCCGACGCCGGTGTCGATCTCGTCGAAGATCAGGACGGGCGCCGAGCCGCGATCGGCCAAAACGACCTTCAATGCCAAAAGGAAACGCGACAGCTCGCCGCCCGAGGCGACCTTCATGATCGGGCCGGGCTTGGTGCCCGGATTGGTCTGGACGTGGAACGCCGCCTGGTCGAAGCCCGATACGGCGACGCGCGTGTCGTCGCTGTCGAGATCGACGATGAAGCGGGCCGCCGCGAGCTTGAGGTCGGGCAGTTCCTTCTCGACGGCCCTGGTCATGTCCCTGGCGGCCTTGTGCCGCGCCTTGCTGAGGGCGGCGGCGGCCTTCACATAGGCGGCACGGGCCGCTTGCGCCGCCCGTTCCAGCGCCGCCAGTTCCTCGGCGCCGCTTTCGAGCGCGGCGAGGTCGGCGCGGTAGCGGTCGAGCACGGCGGGAAGCGCGCTCGGCTCGACCTGATGCTTGCGGGCGGCGGCGCGGATGGCGAACAGCCGTTCCTCCACCCTTTCAAGCTCCTGCGGATCAAAATCCATTTCCCGCTTGAGCGTTTCCAGCGCCTCGTGGGCGTGGTCGAGCGCGACGAGGGTTTGATCGAGCGCCTCGATGACGCGGCCGAACAGACCTTCGCTGCCCTTGCGTTCGAGGCGGCGCATCAGGGTGGCGAGCACCGGACCGGGCGCCGTTGATCCGTTCAGCACCTCGTCGGCGTCGCGGACGTCGTCGGCGGACTTCTCGATGCTCATCAGGTGCTGGCGGCGCCCGCTGAGCGCTTCCTCCTCGCCCGGTTCCGGCGCCAGTTCCGTGAGCTCGGCGACGACGTGGCGGGCATAATCCTCGTCGCGCTGGGCGCGTTCGACGCGCTGGCGCTGGCGGTCGACCGCGGCCTCGGCGTCGGTAAGGGCGCGCCAGGCCGCGGCAGTGGCATCGAGCTCGCCCGCATGGCCGCCATAGGCGTCGAGCAGGGCGCGATGGCTTGCGGTGTCGACAAGGGCACGGTCGGCGTGCTGGCCGTGGATTTCGACGGCCAGCGCACCCGCCTCGTGCAAGAGGCTCGCCGACACCGGATTGTCGTTGATGAAGGCGCGGGTGCGGCCGTCGGCATATTGCACGCGCCTCAGGATCACTTCCTCGTCGTCGGGGATCTCGTTCCGCCGGAGCAGCATCCGCACCGGATGGTCGGGCGCCAGGTGGAAGACGGCGGTGACCTGGCCGCTGTCGACACCGGCGCGGACCAGCGCCTGGTCGCCGCGCCCGCCGAGCGCCAGCGCCAGGGCGTCGAGCAGGATCGACTTGCCGGCGCCGGTCTCGCCAGTCAAGACCGTCAGTCCGGCATCGAGCGCGATGTCGAGCTGGTCGATCAGGACGATGTTGCGAACCGACAATGTGCCGAGCATGGCGCACTCCGACGCGGGGGGCGAAGATTCGAAAAGGTGCCCGAGAGCAAGGTTTGAGGCAAGACCCGGCGCGTCCGTGACGGCATTGGCAACCGGTTTTGTGCCAGGCCGGCGCCGGATGCGGCATTGCGCGGAAAAAGGCGGCGCGGATGCCGCCGTTTCACCGGCCGGGACGCCCGGATCTAGCCCTGCGCGCTTTCGGCGATCCAGTTGCCGGAGACGATTTCCGGGGTCAGGCCCTGTTTCTGCAGCTGTTCGTAGGCCGACTTGTACCACTCGCTCGTGGGGTAGTTGTGGCCGAGTATGGCGGCGGCGGTGCGCGCCTCGCTGACCAGTCCGAGGACGAGATAGCTCTCGGTCAGGCGGAAGAGCGCCTCCTCGATTTGCGTCGTCGTCTGGTATTTCTCGACAACGACCCGGAAGCGGTTGATCGCCGCCAGATGCTGTCCATTGCCCTGATAGTAGCGGCCGACCGACATCTCCTTGCCGGCGAGCTGGTCGCGGGCGGTGCGGATGCTCTCGCGCGCATCCTCGACATATTTCGAATCCGGGAAGCTCGAAACCAAGAGGTTGAGCGTATCGATCGCATCGCTCGCCACCTGCTGATCGCGGGTAATGTCCTTGATCTGGAAAAAGTAGGATGTTCCCTTGAGATAAAGGATGTAGGGGACTTCCTGCGAGGTCGGATAAAGCGCCAGATAGCGGTCGGCGCCGAGCACGGCTTCCGGAAACTTGCCGCGACGGAAATTGATGTAGACCGTCATCAGCTTGGCCTTTTCGGCATATTCCGAATAGGGGTGCTGGCGTTCGAGCTTCAAAAGCGTGTCGAGCGCGTTGGAGTAGAACTTGCGGTCGATGTCGGTGAGCGCGGTCTGGTAGAGCGTCTCGGGCGGGATGATCTCTTCTTCCTTGATCTTGGGCGGACCGAACAGATTGAAGCCCGAACACCCTGCAAGCCCGAGCGCCAGCGCGATCACAAATACGCTTTGGATGAGAGTACGGGCCACACCCGCTTTGACGCCAGCTATCACGACAAGACCCGTTCCGTTACCCGTTACCGCCGGCTAGTCCCGAATTGGTTCCAAACTAAGGCGATCTTGTCTAGCCTTTTTGCCGCCGCGGGACCAGCCCGGAAGACCGGGCAGGAAAAGCCGCTTAGAAACGAAGCGAACCACGTCCTCTGGTCCGGCGCGCCGACCGGAAACCGCGCATTTGCGCCCGTTTAGCCGACGGAGCGCAGATAGGCGTCGACGCGCAGGTCGGTGGGCAGATCCTCGAGCGCCTCGAAGGCCAGCGGCAATTCGTCCGCCGCCACGACCTCGTAATTCGCCTGGCTGGCGAACAACGATTGCAGCACCAGGGAATTGAGCTTGTGACCGCCCTTGTAGCTGCGGAAACGGCCGTAGATCGGCAGGCCGCCAAGGGCGAGGTCGCCGACCGCGTCGAGAAGCTTGTGGCGGACAAATTCGTCCTCGTACCTTAGGCCGTGCGGATTGATGACCTGATCGTTCTCGACCAGGATCGAATTCTCGAGCGACGAGCCGAGCGCATAGCCGGCCTGCTGCAGCGCCGTGCGGTGGTGGGCGAAACCGAAGGTGCGGGCACCGGCGACGCGTTCGTCGTAGAGCTTGGGGCTCCAGTTGAAGATCATGCGCTGGCGGCCGATGGCCGGGCTGTCGAAATCGATCTCGAGATCGAGCACGCGTCCGTTATAGGGCTCCAGCGCCGCGAAGGCGTCGTCGTTCCTGACCGTGACGGCGCGCTTGACCTTCAGGAACCGCTTGATCTGCGGCTGTATCGTAACGCCGACCTTCTTGATCGCCTTGACGAAAGGCAGCGCGCTGCCGTCCAGGATCGGGCATTCGGTGTTGGTGATGGTCAGGTGAGCGTTGTCGACGCCGAGCCCGCTCAGGGCCGAGACGACATGCTCCACCGTCTCCACATCGGTGCTCTCGCCGATGTCGATCGTGGTGCACAGCGTCGTGCGCGTGATACGCGAAAAGTGGATGCTGACGGGGCCGACATAGCGTCCGTCCTCATATTCGCGCGTAATGGTGAAGCCATTGTCAGGTGCCGCCGGCTCGATGACCAGCGATACAGGCAAACCGGAATGCACACCAAATCCGTCGAAAGAAACCCTGTCGGCCAGTGTGCACTGCCGCATTGCCATACGCTGCATACCCATTCCCCCGAACGGCGCTTGCCCTATACGTCAACTGAACATAAAAAAGCCCGGTGCAAAAGAGGCATCCGGGCTTTCTTTCAGCTAATTCGAGCTTTGGCTAGCCGTGCTTGCGCAAGAAGGCCGGAATCTCGAGGTGTTCTTTGGTGGGGTGTTGCACGTTTGCACGTCCGTGCAAGTCGAGGTCGCCCTGCGCACCGTGTTCCGGGCTCTGACCCATGGGTTTGGGGTGCCCCTGTTCGATTGCGACTCGCGCCGCGGCGTCGTCCGCGGCCGGCGATTCGGCAGTGGGTTCCCGGCGCATCTCGGGTCGGGCGGTCTCGGTTTCGAGGTTCAGTCCGACATTGGAGGCGAGACGCTTGAACAGGGCCCTTGCATTGCTGGGTTCCTGGCGCGGCGCCGGCTGGCCGATGCTCTGGCGGGCGATCGGGGGAAACTCCTCCATGCGCGGCATGCGGCGCTGAACGTCCGGACGTTCGGTATGCTGGGGCACATAGGCCTTCGGCATCGGCCGCTCTTCCCGCTTCGGCGCGTCTTCGAGCGCCATATCGCTGGTTCCCACCGGCGTATAGGGCTCGACGGTGACGCCGTCCGAACGGCTCGGGCCCAGATCGGACATGTCGAGGCCGGTCGCCTCGATGGCCTTGGAAAGCGCAGCTTCCACCTCGGCGTCGAAATCGGACGATTTAAGCGCCGGCCGTGCCGGTGCCGGCTGTTGGGCCGGCCTTAACATGGCTGGGCGGGCCGGCGCCCGTTCGATCGGGTCCATCGCCTGCACCATCATCGCCTCGGTGCCGGTGGCAACGACCGACACGCGGATGATGCCGTCCAGCGTATCGTCGAAGGTGGCGCCAAGAATGATGTTGGCGTCGGCATCGACCTCCTGCCGGATGCGGCTCGCCGCCTCGTCGACTTCGTAAAGGGTGAGGTCGGAACCACCGGTGATCGAGATCAAAAGGCCGCGCGCGCCCTGCATCGACACATCGTCGAGCAGCGGATTGGCGATGGCCGCTTCGGCGGCATGGCGGGCGCGGTCCTCGCCGGAGGCCTCGCCGGTGCCCATCATCGCCTTGCCCATGCCGCGCATGACGGCGCGCACGTCGGCGAAATCGAGATTGATCAGCCCTTCCTTGGTCATCAGGTCGGTGATGCAGGCGACACCCGAATAGAGCACCTCGTCAGCCATCGAGAAGGCATCGGCGAAGGTGGTCTTCTCGTTGGCGACGCGGAACAGGTTCTGGTTCGGGATGACGATCAGCGTATCGACATGGCGGTGCAGTTCGTCGATGCCCTCGTCAGCCAGCCGCATGCGGCGATTGCCTTCGAACTGGAACGGCTTGGTGACGACGCCCACCGTGAGGATACCTTGCTCGCGTGCGGCGCGCGCAACGACCGGAGCCGCGCCGGTGCCGGTGCCGCCGCCCATGCCGGCGGTGATGAACACCATGTGCGACCCGGAAAGGTGATCGTTGATCTCGTCGAAACTCTCTTCGGCCGCCGCCCGGCCGACTTCGGGATGGGAACCCGCTCCCAGGCCTTCGGTCACCCCGACGCCGAGCTGGATGATCCGTTCCGCCTTTGAGAGTGCCAGCGCCTGGGCGTCCGTGTTGGCGACGACGAAATCAACACCTATCAACCCGGAATTGATCATGTTGTTGACGGCGTTTCCGCCAGCCCCGCCTACCCCGAACACCGTGATGCGCGGCTTAAGCTCTTTGATGTCGGGAAAGGAGAGGATGATCGTCA
>JAHJQZ010000084.1 GCA_018818925.1 Alphaproteobacteria bacterium
CCGCTATCCGACGGCGCTGAGCGACAGCGGCGATACCATCGAAGAGGGCGACGACGAGGGCGACAATTCCGACAAGGCCTGACCGGTCCGGTGCCGGCGGAATGAGGCCGTTCGCGGCACCGAGAAATGATGCGCAACCGCTCTGTTCCGGCTAGACTGCCGGATTGTCGTTGTATTTCATGACGTCGATCGCCGTCGAAAACCTGGGGGGAACCAATGGCCGACACATCGTCCTATGCCGCGCGTCTTGATATCGACTATCCGGAACGGCTTGATCGCCTGACCACGCTCTTGCGCCTGATCTGGGCCATTCCGATCCTCATCATCCTCGGCCTGTTGTCGAATGCGTCGACGACGCAGACCATCGATGCCGCCGGGCAGGTGGTCCAGACCAGCGGCGGTGGCATTGCCGCCGGACTGACCATCGCCACCTTGCTGATGATCGTCTTCCGGCAAAAATACCCGCGCTGGTGGTTCGATTTCGCCCTCGAGCTCGGCCGGTTCAGCGCCCGGGTCGGCGCCTATATGCTCTTGCTGACCGACCGCTATCCCTCGACCGACGAGGCGCAGTCGGTCCATCTCGACGTCGACTACCCCGATGCGCAAAACGGGCTCAACCGCTGGCTGCCGCTCGTCAAATGGCTCCTCGCCATCCCGCACTATATCGTCCTCATCGTGCTGTTCGTCGTGATGATCATCGTGACGATCCTCGCCTGGGTCATCATACTATTGACCGGCAGCTATCCGCGCGCGCTCTTTGATTTCGTGGTCGGCACGCTGCGCTGGGGCACGCGCGTCTGGGCCTATGCGTTCCTTCTGGTGACGGACGAATATCCGCCGTTCAGCTTGAGGTAGGGGAGCGGCTCAGTTCGCCTCGCGTTTCATCATCATGTCGTGCACGGCCGCCATGCCGCGCTCGGCCATGTCCGAAACTTCGGCGGCATGGGTTTGCAGCGCCGCGACCAGTTCGGGATCCTCGGAGGTCTGCACCACGACGATACCCTCGTCGGTCACCGCAATGTCGGAGGTGATGCCCTCGCCGCGCATGAAAAAGATGTCGAGCGTCGGGCTTTGAATGAAGATCTGCGGATCGCGGCCCTCCGCCACCCGGGCGATCATCCCGGCGACGTGGCTGACAAGGTTTCCCATCACCGTCTCGTCGGACGAGCGCGTGACGGTGCGGATGCCATTGCTGAGGTTGGTGACTTCGCGCGACAGCGTCTCGTAATTGGCGAACATCACCATGAGTTCGGCGCTCTCCTCTTGCGTCGCATCGAAGCCGCGCAGCCCCGGCATGGTGACCTCGTCATGCGCCATCATGCCGCCGGCGCCATGCATGTGCATGCCAGCGGTCTGGGCGCGGGCGGCAATGGGAGCGGCTGTCGCGAGAAGAGCGGCGACAAGCAGCGCGGCCAGGGGCCATGCGGGTTTTGCGTTCAGGTTTGACATGGTCGGCGCCTCGCCACTGCTGGAGGCGAGAGCATTAGCATATGCGGATAAGCAAAAGCGCGGTGACGTGCGTCACTTTTCAGAGAGGCGGCGAAGGGGCGTTTTGTGCGCGGTTACCTGTAATCGGCGCATTCCTAGACTCCTCGTCATTCCCGCGCAGGCGGGACTCCAGCGGCGCGATGTCCATCGCGCCCAACGAGTCTTTCGCTCGGCTTGCCATTCGAGCGCAGCTCTCATGGCCTCCTTGCCTTCAATCGTGCCACTGGCACGACTGACCAAAGGACGGCGCGGAGTCTCGCACTGGATTCCCGATCGGGTCGGGAATGACGACAGTGAATGGCGAAAGGTTGCGCTATGCAGACTGTCGCTGTCGTTAGCAACTCAGTGAAATGACCTACACCTTCTTGAATTTTTCGTAAGCAATACAAGCTTCTGGTACTTGCTGGGGTCGAGAAAATGCAGCAGTATTTTGCGGTTGCATCGATCTCCTAGGAAATACCTGAGAAATCACATGAGGTTTCTACGCATCATCGCAAGGCTGTTCGTGCTCGGTGAGCGAACCGCGCCGCCAGTGCGGCGCCGGTATCTGCGATCCATACCGATGCCTGTCCCGTCGCGGCCACCGCAGACGGAAGCAGTGCTGCGCGGTCGGTGCTGGGTTATCGACGGGGATACAATCGTGATCGACGATGTCAGAATTCGATTGGCCGGCATTGACGCCCCCGAGATCGATCATCCTTGGGGACAGAGGTCGAAATGGGCGCTTGTGCAATTGTGCAAGGGGCAGACGATAACGGCGCGGCTTAAGCCTGAACTCTCATACGATCGCGTGGTGGCCGAATGTTACCTGCCCGACGGGCGGGATCTGGCGGCTGAGCTGGTGCGTTGTGGATTGGCGCTCGACTGGCCGAAGTTTTCGGGTGGCAAGTATCGCCATCTTGAGCCCATGGACGCCCGCAGAAGGCTCTGGCGGACCGACGCGCGTCAGCACGGCAGGATGCCGCCAGCGAGTGGCTATCGGTAGGCCGCCCCACCCACTTCGTCATTCCCGACCTGATCGGGACTTCGAGCCGTCTTGCGGATTGTGCCAGTGGCACAATCCGAGGTGAGAAGCCCATGAGAGCTGCGCTCGAATGGCAAAAGCGGCGCGATGTCTATCGCGCCAAAGGAGTCTTGCGCTCGGCCGACGCCTCGCACTGGATTCCCGCTTTCGCGGGAATGACGAGGTAGACGGGTGATACCAACGGCGAGACGATCTGACTCATTGGGATTTTGGTATGGTGTGATTCTGTGAGGCGAGAGGAGATTCGCCCATGGGATCAGCAGTGAGGTTGCGAACGGATTATTTGCCGACGGATCTCCGGCGGCTGGCCAAG
>JAHJQZ010000085.1 GCA_018818925.1 Alphaproteobacteria bacterium
CGATCTCGATATCATCCAGCTTGCTCATCTTGCCCTCCGTGTTGGCGTCGCCTCGGCGCACGTGCACATGCTATAACCCGCCCTGGCCGCCGACCAGACCAAACCCATCACCGCCCGGATACCCGTCCCTAACATCTCCCAAGAGCAATGGAATGCCGCGCAAGGATTACCCGCGAACGCCCGACGGGCGATACTTCGTCGCCAAGGGTCGCCTCTGGCGGTGTACCGATCCACGCCTCGGCGATAGCGAACGCCGTCGCCTCGTCAAACAACTGATGCAGGCCCGCCTTGCCGTGCGCAACGCGTCGAGTGAAGCGCAAGCTCAGGCAGCGCGCGCGTGCGTCGATGCCGCCAAGATCGCCCTTGGCGAGCGCGGCCCCGTCTGGTGGGACGATAACGCGCCGGACTACACAAACCATGAGCCCTTGAATACGCCCTACGCGGCTTGGTGGCAAAGCCGGTCTCACCCGGATGATGATGAGGTGTAGCCGGCAGCCGTGCGCCATTGCCTGTCGCGCGCCGATGGAGCAGCATGGCTGCCGACCGCCGCGTTATCGGAGAGATGCGGCCAGCCTGGAGGAAACGATGATCGACGCCGAAAGTTTCGACCTGTCTCCGATCACTATTTCGGTCGTCCAGCATCGACTGACCGGCATTGTCCAGGAAATGGGCGAGGCGATGCTGCGCACGTCCTTCTCGCAGATCCTGAATTCCAGCCGGGACTTCTCGACGGCCATCTGCGGCGCCGACTCGCAACTCGTCGCCCAGGCTGACCACATCCCCGTCCACGTCGGTGCCCTGCAGCCGGCGACGGCCTCGATCATTGCGGCTTTCGGCAACGATGTGCATCCGGGCGACATTTTCCTGCTCAACGATCCCTATTTCGGTGGCAGCCACCTGCCGGACGTAACCGCCTTCGCGCCCGTCTTCATCGAAGACGCCCTAGCCTTCTGGGCCATCAACCGGGCGCACCATTCCGACATCGGCGGCGCCACGTATGGTGCCTACAATGCCGCCGCCCGCGAGATCTGGCAGGAGGGTATCCGCCTGCCACCGCTGCGATTCTACGACAGGGGCAGCATGCGTCCAGACATCCTGCGGCTCCTGAAAGCCAACGTTCGCCACGCGCGCGATTTCGAAGGTGACCTCATGGCACAGATCGGCTCGGTCCGCCTCGCCGAGCGCCGTCTTCATGCGCTGGCCAGTGAATTTGGCGGCGCCGTCATCAGGGCCTCTACGTCGCGTATCCTCGATGCCACCGAGGCGCAGGCCCGCGCGATCTTCGCCGAGTGGCAGGATGGCACCTACGAAGGCGAAGCCGCGCTCGACGATGACGGACGCGGCAACGACGACATCACGATCCGCGCACGCGTCACCGTCGCCGGCTCCGACATTACCGTCGACCTCACCGATTCCGATCCCGAGGTGACGAGCTTTCTCAATTCCTCTGTGGCGAACACCCGTTCCGCCGTCCTGGTCGCCATCGCCGTTCTGCTCGACCCGCACGTCCCGAAGAACGAGGGGGCAGCCCGGCCGGTCACCATTTTGACGAAACCGGGAACGATCGTGCACCCGAACGAGGGCGCGCCCGTCACGATGTGCACCTCCCACTGCGGCAACGAGATCATCGAGGCGGTCGTCGTCGCACTCGCTGGCGCCTGTCCCGAACGTGCCATGGGTGGCTGGGGGCGGCGCCTGCGCATCGCCATCAAAGGGGAGGACCCACGCAACGGCCGGCCCTTCATCTGGCACATGTTCCATGCCCGGCCCGGCGGCGGCGCATCCTCCGCCGGAGATGGCTGGCACAACGCGGGCGAGTGGCATTCCGCCGGCGGTCTCAAGTTCGGCTCGATCGAGGTCGCGGAGACGCGCTTTCCGTTGTTTTTCCCGGTACACGAGTTCCTGCCCGATTCCGGCGGCGATGGGAAATTTGTCGGCGGCAACGGCGTCGACATGCAACTCGTCGTCGAAACCGAGGCCGCAGCCGTCGCCAACATTGCCGGTGATGGTTTGCGACATGGCGCACGTGGCATGCTTGGCGGCAAGGACGGCGCCCCGCATCGCTACCTGCTGAACCCACCCGGCGCAGATCCAGTGGTCCTTGCAAGCAAGATGGAGGGCCTCAGGGTTTCTCCAGGCTCGGCATTCGCGGTCCACTCCGGCGGCGGCGGCGGCTGGGGCCCGCCGGCCGAACGCGACCCCGCGGCCCGCCGCCGTGATGTCCAAAACGGCCTCACCACCAGCGACACCAGATAGGGTGCCTTCGACATGACCTACCGCATTGCCGTCGATGTCGGCGGAACCTTCACCGATGTTGTCGCCGTCGATAGCGCCGGCCGGGTGACGTTCGCCAAGGCGCCGAGCACGCCGGATAACCAGGCGGTCGGCACCATGGACGGGATCGC
>JAHJQZ010000007.1 GCA_018818925.1 Alphaproteobacteria bacterium
AATGGCGTCAGGCCCGATCTCGGGACCGTCCGACAGCAGCACGGCGCGGTGCAGCGTGTTCTCGAGTTCGCGGACATTGCCCGGCCAGGGCGCCGCCACGAGGTCGGCGAGCGCCGCCGCGCTCAGCCGCCGCTCGTCGAGACCGTTGGCCTTGGCGTATTTCTCGACAAAGTACTCGCTGAGGGCGGCGATGTCGCCCGGACGCTCGCGCAGCGGCGGCAGCTTGAGATTGACAACGTTGAGGCGGAACAGCAGATCCTCGCGGAACGTTCCCTGCTTGACCGCCTCGGCCAGGTCACGGTTGGAGGTGGCGATGATGCGGATGTCGACCGGCACCGGCCGCGCACCGCCGACGCGGTCGATGAGCCGCTCCTGGACGGCGCGCAGCAGCTTGGCCTGCAGACGGCCGTCCATTTCCGAGATTTCGTCGAGCAGCAGGGTACCGCCGGAAGCCTCCTCGAATTTGCCGATGCGGCGACCGACGGCGCCGGTGAAGGCGCCCTTCTCGTGGCCGAACAGCTCGGATTCAAGAAGCTGCTCGGGAATGGCGGCACAGTTGATCGAGATGAACGGCTTGTCGGCGCGCCGCGATCGGGCGTGGACATATTTGGCCATCACCTCCTTGCCGGTGCCGCTCTCGCCGGTGATCAGAATGCTGGCTTCCGAACCGGCAACCTGGTCGGCGAGCTTGACGACGCGGGCCATGACCGGGTCGCGATAGAGAAAATCGGCATTTTCACGGGCGACGGCGGCGATGATCGCGGCAATCAGCTCGGCATCGGGCGGCAGCGGGATGTATTCCTTGGCGCCGGCTCTGATGGCGTTGACGGCGGCGGCGGCGTTGGACTGAGTACCGCAGGCGACGACCGGCACATAGATGCGCTCGTTTTCCAGCCCGGCGATCAGTCGCGGGATGTCGGCGAGCACGTCGACCAGCAACAGGTCAGCGCCGCGCCCGCCGCGCAGCGAGGCCAGGGCGATGTCGATATCGGCGGCGTGGGCAACCTTTGCGCCTCCGTCCATGGCGAGCTTGGTAGCCTGGCTCAGTTGCCCGTCAAGGGCTCCAACGATCATGAGGCGCATTGCGTTTTCCCCTGTCCCGCTTCTGTGGTTAGGAAGCCTTGATGATTTCTGTCATGGTCACGCCCAGCCGCTCCTCGACGAGCACGATCTCGCCACGGGCGACCAGACGGTCGTTCACATAGATGTCGATGGCCTCGCCCACCTGCCGGTCGAGCTCGACCACGGTGCCGACATCCATCTTCAATAGCCTCGATATGGGCATGCGGGCCTTGCCGAGCACGACCGATATGCGGACCGGCACGTCGAACACGGCCTCGAGGTCGGCGGCCGACTTTTCAGTGATCGGTTCGATATCGCGAGGCGGCTCGGGCATCATCTCCTCGAGGCCGACATCGTCGTCGTCTTTGTCACTCATTTTCAGTCTCCGCTGCCGGGGCAGGTTCGAGATTCGGGGCGGGCAGTCCCGTCGATGCGCAATAGGCGGCGATCGCATGGTCAACTTCCGCCGCGATGGCGCTCATGTTGCGGACCAGGCCGCCATCGGCCCATTCGATTCTTCCGTCGCCCGGCGGCATGTCCGGATCGCCCATGACGATCAGCCGTCCGGCATAGCCGGCGGCGGCCATATGCGCCTCGGTGATCTGCCGCAGCTTGTCGGCAAGGACCGGGCTGCAGCGCACCACCAGGTGCGGGGCGCGATCGAGCGATGCAAGGCATTCGGCGATAAGGGTGTCGAGTTCGGCCTCGGGCTGGCGGGCGACCAGGGTGGCGGCAAGCTTCATGCCGATGGCGCGGGCAAGCTCCAGCGCTTCGGTGCGGGACAGTCGCTCGGCGGCATCTATGCGCCTGAGGGTCGCGGCGGCGTCGCTGGCGATCTTCTGGCCGGCGGCGGTGAGCGCGGCGGCGGCGCGCGCCACCTCGGTGCGCTCGCCTTCGGCCAGGCCCTCGGCATAGCCTTCGGCGCGGGCCGCGTCGCGCAGCTGGGCGATGCGCGCCTCGGTCATGACCTTGGTCTGGCGGGCGCCGCCGGACAGGTCGAGGTCGAAGTGGAACTTGGCGGGCGTTGAGGACATCAGGCGACCATCTCCTCTTCGCCATTATTCTTGGTGATGATGATTTCGCCGCGGGCGGCCATGTCCTTGGCGGTCGAGACCATCTTGCCCTGGGCTTCATCGACGTTCTTGAGCCGGACCGGACCCATGGTCTCCATGTCGTCACGCAAGAGCTTGGCGGCGCGCGTCGACATGTTGCGGAAGAACAGTTCCTTGGTCTGCTCGTTGGCACCCTTGAGGGCGAGGGCGAGGTCGCGCTTGTCCATTTTCTGGATGAGCGCTTGGATGGCCGAGGTTTCGAGCCTGACCAGATCCTCGAAGGTGAACATCAGCTCCTTGATGCGCTCGGCGCTTTCGAGGTTGTGGTCCTCGAGCGCCGTCATGAAGCGCGCCTCGGTCTGGCGGTCGAAGGAGTTGAAGATTTCGGCCATCTGTTCGTGGCTGTCGCGGCGCTGGGTGTGGCTCAGGGTCGACATGAATTCGGTGCGAAGCGTCATCTCGATCTTTTCGAGAATCTCCTTTTGCACGGGATCGAGGCCGAGCATGCGCTGCACCACGTCCATCGCCAGTTCCTCGGGCAAAACGGAAAGGACGCGGCTGGCATGGTCGGTTGAAATCTTGGACAGGACCACGGCGATGGTCTGCGGATATTCGTTCTTGAGGTAATTGGCGAGAATGTCTTCCTGGACGTTGGAGAGCTTCTCCCACATGTTGCGGCCCGCCGGACCGCGGATTTCCTCCATGATGGTGTTGACCTTGTCCTGGGGCAGGAAGCTCAGCAGCAGCCGTTCCGTCGTATCGGTATTGCCGGAAATGGAGCCGTTGGTCGAAACATTGGTCACGAAGTCGAGCAGGAGATTGTCGAGCATTTCCTGGCTGATCGGACCGAGCCGGACCATGGCGCGCGACAGCTGCTTGACCTCCATCTCGTCGAGTTCCTCGAAGATCGGCTTGCCGAAATCCGGTCCGAGCGCCAGCATCAACACCGCCGCCTTCTCGTCGGGCTTGAGGTCGCGGCTCTCCTCGTTGGAATTGATGACGAGGCCGCGGGACAAGGGGTCGGTGAGTTCGCGCTGTTCGACCATGCCAGACCCCTATGCCGCCTGGTTCAGCCAGTCGCGGACGATGGTCGCCGCCTGGCGCGGGTGTTCCTCGATCATCTCGCCGACATGTTTGATCGTCGTCATCTGCGCTTCGCCCATTTGCTGGGCCTGATCCATCCAGTCGGGACGGCGCGGCGGTTCCAGGTGGCTCTCGCTATCAAAACGCGGCGTATCGGCGATCGTCTGCGGCGGCAGGGTCAACGGCTCGGCCTCGGGCTCGAGCACCCGCCGCAGCAGCGGACGCAGCACGAAGAACAGAAGTGCCAGCGCGATGAGGAGGGTGACGCCCATATTTGCGAAGTTGATCAGATCGTCGCGAGTGAAATTGAACAGGCCCGGTTCGTCGCTGCCCAGCGTGCCGAGTTCAGGCCGCTCGGCGAATTGCAGGTTGACCACCTCGACGATGTCGCCGCGTCCGGAGTCGAAGCCGACGGCGGAACGCACCAGGGCCGAGAGTTGATCGAGTTCCTCCTGGGTGCGCGGGGTATAGGTCGCGGCCCCGCTGGTGTCGGCCTGGTAGACGCCATCGACGGCAACGGCGACCGACAGCCGCTTGATGCCGCCGGCATCGGTGACGTCGGTCTGGGTGGTCTTGGAGATCTCGTAATTGGTGGTTTCCTCGGCGGTCGTGCTCTGGTCGCCGGCCGAGCCCTCGGTCGCCGAGGTTTCGGTGCCATTGGGCAGCTCGTTGGAAACGGAAACGGCGTTGTTGGTGCCGCCGGACGACAGGCTCGAGGATTCGCGGGACTGGGACGAGCGGACCACCTGCCCGTCGGGGTCGAAGGTCTCGGTGGTGACCTGGGAGCGCTGCAAATCGAGCTCGACGGCGACCTGGACGCGGGCACGTCCGGCGCCGACGACGTTTTCGAGGATGGACTGTACGCGGCCGGCGAGACGGTTCTCGATGCCGGCGACGCGCTCCTGGACTTCGCTGGCCGCGAGCGCGCTGCCATCGCCATCGCTGCCCGAGGCGAGCAGACGTCCACTGTCGTCGACGATCGAGACACGGTTTGGAGACAGGTCCTCGATGGCGGCCGAGACCAGATGCTGGATGGCGCCGATTTCGCTGGAATTGAGCTCGCCCCTGACCGACAGCATGATCGAGGCGGAGGGCGAGGGCGTCTCCTGGCGGAAGAGCTGCCTTTCGGGCAGGACCAGATGCACGCGCGCCGACTTGATCCGGGCCAGCGAGGCGATGGTGCGGGCCAGTTCGCCCTCGAGAGCCCGGACCTGGTTGATGTTCTGGACAAAGCTCGTCGACCCCAGCGTCGACTGCTCGTCGAAGATTTCGTAGCCGACCTGGCCGCGCGTCGGCAGCCCGTCCTGGGCCAGGGTCATCCTCAAGGCGGTGATCTGGTCGCGCGGCACCATGATGGTGTCGCCCTCGCCGCGCAATTCGAACGCTACGTTCATCGAACGGAGCTCGTCGACGATGGCGGCGCTATCGTCAAGGGTCAGTCCGGTATAGATCGGCGCCAGGCTCGGCGTCGTCGCCCTCAAGATCAGGAAACCGAAAAAGCCGAGCATGAGCACGGCCACGACTCCCATGGCCGCGACGCGCGCAATCCCCAACCGATTGAGAAGCCCCAGAAAATTATCCACGCCCAAACCTGTTTCCGATACCGGCGCAGCCGAGTCGACGCGCCGAAGATCGACTGGGCAAAAATTACCCAGCGGTTGGTAAACAAGTTCTTAACGCCGGCAGCCAGAATGCGATTACCGGGCAAAACCTGCCGGATTGGCTACCCAATTCACAATCAACTCCGCCAAATTGCGCGAAAGCCCGCGTGCAGCCTGTGCAGCGGGCCATTCGACGAGCGACTCGTCGGCGCATTTTCGCGCCGGTTCAATGTCCTGATCAGCCGTCGCGGTAATGCTGGATCCAGGTGGTTCTCAGCCCGGCCAGGCCATGCTTGTCGATGGCGGCTTGCCAGTTGAGGAACTCGTCGACGCTCAGGGTATAGCGTTGACAGGCTTCCTCAAGACTCAGCAACCCGCCGCGGACAGCAGCGACAACCTCCGCCTTGCGACGAATTACCCAGCGCTTGGTGTTGCGCGGGGGAAGATCGGCGATTGTCAAAGGACTCCCGTCCGGCCCAATCACATACTTAACGCGCGGACGCATCTGTACGGTCATTCTACTCTCTTACACAACCTGACCATAGTGGGCTGACTTTAGCGTCTGCGGCTTAAAATTTGCCTAAGCGGCCGGTTACGCTTGATTAAATCTCTAGATGCCGGCCGGATGCGCAAACGGGTCAATAGCTTGGGGCGCGGGAGCATGCCCGAGGCGCAAACAAAAAGGCCGGCGCGAGGCCGGCCTTTGCAGCATTGGGACGCGATGCGGATCAGGCGGGCTGATTGACCCGGTTGACGCTCGACAGGGCGATATAGGCCTTGCCGATGACGAGGAAAGGCTCGTCGCCCGAGAAGTCGACGCCGTCGACCGTGCCGACCATCTCCGTGGTGGCGGCGATCGGATTGCCAAATTCGTCCTGGGCGTCGATCCGGATCTGATAGGCGCCGTCCGGCTCGGTCTCGCCGCTCGAACCGACGCCATCCCAATCGAACCGGCCTTCGCCGGACTCAAGCGCGCCCAGTTCCTCGGCATAGACGGTGTCACCATCGCTATCGAGAATGGTGACGAAGGCCTTCTCCGCCCGTTCGTCCATATTGTAGTACCAGCTCGCCTCGCTGTCCTTGAGATTGGCCAGGGTCGTCGACGCCGAGACTTCCTTGCCGATGAACGAGGTCGCCTGCGTCGTCGTCGCTGTCTGGCTCGACAGGATCAGTGCCTCGAGGAACTGGTTGGTCTTTAATTGCTGTTCGACCGAGGAGAACTGCACCAACTGCTCGGTGAACTGGTTGGTGTCGAGCGGGTCGAGCGGGTTCTGATTGCGCAATTGCGTGGTGAGCAATTGCATGAAGGTGTCGAAATTGCCGGCGATGGTCGATGCCGATCCTGACAGGGAGGACGTGTTGCTCGTTCCGGAAATGCTGCCGATCGTCATGTCGATCTCCTCTTGCTACGCGCGACTAGGCTACGAGGTTGACGCCGCCGGGCCTTGCGACCCCGCGATAAAGGGTGACCTGGGGCGGCACCGCGTTGTCGGCGTCGGCGGGGTTGTCCTCGCCTTCGCCGAAAAGGGTCGCCGTGTCGCTTTGCCCGTTCTGTCCCTGACCGGAATCCTGGCGGGCGAACGGGTTTTGCCTCAATGAGAATTCGAGATTGGTCTTTTGGTTGTCGAGGCCCGACTGGGCCAGGGCGCGTTCGAGGGCGCGCGCGTCGCGCTGCAGCAGATCGAGCGTTTCAGGCCTGTCGACGGTGAGGCGGGCATTGATCGCGCCGGACTTGTCTACGTCAAGCTGGACATCGATGCGGCCCATTTCGGGCGGGTCGAGGCGGATCTGGAAACGGTTGGCGCCGTTCATGGCGTGCCGGGCGATCTCGAAGGCGATCTGGGGCATGTCGACGCGTTGGGCCGACTGGGCATAGGCGGTCGGCAGGATGCGCGCCGATGCCGTCTGGGTGCGATCACCGCCCTGGGCGGCGATCTGGGCGACCGGATCGACCGTCTGGTCGGATTTGCGGCCCGCCTCGCCGAGCTGCGCGGCAAAATCGGCACCGGCCGGGGCCGGACGAGCCGCCGTCGCTTCGGCGCGCGTCGCCTGTGCCTGCGGCTGGTTCTGCGCCGGATCCTGATCGGCCCCGTCTCCGCCACCGGTCGAGGTGCCGGCAGCGCCCGGATTAGCCGCGCCGGTGCGGGCGCCGTCGAGCACATGCGCCATGACGTCGCGCTGGTTGCCGGCCGCAGAGGCGGGTGCGGTGGTCTCCTGCCCGAGCAGGGCGGCGACGCTCGGCGTCTTGGGATCGGCCGAGACCGGTGTTTTTCCATCGGCGGCGTTGGTTCCGCCGAGCAGCTCGGCGATGCGCGTCTTGAGCGCGGCGAGTTCCGGATCGGCGCTCGGAATGGCCAGGCCCTTGAGCAGCGTGTCGAGCGTTCTGAGCTTGTCGATCGTTTCGGACGGCAGGGGCACCGGCGTCGCGCCCGGTTTGTCATCGACCAGACTGGCGAGCAGGGCGTTGAGTGCCTTGAGCGCTTCGCCCGACCTGGTGTCGAAGCTCAGTGCTTCGCCTTCGGGCTGCGACGCGGCGGCGTTCTGCAGCGCGCCGATCAGCAGATCGAGCACGGCGGCGAGCGGGTCGGGCGTATCCGTCGCATCGCCGGCTGCGTCCGTAGCAAGGCCGTCGCCGGACGTGTCGGCGGCGAGCCGGGCCTTGAGTTCGAGCAGGCCCGACAGGTCGATCAGGCCGCCGAGATCGAGCGACAGGTCGCCGGTCTGCTGCGTGCTGGATTGGGATGCGATGGCGGAAGCGGCGCTATCGATCGTTGCGGTGCCGCCCGCATTCGTCGTTTTGGCCGCCAGAAGGTCGAGCAGAACCGCCAGAAGGCTTTGGAACGCGCCGGAGGCGGTCTCGTCGGTGGTCGAGCCGGACGTCTGGGCGCCGGACGTGGCAGCCGCCGCGCCTTGCGTGACGGTGCCGGAAGAACCGGAAAGGGAGATCATGTTGAACGCGGCGCTCATTGGGTGGGGCATACTCGCAAGGATATCCATGGATAAGGATGCAAGCGCCTTGCCAGATTCCCAATAATAATAAATATAGCAAAAACAATATGTTACGAGATAATGCCAGGAGGTGGAGGTAGGCGTGCCGGCGTCGGGCTGCGAGTCCTGCCCATCGGCCGGCAGAATCTGCCGATGCCGGAACGGCATTGCGCCTTGCCGCCGGCGGGACTAAATAGGGCGCTCCGCTGGCCCTTGACCCCATCCGGATGCCGAAATGAGCAATTCCCTTCACATCGACAAGAAGCCCGAAGACACGCGCGTGGTCGTTGCCATGTCCGGCGGCGTCGATTCCTCGGTGACCGCCGGCCTTCTGGCCCGGCAGGGCTACGAGGTCATCGGCGTGACGCTGCAGCTTTACGATCATGGCGCGGCGACACATCGCAAGGGCGCCTGTTGCGCCGGGCAGGACATCCACGACGCCCGCCGCGTCGCGGCAGCTCTCGGCATCCCGCATTACGTGCTCGACTACGAGGAACGCTTCCGCAAGGAGGTGATCGAGCCCTTCGCCGATTCCTATGCGCGCGGCGAAACGCCTGTGCCCTGCATCGCCTGCAACCAGACGGTCAAGTTCGAGGACCTGATGGGCGTGGCGCGCGATCTCGGCGCCGACGTGCTGGCCACCGGCCATTACGTGCGCACCGTGCCGTCGGCGGGACGCATGGCCATGTTTCGACCGGTCGATCTCAATCGCGACCAGAGCTATTTCCTGTTTGCCACAAGGCCCGACCAGCTCGATTTCCTAAGATTTCCGCTCGGCGGCATGAGCAAGGACGAGGTCAGGGCGCTGGCCCGCGAGATGGGGCTCGAAGTGGCCGACAAGCATGACAGCCAGGACATCTGCTTTGTGCCGCAGGGCAAGTATGCCGACGTGATCCGGCGCGTGCATCCCGAAGCCGTCAGGCCGGGCGACATCGTCCATGTCGACGGCGAGGTGCTCGGGCGGCATGAGGGCATCGTCAACTTCACGATCGGCCAGCGCCGCGGTCTCGGCATCGCCTCGGGCGCCCCGCTCTATGTGGTGCGGCTCGATCCGGGGACCGCCGAGGTGATCGTCGGCCCCAAGGAAGCGCTGACGACGCACACGGTGCGCCTGAGGGACGTCAACTGGTTAGGCGACACGCCGCTTGCCGAGGTGGCGTCCGGCAACGGTTTTGCCGTCGAAGCCAAGGTGCGTTCGACGCGGCCGCCGCAGCCGGCGGTGGTACAGATGCGCGGGTCCGAGGTGTTCGTGACGCTGATCGCCGGGGAAAGCGGCGTGGCGCCGGGCCAGGCCTGTGTTTTTTACGCCGATGACGGCGACGGTGCCGAGGTGCTGGGCGGCGGCTTCATCGCCGAAGCTGTGCCGGCGGCGTTTGCGGCGTGATCGCGGCCGGGGTCCGGTTGATGCATCGCTGACCCGGGCGTCACGCTCATGTTGAAGACTATGACCTTGCGGTGATCCTCCGCGCTTTCTCACATCCGGCGACAGGCAGGACGCGATGACACTTTCGGTCGAAGGCAAGCGGATTCTGGTGACCGGCGGCAGTTCCGGCATCGGCTGCGCGGCGGCGCTGGCGCTGTCGAAAGCGGGCGCCGAGGTGATGCTGACGAGCCGCAGCGCCGAGCGGGCCGAAAGAGTTGCCAGCGACATCGCCGCGGCGTCGGGGCGGAGGGTGATCGGCTTGAGGCTTGATCTCGCGTCTCAGGCCGACATTCGTGCCTTTGCCGACGATTTCCAGGCGCGGTTCGACCGGCTCAACGTCCTGGCCAACAACGCCGGAGCACTGTGGACCTCCCGGCAGGCCAGTCCCGACGGCTACGAGATGACCTGGGCGGTCAATCATCTCGGCCCGATGCTGCTGACATCGCTTCTTCTGCCGCTCCTGCACAAATCCGGCGCGGCCCGCGTGGTGACGACGGCGTCCAATGCCCATCTCGGCGGCACGATGGCGTTCGACGGCCTCGGCTTGCCCGATAGTTTTTCGCACGCCGGTGCCTACGGCCGGTCCAAGCTCGGCAATGTATTGTTCACCTTCGCGCTGGCGCGCCGGCTCGAGGGCTCGGACGCGACGGCCACCTGCCTGCATCCGGGCGTCGTCGCCACCGGCTTTTTCCGTTTCATCCCCGTCGTCGGCCCGATGGTGCGGGTGCTGGCGACGCCGTTCCTCAGAACGCCGGCAAAGGGCGCCGAGACTCTGGTCTGGCTGGCCGGCGACAGCGAGGCGGCGGGCCTGAATGGCGGCTATTTCTACGACAGGAAGCCCGGTCGGCTCAGCCCGCTGGCGGAAGACCCGGCGGTGCAGGATCGCGTCTGGGACATCTCGTCGAAACAGGTCGGCGCGGTCTGGCCGTTGCGTTGATCGCGCCGGCGGACCAACGTGCGACGAGGGGGAAGCGGAGCCACACCACCTTGCCCCCCTCGCCGCGGCGCCGGTAGCGTAGGGACCGCGACGGTCCGGCGCTGCCGGGCACCGACTCCCGGCAGGGCCGGGAGTCGGGATTTTCCCACTTGCGCGATCAACGGGCCGGGATCGCCTCACTTGCCGGCAATGGCGGCGGCGATGGTTTCGGCGTTGTGGCGCATCAGTTCGACATAGGTCGCCGCCGGACCCTCGGACAGTGACAGCGCCCCGGCATAGAGCGCGCCGCCGACCGCGATACCGGTTTCGCTGCCGATCTGCTCGACGACACGCGGGTCGGTGATGGATTCGGTGAACAGGGCCGCCGCCTTGTCCTCGCGGATCTGGCGGATGAGCGCCGCGACATCGGCCGCGGATGGTTCGGTCTCGGTGGAAATGCCCTGCGGCGCAAGGAAGCTGAGCCCGTAGTCGCGGCCGAAATAGGCGAAGGCGTCGTGCGAGGTGATGATCGTGCGCCCGTCTTCGGGCAGCGTGGCGACGAGGGTGCGGATGTCCGCGTCGAGCGCCGCGAGCTCGGCGCGGTAGTGCAGGGCGTTTTCCTCGTAGACCGGGCAGCCCTCCGGATCGGCGGCACAGAAGGCGGCTTCGATATTGCTCACATAGATCACGGCATTGGCGGCGGAGAGCCAGGCATGCGGATCGTAGGCGCCATGAACATGGCCTTCCGCTTCTTCGTGGCCATGGTCGCCGGCGGCTTCGTCCGCGTGGTCGCGTTCCGCGTCGTGGGCGTCGTCGTGCAGGTCGTGATCGGCGTCGTCATATTCCTCGGTTTCGTCGTGTTGCGCGGCGATGGCATCGACACCCGCCGACGCCTCGACGATAACGGCATGGGTTTCGCTGACCTCGATCAGCCGGTCCAGAAAGCCTTCGAGGGCCAGGCCATTGACGAGGATAACGTCGGCTTTTGCCATGGCCACGGCGTCGGCCGGGCGCGGCTCGTAGACATGGATGTCGCTGTCGCGGCCGACCAGGGTCGTGACCTCGACGCGTTCGCCGCCGACCGCCATGGCGAAATCGGCGAGGATGGTGAAGCTGGCGACGACGTTGAGCGGCGCGGCGAGGGCAGCGGCTGGCACAAGCGCCAGGGCCGCCGTCGCGGCGAGGGCAGCGGCTGGCACAAGCGCCAGGGCCGCCGTCGCGGCGAGGGATGCGAATGGGATTTTCAAGCCTTTTCTCCTTCAGGCGATACGATGGTGTCCCTTGGCGGTGCGGCTATGGATGATTCCGGAGGTGCCGAGCAGCAGCGAGCCGGCATAGACCGCCCCGGCGCTCAAAACGATGGCCGGCCCGGCCGGCAGGGCGGCGTGGAAGGACAGCAATAGGCCCGATACCGACGAAGCGGCGGCGATGGCGATGGCAACCAGTGCCATGGTCTCGGCGCGCGAGGTCCAGAAACGGGCGGCGGCGGGCAGCATCATCAGGCCGACCGACAGCAGCGTGCCAAGGGCGAGATAGCCGCCCACCAGATTGAGCACCACGATGGCCATGAAGACGAAATGTACCGCCGGACCGAGCCGCGACACCGACCTGAGGAAGAGCGGATCGAGGCATTCGGCGACAAGGGCACGCCAGAATACGGCCAGCATGGCGAAGGTTACCGCTGTGATGATGCCGATCGTCAGCATGGCCTCGTCGTTGAGGCCGAGCACCGAGCCGAACAGCACATGCATGAGATCGACGGTCGAGCCCCTCAGGGAAACGATGAGCACGCCGAGGGCGAGCGAGATCAGGTAGAAGGCGGCGAGCGAGGCGTCTTCGCGCTGGACCGTGATCCGCGAGATGGCGCCGGCGGCCAGCGCCACGACAAGTCCTGCGGCGATGCCGCCAAGCGTCATGGGCAGGATGTCGAGGCCGAACAGCAAAAAGCCTGTGGCGACGCCGGGCAGGATGGCGTGCGACATGGCGTCGCCTGTAAGGCTCATGCGTCTCAGCATGAGAAAGACGCCGACCGGGCTCGATCCGAGGCTCAAAAACAGCGTGCCGACAAGGGCGCGCTGCATGAAGCCGTACTCGGCGAAAGGCGCGACGAAATAGGCGTAGAGCGTGTCGATCATGGCGCGTTTCCGGCGATGCGGTCGGCCTCGGCGTCGGCGCCGTGTTGGTGCGGTATGCCGCCCTGCGGGTCGTGGTCGTCGTCATGACACCAGGGCGCCGCTTCGTCCCAGGTTTCCTGAAAATCGCGGGCCTGTTCGAGATTGCGCGGCGCCAGCACCTTGCGGGTTTCGTCCCAGGCGACCAGGCGCCGGGCCAGCAGCATGGCCATGGGGAAATGGGCGCGCACCAGATCGAGGTCGTGGACGACGACGGCTACGGTGCGGCCTTCCTCCTGCCAGCGGGTGATCAGGTCGACGAGATCGGAGAGCGTCTTGGCGTCAATGGCGCTGAACGGCTCGTCGAGCAGGATGAGGCTGGCGTCCTGCACCAGCACGCGGGCGAACAGGACGCGCTGCAACTGTCCGCCCGAAAGGGTGTCGATGCCGCGCCGCTCGAAGCCGGAAAGCCCGACCGTCTCGAGCGCCGCGACAATACGGGCGCGGTCGGCGCCGGTGTGGCGACCGATGAGGCCACGCTTGTTCCATAGCCCCATGGCGACGAGATCGACGACTCGCGCCGGGAAGTGGCGATCGAGTTCGGATTGCTGCGGCAGGTAGGCGATCGTCTCGCCCGGAGCGATATGGATTTCGCCCGACATCGGCTTGAGCATGCCGGTTATGCCCTTCATCAGCGTCGACTTGCCCGAGCCGTTGGCGCCGATAATGGCGGTCAGCGCCCCCTTGTCGAGGCTACCGGTGAGGTGATGCACCGCCGGATGCCGGTGATAGCCCAGCGTCACGTCCTTGAATGAAACGGCCTGGCGTGCTCCGTTCGGCATGGCAGTCCTGCGGCTGGTTGGCTGTTGAAGTGAGACATAGGTGATGTTATTACATTCGTCAATCGCCAATTGAGGACGGAACCGGAGCGCGAAATGAGCGGCGAACACAGGCATGCCGAGCCCGACAAGCTGACCAAGAACCAGGCGCTGGTGTTTCACGCGCTCGAGGGTTCGGAAAAGCCGCTCGGCGCCTACGATCTTCTCGACGCGCTGCGTGGCGACGGGCTCAGGTCGCCGCTGCAGATCTATCGCGCTCTCGACAAGCTCATCGGCATGGGCCTGGTGCATCGGCTCGAAAGCCTCAACGCCTTCGTTCTATGCATCCATTGCGGCGAGGAGGTGCGCCCCGACAATGCCGCCTTCACCATCTGCACCGCCTGCGGGCGGGTGACCGAGCTCAACGATTCCAGCCTGGCGCGGCTTTTGGCACAGCTTGCCGAAGCCACGGGCTTCGCGCTCGAACAATCGACCGTCGAGCTGCGCGGCCTATGCGCCGCGTGCCAGGCGGCATAGGGCGGGAACGATGCCTCTGCCCGCCGGGCAGAGGCGCGGTCGGCGGCGGACCGGTCTTGGCAGGACCCTGGCAGGGCTAGCGCCGGTCATTTTCTCATGGAAACGCCACACGCTTCCCTCCCCTTTGACGGGGAGGGTGGCCTGCCGAAGGCAGGTCGGGTGGGGTGGAGCCGCAAGCGCCGGCGCATGACCCCCAATCTCAATCCCTCCCCGCAAGGGGGAGCGACTGTCTTGGAGGTCAAGCGTTTTGCCATGGTTTGTTGTCCCGGACGATAGCGTTGAGGATGGTGATGAGCTTGCGCATGACGGCGATGACGGCGACGATTTTGGGCTTGCCGTTGGCAACGAGCCGGTCA
>JAHJQZ010000086.1 GCA_018818925.1 Alphaproteobacteria bacterium
ACTGTCTTTCACCGGTCGGCTGATGGAGGCCGAGGAGGCGAGGGATCTCGGGATCATCAACCATCTGGTCGAACCCGAAGCCCTGATCCCGACCGCCGTCGATGTCGCCCGGCAACTTGCCGCGAAGCCCAAGGTCGCCTGGGCCCGGACCAAGGCGCGTTTCCGCGAGATCGCCATGCGCGGCTTCGATGATGCGTTCAGGGCCGGCGTTCTCGGCCAGCAGGAAGCTTTCGCGAACGGTGAGCCTCAGGCGGTGATTGATGCCTTCCTCGCATCTCGCGCCAACAAGCAGTAAACGCCTGCGCCCCGCGCGCGACAGGATCGAGTATATACGATGCCCTGCAGTCGATGGCCTGGGGCGAGGCGCCGCTTCAGGTCTCGGCCCCTTTATCACGGCCCGTACGGGCATCGCCGCATTTCCTGGCCGATATGCTAATGATTGCCCATGAAGCCGAAGAATGGACAAACCGGCCGTCGAGGCTATCACCACGGTAACCTTCGCGAGGCCCTGATCAACACGGCATTGTCGCTCATTTCCGAGAAGGGTGCGGCCGGCTTCACGATTGCCGAGGCAGCGCGCGCTGCCGGTGTTTCCCCTGCCGCGCCTTATCGCCACTTCAAGGATCGCGACGCCCTTCTGGCGGAGGTCGCGGAACAGGGCTTCAACGTCTTTGCAAAGGGGCTGAGCGATGCATGGGCCGGCGGTGAGCCGATTCCGCGCGTTGCCTTCCAACGCGTGGCCGAAGCCTATCTCGCGTTCGCCCGCGAAGAGCCATCGTATTTTGCGGCGATGTTCGAATCCGGCCTTTCATTCAAGCTTTTTCCGCCACTGCAGGAGGCGAGCGAACGTGCTTTCGGTGTTCTGCGCGACGCCTGCGAAGCGGTGATCGCGACGCTGCCAGCCGAGCGCCGGCCGCCATCGATGATGATGGCCCTGCACATCTGGTCACTGAGCCATGGCATCGCTGCGCTGTTTGCACGCGGCGATGAAGCCCGCCGACCGATCCCGATGAAGCCCGAAGATCTCCTCGAGGCCGCCCTACTCATCTATCTCGACGGACTTTCCGGCTAACCGCTGGAATAGCGCCCATTCGTTCCTATCTGACGCCAGTATTGGCACTCGCCTGTGTTTCGTTTTCGTACACCGCGGTCTTGACAATCAATAGCGATATCCCAACTATGTGAATGTAAATTACTTTTACATTAAAACGCCACCGTTATGATGGGAGTAAGAGGCATGACAGCTATGGTCGCCCGGTTGGATGACTGGGGCACGCCAGCCTGGATCGGCGTGATGGTACTGGGGTTCGTGATCTTCTGGCCGATCGGCCTTGCAATTCTGGCATACATGTTATGGAGCGGACGTATGGGATGCAGTGCACGCACGGGGGCATCGAATTGGCAACAGCGCGTTGCCGGCAAGTGGGAACGCAAGATGGAGCGTTGGGGCATGCAGGCCAAGGCCTACGCACCGACCGGCAACAGCGCTTTCGATGAGTATCGCCAGGAAACGCTGAAACGCCTTGAGCAGGAAGCGGAGGAGTTCCACACTTTCCTCGACCGGCTGCGGATGGCGAAAGACAAGAGCGAGTTCGAACAGTTCATGGCCGAGCGCCGTAACCGTCCCGCTGATAGGGACCAGGTCAGAACGGGTCAAAGCGCTGACAACGGCGCGCCCGGCGGGGCACCGCAGATGGGCTGACGTCCGCGAAGCAGTCAGGACAAACGAGAGGCCAACAGGCCACGCACCGGCTTTGGCGACAAGGCCGGTGCAAGTACGTTCGGGCGCGGGGCCGGAGGGAGACGGAGACCTTACTTTTCGGCGCGCTTATCGGCGTGCTTCGGCCCCGGAGTTCCGTTGTTCCCGGACCCGCCCTTTGTGGCGCCCTCGCCATCATCCTCGCTATGACCCATGATCGCGCCATAGCGTTGCTCGGCCAATTCCCGAAGTTGGCTGGCTCGGCGACCCATCAGCACGACGACGGGGAACGCCGCCAGGACGATAACCAGGCACACGATCGCCGACCCGGGCCTGCTCGAGAAATACGAGACGAGACCCGCAATTCCCGGCCAAACGACGAAATGCCCGGCGATGCTCGCTCGCCGGTCGTAGAGATCATACTTTTCGAGTTCTTCTTCGCTGAGACGTTTGCGCAGGACGTCATCCATCGGCAACGGCTTTCTGTGGCGTTGTTGTCCCGCCAGTCATAACCGGCTGCCACCGCTCCGCCAACCTTCGTTCTGAAATCACCGCTGGTTGCGGTGCACTCACGAGCGCACGATCGTCGGCGGCCGTTGTCGCCGCCGTGCCGGTTTATCGTCATGTGTCGCAATATACGCCCAGCACATCCACAAGAATGCCACGGATGCGCCCCCCAGAACTGCCGTCGCTTTGGTCGTTACCGCCACTGCGAGGATCATGCTGCCCCCTACTCCCCCGCGCTGACGAAAGGCCATGCCACCGCGATGCCCAGCCTCGCTTATCTGCGAAGCAGACGGCAATGTCGAATGCCAAGTCAGACCAGGGTTTATTGTCGGTTAGCAGGTCTCATCGCTTTAATCGGAATTATTTCAGAAATAGGGGGAAATGGCTCTGCCCGCCGCTGGGCGGTAAGACTTTGCTGATGACAGCCTTGCTCAACCGGACCCTCGCTATTACCAGGGCAAAATATCATCGATCAACCTAGCCGGCGGCAGCCTTGCCGAAACCGCCGCCGGTCGGTGTTTTCAGCACGACCGCCTCGCCGACCTTCAGGACGGTTTCGTCGCAGCCCTTGAGCCGTTCCATCGTGCCATCGAGCCGGCGGGCGTAGTTCTCGCCGCATTGCCCGGGCTCGCCGCCTTCGAGGCCGTAGGGGCGGACGTCGCGATAGCTGGTCAGCAGCGTCAGCGTCATCTCGCGAAGGAAGCGGATGCGCCGGTAGATACCGTCGCCCGCGTTCCATTTTCCCTTGCCGCCGGAGTCGCGCCGGATCGAGAATTCCTCAAGCACGACAGGATACCTGAGCTCGAGGATCTCAGGATCGGTCAGGCGCGTATTGGTCATGTGGACATGCACCGCCGCGGTGCCGTTGAAGCCGGGACCGGCCGGCGATCCCGAGCAGATCGTTTCGTAATACTGATAGGTGTCGTCGCCGAAAATCAGGTTGTTCATCGTGCCCTGGCTCGGCCCCATGGCCTTCAGCGCGCCGAACAGGCAGTTGGTCACGATCTGGCTGGTCTCGACATTACCGGCGATCACCGCGGCCGGGTATTCGGGGCTCAGCATCGTGCCGTCCGGGACGACGATCTCGATCGGCTTCAGGCAGCCGGCGTTCATCGGGATCGGCTCGTCGACCATGACACGGAAGACGTAGAGCACGGCGGCGCGGGTGACCGGACGCGGCGCGTTGAAATTGTTGGGTTGCGTCGGGCTGGTGCCGGTGAAGTCGACCTTGGCTGTGCGCGCCTGCTGGTCGACCGTGATCTTGACCTCGACATGGCTTCCCTGGTCCATCTCGACGCGGAATTCGCCGTCGGGCAACTTCGAAAGCAGCCGGCGTACGCTCTCTTCGGCGTTGTCCTGGACGTGGTCCATGTATGCCTTGACGACGTCGAGGCCGAAGTGGGCGACCATCTTTTCGAGTTCGGTCACGCCCTTGGCGTTGGCCGCGACATGAGCCTTGAGGTCGGCGATGTTCTTCTTCGGCGCGCGCGCCGGCCATGGCGCGCCGGTGAGCAGCTTGAAGGTTTCATCCTCCAGGAACACGCCCTCGTCGACCAGTTTGAAGTTGTCGATGTAGACCCCTTCTTCCTCGATGTGGGTCGCGCGCGGCGAGGCCGAGCCAGGTGTCAGGCCGCCGATATCCTCGTGATGGCCTCGGCTTGCGACGTAGAACAGGATTTGCGGTTCACCGCTGCCGTTGCGATCGAACACCGGCGTGATGACGGTGATGTCGGGCAGGTGGGTGCCGCCGTTATAGGGCGCGTTGAGCATGAACGTGTCGCCCGGCTTCATCGAGCCGGCCCTGAGGCGCGCGATCGTCTCGACCGACTTGTCCATCGAGCCGAGATGTACCGGCATGTGCGGGGCATTGGCGACGAGTTGTCCTTCGGCGTCGAAGACAGCGCACGAAAAATCGAGACGTTCCTTGATGTTGACCGACTGCGCCGTGTTGCGCAGCGCCTCGCCCATCTGTTCGGCGATCGACATGAAGAGGTTGTTGAACACTTCGAGCAGCACCGGATCGGCGTCCTTGCCGAGGCGCTCGCGCTGGCGGGCGGTGACGCGGCGCATCACGAGATTGTCCTCGCCGGTCACATCGAGACGCCATCCGGCTTCCACGACGACCGTCTGGTGCGGTTCGATGATCAGTGCCGGCCCGGTGACCGTCGCACCGGCAAAAAGTTCCTCGCGATGGTAGACCGGGCCCTCGTGCCACGCGCGGTTGGAAAAGAAATGCACCTTTTCTACGCTCTCGGGCAGCGCCCCTGGCACCGGCCGGGGGGCGCCCTCGATCTTCGGCCCCGCGGCGATGCGTGCCCCGCCGCCGGCGGCCTCGACCTCGATGGCAGACGCGAAAATCTTCTTCTCCGGTGAAATGAAGCCATAGCGCTGGCGATGTTGCGCCTCGAAGTCCCGGCGCATCAGGTCCGGCTCGTCGAGCAGGATCGGCAGCGCATTGTCGGTGCCTTCGTAGCGCAGGTGCAACCAAGTCGTCGTTGCAACATCTTCGTAGGCGACGCCCTGATCCGTGATTTCGTTGACCGCCTCGTCCGTCATCTCGAAACCGAGATCCTCGACGCGGCGCATGGTGTCGTGATCGAGTTCCGACTCGATCGAACGCTCGCGGCTGGAGCGCAGATCGGCAAGACCCATCCCGTAGGCCGAAAGCAGGCCGGAAAGCGGATGGATCATCACGGTTTCCATGCCGAGCGTGTCGGCGATCAGGCAGGCGTGCTGGCCGCCTGCCGAACCGAAGCAGTTGAGCGCGTATTCGGTGACGTCGTAGCCGCGCTGCACGGAGATTTTCTTGATCGCGTTCGCCATGTTCTCGACCGCGATGCGGATGAATCCGTCCGCGACTTCCTCGCCGCTGCGACCGTCGCCGATCTCCTGGGCGAGCGTCTCGAAAGCGGCGTGCACCGCGCCGGCATCGAGCGCCTCGTCATGCGCCGGCCCGAAGATGGCGGGAAAGAACGAGGGTTTCAATTTTCCGACCATCAGGTTGGCGTCGGTGACGGTGAGCGGGCCGCCGCGGCGATAGCACATCGGGCCGGGATTGGCGCCGGCGCTCTCCGGCCCGACGCGAAAACGCGCGCCGTCGTAGAACAGCACCGAACCGCCGCCGGCGGCAACGGTGTGGATGCGCATCATCGGCACGCGCATCCGGACACCTGCCACCTGCGTTTCGAAGGCGCGCTCGTATTCTCCCGCATAGTGGGAAACATCCGTCGAGGTGCCGCCCATATCGAACCCGATGACGTTCTGGAAGCCGGCGATCTTGGCCGATTCCGCCATGCCGACGATGCCGCCGGCCGGGCCGGAGAGGATCGCGTCGCGGCCCTGGAAGAGTTCGGCCGCCTTGAGGCCGCCGGACGATGCCATGAACATGATCTGCGGCGCGGCGCTGCCGTCGGTG
>JAHJQZ010000087.1 GCA_018818925.1 Alphaproteobacteria bacterium
ATATCGAACTCAACGTCCAGCTGATCGTGCCGATCGCCATGGAGGAAAAGCTCCGCTTCGCCATCCGCGAGGGCGGCCGTACCGTCGGATCCGGCGTCGTCTCCAAAATCATCGAATAACAGGCAATCCCGCGGCGCGCGGGGTTCAGCAATTTGACAAAGGGCGCTTTCGAGCGCCCTTTTTGATTCTAGGCAATTGGTATTGCGTGACTATCGCGATGAGGCTGCTTTGTTTCCTGTTGTTGCTAACGATGGCGGCTCCGGTTCGGGGTCAGTCCATTCTCGAGAACCAACCAACGGTTTTCCCCGGCCCCTATGAAGGGCGTGTGCTGCGGGTCATCGACGGCGACACGATCGAAATTCTTGTTTTTCTTTGGCCTGGATTGAGCGGTATCTACGATGTTCGCGTGAAAGGCGTTGATGTGCCTGAAAGTCGTACGAGCTGCGAACATGAAAAGGAACTCGGGCTGGCGGCTACCGAATATGTGAGCCGACGGTATGGGCCCGGACAGAAAGTTGAACTGCGAGACGTCGAATTCGGCAGCTTTGCCCGAAGAGTGTTGGCGGATATTAGGCGAGAGTATCCCGACAGAATGCTGTCGCTACGCACTGAATTGCTGCGAGACGGCAAAGGTGTTGCCTGGGAACCGGGCGAACCGGCGCGCAACTGGTGCGCCGCCGATTGAAGGCATCCGATAAACCCCTTGAATTTCGCCCCTGCCTGGGGCACAACCCGCACCGGCCTTAGGGGTATAGCTCAGTTGGTAGAGCATCGGTCTCCAAAACCGAGGGTCGCGGGTTCAAGTCCTGCTGCCCCTGCCAGGCCTGCCCCGTATCGAAGCGGGCGCGGCCTTTCGGCATGTCCGGGCGCCCTCAGTCGAGCCAGCAATTGCAAAAGCGCGCGACATAACGGCGCTGCCCACGCATGGAAAACAAAGGCCTTGCTTTCGCCGCAACGAGGAACTAGATACCAGCGTTCATGCCGCCGGGGAGACTCGCGCGGCGATGGCGTTTGGCAAATCATTATAAGCGGGCATTGACGAGCGGAACATGGCACGCACGAACCCCTTCACGTTTATGCAGCAGGTCCGGTCGGAGGTTTCCAAGGTCGTCTGGCCGACGCGCAACGAAACGCTGATTTCGACGGCCATGGTCCTGGCCATGGTGGCGTTGGCCAGCCTGATTTTCCTTTTGGCCGACCAGGTGATCGGATGGGCCGTGCAGGCCATGCTGTCGCTGCGGTTCTAGGCGCAATCACGAGCGATTTGGGAGAGAAGACGTAACAATGGCCAAACGCTGGTACATCGTGCAGACCTACTCGAATTTCGAGCGCAAGGTCGCCGAGGCCATTACCGAGAAGGCCGCTCAGGGCGGCCTTGGCGAGTATTTCGAGGACGTGCTGGTGCCGACCGAGAAGGTCGTCGAGGTCAGGCGCGGCCGCAAGGTGGATACGGAACGCCGGTTCTTCCCGGGCTATGTGCTCGTCAAGATGGACATGACCGACGACACCTTCCACTTGATCAAGAACATCTCCAAGGTCACCGGTTTCCTCGGCGCCGACAATCGACCGACACCGATCTCGGAGACCGAAGCGCAGGCGATCCTGCATCAGGTGCAGGAAGGCGTCGAGCATCCCAAGCCCTCGATCACCTTCGAGGTCGGCGAACAGGTGCGTGTCGCCGATGGCCCGTTCGCCAGTTTCAACGGTTTCGTCGAGGAAGTCGACGAGGAACGCGCCCGCCTCAAGGTGGAAGTATCGATCTTCGGCCGGCCGACGCCGGTCGAACTGGAATATGCTCAAGTCGAAAAGGTCTAGGCGCGTTGCCGGGGAAAGCGCCAAGCGGTTTTCCGGTTCGACATCGCGACCACTAGGGACCTCCGGCTCAGGCCTCTGAATTCCCGGGAAACCGGGTTGGCTCATTCGAGCCGTGCGATCCTTCGGGATCGTGAAACTGTGGGAGAGGGCGGCGGACGCCATGCCGCCGGCAAAACCCTCGCACCACATGCCTTTGAACCGCCCTTAACGGGCATTGGAAAGGACGATCATGGCCAAGAAGATTACTGGCTATATCAAGCTGCAGGTGCCTGCGGGCGCCGCCACGCCGTCGCCGCCCATCGGCCCGGCCCTGGGTCAGCGCGGTCTCAACATCATGGAATTCTGCAAGGCCTTCAACGCGGCCACGCAGGAGATGGAGAAGGGCACGCCGATCCCGACCGTCATCACCGCCTTTGCCGACAAGAGCTTCTCGTTCGAGATGAAGCTGCCGCCGGTGACCTATTTCATCAAGCAGGCGCTCAAGCTCCAGTCCGGCTCCAAAAAGCCCGGGCACGAAAGCGCCGGCATGCTGACCTCCGCCCAGGTGCGCGAGATCGCCGAAAAGAAGATGAAGGATCTCAACGCCGATACGGTCGAGGCCGCCATGGCCCAGATCGCCGGCTCGGCCCGTTCCATGGGCATCCAGGTGGAGGGCTAGCGACATGGCAAAATCAGGAAAGCGTCTCAGGGCCGCCGTCGAGGGTATCGATCGCAAGAAGCTCTACGCCATCGACGAGGCGATTTCGCTCGTCAAGGAACGCGCCAATGCCAAGTTCGACGAGACCGTCGAACTTGCGATGAATCTCGGCGTCGATCCCCGCCATGCCGACCAGATGGTCCGCGGTGTCGTCAACCTGCCCAACGGCACCGGCAAGACGGTGCGCGTGGCCGTGTTCGCCAAGGATGCCAAGGCGCAAGAGGCCCGGGCCGCGGGCGCCGACATCGTCGGTGCCGACGACCTCGCCGCCCAGATCATGGAAGGCAAGATCGATTTCGACCGCTGCATCGCCACGCCGGACATGATGCCGGTGGTCGGCCGTCTCGGCAAGATCCTCGGCCCGCGCGGCCTGATGCCGAACCCCAAGGTCGGCACCGTGACCCCGGACGTCGCCGGGGCCATCAAGGCCGCCAAGGGTGGCGCGGTCGAGTTCCGCGTCGAGAAGGCCGGAATCCTGCATGCCGGCGTCGGCAAGGCCTCATTTGGCGCGGCGGCGCTGATCGAGAACATCAAGGCCTTCACCGACGCGGTCACCAAGGCCAAGCCGTCGGGCGCCAAGGGCACCTATATCAAGAAGGTGGCGGTTTCCTCGACCATGGGTCCCGGCGTTCACGTCGATCCCTCGAGCGTCCTCAACTAGGACCTTGCAACACGCGTTACCGGGCGGTTCGCCGCCCGGGACATCGAGAGGGCCCCGGCCCTTAAGATGAAAGACCTGTCCGAGACTGCAGGCGAGGGGCTTTCGGGCCGCTCTTAATTGCAAAGCCTGCAATAGACGGGGTGACGATCGGAATTCGCGCCGGCATGTGCCGGAAGGGTTTCGGTTCGATCCAGGCCAGTTGCCGAGGCGCCCTTTCGCGCTTCGGAGCCGGTTGACAGGCGCTGAACCGTCGTTCCGTCGCCCGGTCTTCTGGACAAAGGAACGGCAATTGGCATGCATCCGGCAGATGTTTTCCGGATGCCAATGTGGAGAGAAGCAGTGGATAGAGCGGAAAAAGCCGAGCTCGTCACGTCGCTGGCCGAAGCCTTCAAGGGCTCGAGCACGGTCGTGGTGGCTCAGTATACCGGTCTCACCGTCGCCGAACTGGAAAATCTGCGCGTGCAGATGAAGCAGGCCGGCGCACAGGTACGGGTCGCCAAGAACCGCCTTGCCAAGCTCGCTCTTAAGCAAACCGACAAAGCGGACATTTCGGGCCTGTTCATCGGCCCGACGCTCGTCGCCTATTCGGAAGATCCCATCACCGCGCCCAGGATTGCGGTGAAATTCGCCGACAAGAACAAGAAACTGATCATTCTTGGCGGCGCCATGGGACGGACCGAACTCGACGCCGATGGCGTCAAGGCGCTGGCGGAACTGCCTTCGCTGGACCAATTGCGCGCAAAGCTCGCGGGTGTGCTCACGCAGCCCGCCGCCAAGATCGCATCCGTCCTGCAGGCACCTGGCGGCCAGATCGCCCGGGTTATTGCCGCCTATTCGGACAAGGGCGAAGCGGCGTAAGGCTTCGCGACCCTTTTCACATATCGAACCGAACTCAAGTCTGAAGGTAGAAAATCCAAATGGCTGATCTTGCTAAACTCGTCGACGATCTGTCGGCCCTGACCGTTCTCGAAGCGTCCGAACTCTCGAAGTTGCTCGAAGAGAAGTGGGGCGTCTCCGCCGCCGCTCCGGTTGCCGTTGCCGCCGCCGCGGCCGCCGCTCCGGCCGAGGCTGTCGAGGAAAAGACCGAATTCGACGTCGTCCTCACCGATTTCGGCGCCCAGAAGCTCAACGTCATCAAGGAAGTCCGCGCCATCACCGGTCTCGGCCTCGCCGAGTCCAAGGCGCTGGTCGAAAGCGCCCCCAAGGCGATCAAGGAAGGCGTTTCCAAGTCCGAGGCCGCGGACCTCAAGGCCAAGCTGGAAGCAGCCGGCGCCAAGGTCGAACTGAAGTAATTCGGCGCGCTCCTCGGGCGGGACCATCACGGCCCGAAGATCGCGCAGACCGATCCGGAAGGCGGCGGCCGCCGCCGCCTTTCATAAGCGTGATCAAGAACCGACGGTCCGTTCCAGCGCATTGCGGAAGCCGGATTTCGGACCAGATCATGCGGCCAGCAAAGGCATGATCCGCCGGGCCCGTGACGCGGGCGGTTGGGGAAACGTGTGGCGGATCATGCGCATTCGACTCGCGGTACTGGGGATTCAGCGAATCTCGCATGCCCTCTATAGTCCCGCCTCGCCAGTTTGGAGGCGGCCGTCAGTCCGGCGAAAGGAACCGGGTTGGGACGACGAGTTGCGGCGGCGCGGAAGCGGACGGGAAAGGCCAATTTCCGGCCTTCGCGCCACCAATAGGATGAACCGGAGCGGTGCGTGTTCTCCGCCAGGTTCGAACAACCACTAGGAACGGGCGCGTGTCCCGAAAGCCGACGGCGGATGGTCGGCTTTTCGGCCAAATGCTTTCCTGACATTGATATCCGAGGAGCTTTTATGGCTACCACTTTCAACGGCCGCCGCAAGGTCCGCAAGTCCTTCGGCAGCATTCGCGAAGTCACGGAAATGCCCAATCTGATCGAGGTGCAGAAGGCATCCTATGATCAGTTCCTTCTGGTCGAAAAGGTCAGGGGCGGCCGCCCCGATGAAGGCCTGCAGGCCGTCTTCAAGTCGGTTTTCCCGATTTCGGATTTCTCCAACACAGCGAGCCTTGAATTCGTCAGCTACGAATTCGAACAGCCCAAATACGACGTCGAGGAGTGCCGGCAGCGCGACATGACCTTCGCTGCGCCATTGAAAGTCACTCTGCGCCTGATCGTGTTCGAGGTGGACGAGGAAACCGGCGCCCGCTCCGTCAAGGACATCAAGGAACAGGACGTCTATATGGGCGACATGCCGTTCATGACGATGAACGGCACGTTCATCGTCAACGGCACCGAGCGCGTCATCGTCTCCCAGATGCACCGGTCGCCCGGCGTGTTCTTCGATCACGACAAGGGCAAGACCCATTCCTCGGGCAAGCTGCTGTTCGCCGCCCGCATCATTCCCTATCGCGGCTCCTGGCTCGACATCGAGTTCGACGCCAAGGACATCGTCTTCGCCCGCATCGACCGCCGCCGCAAGATTCCGGTCACCTCGCTGCTGAAAGCGCTCGGCCTCGACGCCGAGGAGATTCTCGCGACCTATTACGGCGTGCTGACCTTCGAGCAGACCAAGGGCGGCTGGAAAAAGCCCTATGAATGGGAGAAGATGAAGGGCGTCAAGCCGACCCACGACCTCATCGATGCCAAGACCGGCGACGTCGTGCACGAGGGCGGCAAGAAGCTTTCGGCCCGTGCCGCCAAAAAGATCGCCGAGGCCGGCACCACCCATCTGCTCGCCGCCAGCGAGGATCTGTTCGGCATGTATCTCGCCGAGGACCTCATTAACCTGAAGTCAGGCGAGATCTATGCCGAGGCCGGCGACGAGATCGACGAAAAGCTTCTGAACAAGCTGGTCGAAGCCGGCTTCGACACCCTGCCGATCCTCGACATCGACCACATCACCGTCGGCCCCTATATCCGCAACACCCTGGCCGTCGACAAGAACGAGACCCGCGAAGATGCGCTGTTCGACATCTATCGCGTCATGCGTCCGGGCGAACCGCCGACCGTCGAGACCGCCGAGGCGATGTTCCAGTCGCTGTTCTTCGACAGCGAGCGCTACGACCTCTCCGCCGTCGGTCGCGTCAAGATGAACATGCGCCTCGACCTCAATGCCGAGGACACCGTCCGCATCCTGAGGAAAGAAGACATCGTCGAAGTGGTCCGCACCCTCGTGCAATTGCGCGACGGCAAGGGCGAAATCGACGATATCGACAATCTCGGCAACCGCCGCGTGCGATCGGTCGGCGAACTGATGGAAAACCACTACCGGCTCGGCCTGCTGCGCATGGAACGGGCGATCAAGGAGCGCATGAGCTCGGTCGAGATCGACAACGTCATGCCGCAGGACCTGATCAACGCCAAGCCGGCCGCCGCCGCGGTGCGCGAGTTCTTCGGCTCATCGCAATTGTCCCAGTTCATGGACCAGACCAACCCGCTCAGCGAAGTGTCGCACAAGCGGCGCCTGTCGGCGCTCGGCGCCGGCGGTCTGACCCGTGAGCGCGCCGGTTTCGAAGTCCGCGACGTGCATGTGACCCATTACGGCCGCATCTGCCCGATCGAGACGCCGGAAGGGCCGAATATCGGCCTGATCAACAATCTCGCGACCTTCGCCCGCGTCAACAAGTACGGCTTCATCGAAACGCCCTACCGCCGCGTCGTCGACGGCAAGGTGACTGACGAGGTCATCTATCTGTCTGCCATGGAAGACGCCAAGTTCAATGTCGCCCAGGCCAATGCCCGCCTCAAGGACGACGGCAGCTTCGCCAACGACATGATCACCGCTCGCCACGCGGGCGAGGTGACGCTGACCCCGCGCGAGCAGATCGAGCTTATGGACGTTTCGCCCAAGCAGGTCATCTCGGTCGCCGCGGCGCTCATCCCGTTCCTTGAGAACGACGACGCCA
>JAHJQZ010000088.1 GCA_018818925.1 Alphaproteobacteria bacterium
ATATCGAACTCAACGTCCAGCTGATCGTGCCGATCGCCATGGAGGAAAAGCTCCGCTTCGCCATCCGCGAGGGCGGCCGTACCGTCGGATCCGGCGTCGTCTCCAAAATCATCGAATAACAGGCAATCCCGCGGCGCGCGGTAACAAACGCGCGTCGCTGTCCATTCGTCAGGAAAAACAGCATGAACGGTCAGAACATTCGCATCCGGCTCAAGGCGTTCGACCATCGCGTCCTCGACACCTCCACGCGCGAAATCGTCAATACGGCGAAGCGCACCGGTGCCCAGGTCCGTGGCCCGATCCCGCTGCCGACGCGAATTGACAAGTTTACCGTCAACCGCTCGCCGCATGTCGACAAAAAGAGCCGCGAGCAGTTCGAGATCAGGACCCACAAGCGTCTTCTGGACATCGTGGATCCGACCCCGCAGACGGTGGACGCCCTCATGAAGCTCGATCTCGCCGCCGGCGTCGACGTCGAAATCAAGCTCTAGGGCTCGCGGCGCCGGGCGCCGGACTTCGGTCCGGCACCACGCCAAGGTGACAAAGTGTTGCGCCTCTTCACTGGAAAGCGCGCAAGACACTGAGAACAAAGGTTGGAACCGATGCGTTCTGGAGTGATCGCACAAAAGCTGGGCATGACCCGCATCTTCGCCGAGGACGGTACGCACGTCCCCGTCACGGTGCTGGGCTTGCAGAACTGCCAGGTGGTGGGCCAGCGGACCGAGGACAAGGACGGCTATGTCGCGCTGCAGCTCGGCGCAGGCACCGTTCGCCCGAAAAACGTGGCCAAGGCCCAGCGCGGCCAGTTCGCGGTCGCCAAGGTGGAACCCAAGCGCATCGTCGCCGAGTTCCGCGTGACCGAGGACAACCTGATCGCCGTCGGCGCCGCACTTCAGGCCGACCACTTCGCGGTGGGCCAGAAGGTCGACGTGACCGGCACCTCGATCGGCAAGGGCTTCGCCGGTGCCATGAAGCGCCACAATTTCGGCGGCCTGCGCGCCAGCCACGGCGTGTCCGTCTCGCACCGCTCGCACGGCTCCACCGGCAACAGCCAGGATCCGGGCAAGGTGTTCAAGGGCAAGAAGATGGCCGGCCATATGGGCGCTGCCCGCGTCACAACCCAGAATGTCGAGGTCGTCAGGACCGACACGGAGCGCGGCCTGATCATGGTCAAGGGCTCGGTGCCCGGCGCCAAGGGTGGCTGGATCATGGTTCGCGACGCGGTCAAGTTCGGCAAGCAGGACGGCGTGCAGTTTCCCGGCTCGTTCACGGCGCCCGAAAGTGCCGGCGCTCCGGCCGAGGGGAGTAACGAATAATGGAACTCACAGTCACAACCCTTGAGGGCACGGCCAATGGCTCGGTGAGCCTTTCGGACGGCGTTTTCGGCCTCGAGCCGCGCGCCGACATCCTGCAGCGCATGGTCCGCTATCAGCTCGCCAAGCGCCAGGCCGGCACCCACGACGTCAAGAACCGCGGCGAGATTCGCGCCACCACCAAGCGCGTCGGTCGCCAGAAGGGCGGCGGTGTCGCCCGCCACGGCGCCCGTTCGGCGCCGCAGTTCCGCGGCGGCGGCCGGTCCTTCGGCCCGACGCCGCGCAGCCACGCCTTCGACCTGCCCAAGAAGGTGCGGGCCCTGGCGCTCAAGCATGCGCTCAGTTCCAAGGCCAGGGCCGGCGAGATCGTCGTTTTGGAAGCGGCCATTTCCAAGGACGGCAAGACGGCGGAACTGAGGAAGGTCTTCGGCGGTATCGGACTTGAAAACGCCCTGATCATCGGCGGCGCCGAGCTCGACCGCAATTTCGCGCTCGCCGCCCGCAACATTCCGCACATCGACGTACTGCCGGTCCAGGGCATCAACGTCTACGACATCCTGCGTCGCCACAAGCTGGTCTTGACCAAGGCGGCCCTGGAAGCGCTGGAGGCGCGCCTCGGATGACCGACAAGTTTTCGCATTACGACATCATCCGAAACCCGGTCGTGACCGAGAAATCGACCATGGCCTCCGAATCCAACCAGGTCGTATTCGACGTTGCCGTCGACGCCACCAAGCCCGAGATCAAGGCGGCCGTCGAGGCGCTGTTCTCGGTCAAGGTGACCGCCGTCAACACGCTGGTGCGCAAGGGCAAGCTCAAGCGCTTCCGCGGCCATCTCGGCCGGCGCAACAACGTCAAGAAGGCGGTCGTCACCCTTGCCGACGGCCAGTCGATCGACATCGCGACCGGCCTTTAGTGGAGGGAATGGGAGTTAGATCATGGCTTTGAAAACCTACAACCCGACCTCCGCCGGCCGCCGCCAGCTGATCAGTGTCGATCGTTCCGAATTGTGGAACGGCGCGCCGGTCAAGAAGCTGACCGAGGGCCTGACCAGCAAGGGCGGACGCAACAATACCGGCCGCACCACCGCCTTCCATCGCGGCGGCGGTCACAAGCGTTCCTATCGCCTCGTCGATTTCAAGCGGGCCAAGTTCGACGTCGTCGGCACCATCGAGCGCCTTGAATACGATCCGAACCGCACTGCCTTCATCGCCCTTGTGACCTATGAGGACGGCGAGCAGGCCTATATCCTGGCGCCGCAGCGTCTCGGGGCCGGCGACAAGATCGTCTCTTCCGAGGGCCTGATCGACGTCAAGCCGGGCAATTCTATGCCGCTCGAGCGCATGCCGGTCGGCACCATCGTCCACAATGTCGAGATGAAGCCCCGCAAGGGCGGCCAGATCGCCCGTTCCGCCGGCGCCTATGCCCAATATGTCGGACGCGACCAGGGTATGGCCATTTTGAGGCTCAATTCCGGCGAACAGCGCCTGGTGCACGGCTCGTGTCTCGCCACCGTCGGCGCGGTCTCCAACCAGGACCATTCCAACACCTCCATCGGCAAGGCCGGACGGTCGCGCTGGCTCGGCCGGCGGCCGACCACGCGCGGCGTCGCCATGAACCCGATCGACCACCCGCATGGCGGCGGCGAGGGCCGTTCCTCGGGCGGCCGTCACCCGGTCACCCCCTGGGGCAAGCCGACCAAGGGCAAGCGTACCCGTTCGAACAAGGCGACGGACAAATTCATCGTCCGCTCGCGTCACGCCAAGAAGGGCAGGTAACCGACAATGACCCGTTCCATCTGGAAAGGCCCGTTCGTTGACGGGTATCTGCTGAAAAAGGCCGAGAAGTCGCGCGAGAGCACGCGCAACGAAGTCATCAAGATCTGGAGCCGCCGTTCCACGATCCTGCCGCAATTCGTCGGGCTGACCTTCGGCGTCTACAACGGCACCAAGCACATCCCGGTTTCAGTGACCGAGGACATGATCGGCCACAAGTTCGGCGAGTTCTCGCCGACCCGCACCTATTACGGGCACGCGGCCGACAAGAAGGCCAAGAGGAAATAAGATGGGCAAGCAAAAGACCGAACGCGCCCTCAAGGACAACGAGGCCAAGGCCGTGCTCAGAACGCTGCGCACGAGCGCCGTCAAGCTCAATCTCGTGGCCGCCCAGATCCGTGGCAAGAAGGTCGAAAAGGCGCTCGCCGAACTGACCTTCTCGCACAAGCGCATCGCCGGACCGGTGAAAAAGACGCTCGAGAGCGCCATCGCCAATGCCGAGAACAATCACAATCTTGATCCCGACGCCCTCGTCGTGGCCGAGGCCTTTGTCGGCAACTCCCTGGTGATGAAGCGTTTCCATGCCCGCGCCCGCGGCCGTGGCGCCCGCGTCATGAAGCCGTTCTCGCATCTGACAATCGTCGTCCGCGAAGTCGAGGAGACCGCATAATGGGTCAGAAAATCAATCCGATCGGCCTCAGGCTCGGCATCAACCGCACTTGGGATTCCCGCTGGTTCGCCTCGCGCGGCGATTACGGAACGCTGCTGCAGGAGGATCTCAAGATCCGCCGGATGCTGCAGAAGGACCTCAAGCAGGCCGCGGTTTCCAAGATCGTCATCGAGCGCCCGCACAGGAAGTGCCGCGTGTCGATCCACACCGCCCGTCCGGGCATCGTGATCGGCAAGAAGGGCGCAGATATCGAAAAGATCCGCAACAAGGTCAAGCGCTTCACCAATTCGGACGTACATATCAACATCGTCGAGGTCAGGAAGCCCGAAACCGACGCCAACCTCGTCGCCCAGGGCATCGCCCAGCAGCTCGAACGCCGCGTCGCCTTCCGCCGTGCCATGAAGCGTGCCGTGCAGACGGCGATGCGCATGGGCGCCCAGGGCATCCGCGTCAACGTCGCCGGCCGTCTCGGCGGTGCCGACATCGCGCGGACCGAATGGTACCGCGAGGGACGCGTGCCGCTGCACACCCTTCGGGCCGACATCGATTTCGGCTTTGCCGAGGCGGCGACCACCTATGGCGTCATCGGCATCAAGGTCTGGGTCTTCAAGGGCGAAGTCATGGAACACGATCCGACCGCCCATGAGCGCCGCGCCGTCGAAGGCGAGGGCGGTGGCCAGCCCCGTCGCCGTGAATCGGCCGCGAACTAGGGACAAGAACAATGCTGCAACCCAAACGCACCAAGTTCCGCAAGGCGCACAAGGGCCGCATCCACGGCGTCGCCAAGGGCGGATACCAACTCGATTTCGGCGAATATGGCCTCAAGGCTCAGGAGCCGGATCGCGTCACCGCCCGCCAGATCGAGGCAGCCCGCCGTGCCCTGACGCGCCACATGAAGCGCGCCGGTCGCGTCTGGATCCGCATCTTCCCGGATTTGCCGGTGTCCAAGAAGCCGACCGAAGTCCGCATGGGCAAGGGCAAGGGCGCTCCCGAATACTGGGCCGCGCGCGTCGCACCGGGCCGCATCATGTTCGAGATCGACGGCGTGCCCGAGGATGTTGCCCGCGAGGCCCTGAGGCTCGCCGCCATGAAGCTGCCGATCAAGACGCGGTTCATTACCCGCATCGCCGACTAGGAGACGTTCGATCATGAAGATTGCAGACGTAAGGGCAAAAACGGTCGACGAGCTCACCGAGGAACTCGCCAAGCTCAAGAAGGAGCAGTTCAACCTGCGCTTCCAGCGGGCGACCCAGCAACTGGAAAAGACCTCCACCGTGCGCGCGGTGCGCCGCGACATTGCGCGCATCAAGACCGCCCTCGGCGAGAAGAGCGGAATCGAGGAGACGAAGTAATGCCCAAACGCGTATTGCAGGGGACCGTGGTCTCCGATGCCGCCAACAAGACCATCGTGGTTCTGGTGGAGCGCCGCTTTACCCACCCGCTTCTGAAGAAGACGGTTCGCCGTACCAAGAAGTACCACGCTCATGACGAGGCCAATATCGCCAAGGCCGGGCAGATCGTGAACATCGAGGAATGCGCGCCCGTTTCCAAGACCAAGCACTGGAAACTGGTGGAGATGGTGTCCGCGGCGGATGCCTGAAAATAGGTTCAATCGGTCGCGTCCCCAAAGGGATACGGGCCGGAGATGAGAGAGATTTAGTCATGATCCAGATGCAGTCCAATCTCGACGTCGCCGACAATTCCGGCGCCCGTCGTGTCATGTGCATCAAGGTGCTTGGCGGTTCGCATCGCAAATACGCGTCCGTGGGCGACATCATCGTCGTCTCGGTCAAGGACGCCATTCCGCGCGGTCGCGTCAAGAAGGGCCAGGTGATGAAGGCCGTCGTCGTACGCACCGCGTTCGACATCAAGCGCGCCGACGGCACCGCCATCCGCTTCGACCGCAATGCCGCCGTGTTGATCAACAACAACAAGGAGCCGATCGGCACCCGCATCTTCGGGCCGGTCCCGCGCGAGCTCCGCGCCAAGAACCACATGAAGATCGTCTCGCTCGCGCCGGAGGTGCTGTAATGGCCGCCAAGATCAAAAAGGGCGACCGCGTCGTCGTTCTGACAGGCAAGGACAAGGGCAAGTCCGGCAGCGTTCTGGAGGTCCACCCCAAGGACGACCGCGCCGTGGTTCAGGGCATCAACCTCATCCGTCGCCACACCAAGCAGAGCGCCGAGCGTGAAGCCGGCATCTATACTCGTGAGGCCCCCATCCACATGTCCAATCTCGCCCTGGCCGATCCCAAGGACGGCAAGCCGACCCGCGTCGGCTTCGAGATCAAGGACGGCGTCAAGACCCGTGTCGCCAAGCGCAGCGGAGAAGCGATCAATGGCTGAGACCCTTTCCATTCCGCGCCTGCGCAAGCACTACGAGGACGTCGTGCGCGCCGGCCTGATCACCGATTTCGGCTACAAGAACCCGCTCGAGGTTCCCAGGCTCGACAAGATCGTTCTCAATATCGGCGTCGGCCTCGCCACCTCCGATACCAAGAAGGTCAAATCGGCCGCGGACGATCTCGAAAAGATCGCCGGCCAGAAGCCCGTGATCACCCATGCGCGCAAGTCGATCGCCAACTTCAAACTGCGCGAAGCCATGCCGATCGGCGTCAAGGTGACGCTGAGAAAGCAGCGCATGTACGAGTTCCTCGACCGTCTGGTGAACATCGCCATGCCGCGCATACGCGACTTTCGTGGCCTCAACCCGAAGAGTTTCGACGGCCGCGGCAACTATGCCTTCGGCATCAAGGAGCACATCGTGTTTCCCGAGATCAACTATGACCAGGTCGACCAGATCTGGGGCATGGATGTGATCGTCGCCACCACGGCGAATACCGACGACGAAGCCCGTGCGCTCCTGCGTGCATTCAACTTCCCGTTCCGCCAGTGACGGGCCGGGAAGACAAGAAGGATCGATAGATGGCCAAGACGAGCTCTATTGAAAAGAACAAGCGCCGGGCGAAGATGGCAAAGCAGTATGCCAGCAAGCGTCAGGTTTTGAAGGATACGGTCAAGAACCAGGACCTGCCGCTCGAGGAACGCTTCCGGGCGTCCATGAAGCTGGCGGAATTGCCGCGCAATTCCTCCAAGGTTCGTATCCGCAATCGCTGCGAGTTTTCCGGCCGCCCGCGCGGCTATTACCGCAAAATGAAGCTCAGCCGCATTGCGTTGCGCGAGCTTGGCAGCCACGGGCAGATCCCGGGCCTCGTGAAGTCGAGCTGGTAAGGAGGCGCCTAGATGTCCGTGTCCGATCCCATCGGGGATATGCTCACCCGCATCCGCAATGCCCAGATGCGCAAGAAGACGGTCGTGGCCACGCCCGCCTCGTCCTTGCGCGGCAGGGTGCTCGACGTCCTCAAGTCCGAGGGCTTCATCCGCGGTTATTCCGAAACCAAGTTCGATAACGGCACCGCCGAGTTCTCGATCGAACTGAAATATTCCGAGAACGAGCCGGCCATAAGGGAAATTCAGCGCGTATCGCGCCCCGGCCGCCGCGTTTATTCCTCGGTCAAGACCATTCCGTCGGTGGCTAACGGTCTCGGCGTGTCGATCCTCTCGACCCCCAAGGGCGTGATGGCCGACCACGAGGCCAAGGCCAACAATGTGGGTGGCGAAGTTCTCTGCCGTGTCTTCTAGACCGGCACCAGGCAAATAGATCCGGGAAGGCATCTGATTATGTCCCGCACAGGCAAAAAACCGGTCGAAATCGTCAAGGGCGTCGACATCGCCATTGACGGCCAGACCATCAAGGCCAAGGGGCCCAAGGGCGAACTGTCCCTGGCGCTCAACGATCTGGTGACGGCTGAAAAAGGCGAAGACGGCATCGTGATCAAGCCGGTCGACGCAACGCAGGAGGCGCGGGCCCAATGGGGCACGGCGCGCTCGAACCTGCAGAACATCGTCACCGGTGTTTCGACCGGCTTCCAAAAGAAGCTCGAGATCCAGGGCGTCGGCTACCGCGCTGCCATGCAGGGCAAGGATGTCAAGCTCCTGCTCGGTTTCTCGCACGAGGTGATCTACCAGACGCCCGACGGCATATCGATCGCCACGCCGACCCAGACCGAGATCGTGGTCACCGGCATCGACAAGCAGCGTGTGGGGCAGGTGGCCTCGGAACTCCGTGCCTATCGCCGACCCGAGCCCTACAAGGGCAAGGGCGTGCGCTATGCCGGCGAATACGTCTTCCGCAAGGAAGGCAAGAAGAAGTAAGGAGCGGCTAGAGATGGCATCGAATCATCAGAGTATTGAACGCCGCAAGGTGCGGGTTCGCCGGAGCCTCAAGGCACGCGCCAAGGGACGTCCGCGTCTGAGCGTGTTCCGCTCCGACAAGAACATCTACGCCCAGGTCATCGACGACTCGTCCGGTCGCACCCTGGCGGCCGCCTCGACCCTCGACAAGGACGTCAAGTCCCAGCAAAAGAGCGGTTCGACCGCGGCCGCGGCCGAACTTGTCGGCAAGCTGGTGGCCGAACGCGCCGTCAAGGCCGGCGTGGCCGAGGTGGTCTTCGACCGCGGCGCCTACCTTTTCCACGGCCGGGTGAAAGCCCTGGCCGATGCGGCCCGCGAGGGCGGGCTGCAGTTTTAAACGAGAGCGTGTTCAATAGAAGTGGTCGCCGGCTGTCCGGTTCGAACACGCGAGCACAAAAGACACGAAAGAGCTGAGTGAACGATGAGAGATGTAGCTGAGCGCGAAAGCGAATTCATCGATCGCCTGGTCCACATCAACCGCGTGGCCAAGGTGGTCAAGGGCGGCAAGCGCTTCGGTTTCGCCGCGCTCGTTGTGGTGGGCGATCAGAAGGGCCGCGTCGGCTTCGGCCACGGCAAGGCCCGCGAGGTTCCCGAAGCGATCCGCAAGGCGACCGAACAGGCCAAGCGCCAGATGATCCGCGTGCCGCTCCGCGAGGCGCGGACGCTGCATCACGACGTCGACGGCCGTCACGGCGCCGGCAAGGTTACGCTGCGCGCGGCGCCGGCAGGCACCGGCATCATCGCGGGCGGACCGATGCGCGCCGTGTTCGAGACCCTCGGGATCAACGACATCGTCGCCAAGTCCAAGGGCACGGCCAATCCCTACAACATGGTCCGTGCCACATTCGACGCCCTCAAGCGTGTCGACAGCCCGCGCTCGGTCGCGGCGCGTCGCGGCCTCAAGGTGTCCGAGCTGCAGGCCCGGCGCGGCGAAGTCGCCGCCGAAGCCTGATCAACGCGTACCGACGGAGACCGGACATGGCAGACAAAACCATCATTGTTGAGCAGATCGGTTCGCCGATCCGCCGCGACAAATCCCAGCGTGCCACTCTGATCGGGCTCGGCCTGAACAAGATCAGCCGGCGCGCGACCCTCAAGGACACCCCGGACGTGCAGGGCATGATCCGCAAGGTGCATCATCTCGTCCGGGTCGTCGACCAGGGCAAGTAGCAGATCGAGCCGGTCTCAGCCGAACGGCGGGCCGGCAAGCCACAAGGGCCATTTCAATGCGTTTGAACTCACTCAACGACAATCCGGGCGCCAACAAGACCCGCACCCGCGTCGGCCGCGGCATCGGTTCGGGCAAGGGCAAGACCGCCGGCCGCGGCGTCAAGGGTCAGGGCTCGCGTTCGGGCGTCGCGATCAATGGCTTCGAGGGCGGCCAGATGCCGCTCCATATGCGCATGCCGAAGCGCGGCTTCAACAATCCGCGCGCCGCCTCCTACACCGCCGTGCGGCTCGACCGCATCCAGCGCGCCATCGATGCCGGCAAGCTCGACATGAAGGGCGTCGTCGATGCCGAGACGCTGGTCAAGGCCGGCGTCGTCCGTCGTGTCAAGGACGGCGTCCGTCTGATGGCGGGCGGCGCCTTCACCGCCAAGAAGGTCACCTTCAGGGTCGTCCATGCGACCAAAGGTGCGCTGGCGGCTATTGAAGCAGCGGGCGGAAAGGTCGATATGACCGAAGCCAAGGACGCCGCGACCGAATAGCGGCGCAAACCCGACGCAAGGGGAACTACATGGCTTCGGCAGCCGAACAGCTCGCACGCAATCTCAGTTTCTCGACCTTCGGCAAGGCCAAGGCCCTGCAGCAGCGCCTGTGGTTCACCCTCGGCGCCTTGCTCGTCTATCGGCTCGGCACTTATATCCCGGTGCCCGGCATCGACCCGCAGGCCTATGCCACGTCCTTCGAACAGGCCCAGAACGGCATCGCCGGCATGTTCAACATGTTCGCCGGCGGCGCCGTCGAGCGCATGGCGATCTTCGCGCTCAACCTCATTCCATACATCACCGCCTCGATCGTCATCCAGGTGCTCGCCACGGCATCGCCTCGGCTGGAAGCGCTGAAGAAGGAAGGCGAATCCGGCCGGCGCAAGATGAACCAGTACACCCGCTACCTGGCGGTGGTGTTCTGTTCCATCCAGGCCTTCGGCATTGCCCGCGGGCTCGAATCGAGTCCGGGCGTCGTGCTCGAGCCCGGCTGGTTCTTCGAGGTGTCGACCGTGATCACCCTGGTCGGCGGCACCATGTTCCTGATGTGGCTGGGCGAACAAATCACCTCGCGGGGCGTCGGCAACGGCATCTCGTTGATCATCTTTGCCGGCATTGTCGCCAACTTGCCGTCGACGATCGCCCAGACCCTGGAACTGAGCCGCACCGGCGCGCTGCCTACGGTCGCGGCCGTCGGCCTTCTGGTCCTTGCCGTCGTGGTCATCGCCGTCATCGTCTTTTTCGAACGGGCCCAGCGCCGTCTTCTGATCCAGTATCCGAAGCGCCAGGTCGGCAACAAGATGTTCCAGGGTGACACCTCGCATCTGCCGTTGAAGCTCAACACCTCTGGCGTCATCCCGGTGATCTTCGGGTCCTCGCTGCTCTTGCTGCCGGCGACGATCGCCTCGTTCTCGGCCCAGGGCAACTCGCCGCAATGGCTCCAGGTCATCGCAGCGTTGCTCGGGCGTGGCCAGCCACTCTATCTGGCGCTGTTCGCCGCCTTCATCATCTTCTTCGCCTTCTTCTACACCTCGATCGTGTTCAACCCGACCGAGACGGCCGACAATCTCAAGCGCTCCGGCGGCTTCATTCCGGGCATCCGCCCCGGCGAACGCACTGCCGCCCATATCGACTACGTGCTCACCCGCATCACCGTGATCGGCGCGCTCTACCTGACCGTCGTGGCGCTCATCCCCGAAGTGCTCGTCAGCCAGCTCAATGTCAGCCAGTTCATCGGCGGCACCTCGCTGCTCATCATGGTGACGGTAACGCTCGACTTCATTTCGCAGGTGCAGTCGCACCTGATCGCCCAGCAATACGAAGGGCTCGTCAAGAATTCGCGCCTCGGACGCGGGCGCGGCACAAACCGACCTGGGGGAGTTAGACGATGAGACTGATACTTCTTGGGCCGCCGGGCGCCGGCAAGGGCACCCAGGCCAAGCTCATCACCGAGCGCTACGACATTCCGCAGCTGTCGACGGGCGACATGCTGCGCGGCGCCGTGGCGGCAAAGACGCCGATTGGCCTCAAGGCAAAGGCTGTCATGGAAGCCGGTGAACTGGTCTCGGACGACATCGTCAACGCCATCGTCGCCGAACGCATCGACCAGCCGGACTGCGCCAAGGGTTTCATTCTCGACGGCTATCCGCGCACCCTCATGCAGGCCGACGCGGTCGAGGAGATGCTCGCCGCCCGCGGCCTCAAGCTCGACGCCGTCGTCGAACTCGTGGTCGACGATCGCGCCCTGGTGGGCCGCATCGTCAACCGGGCCGAGGAAGCCAAGGCCGCCGGCCTGCCGGTGCGCAAGGACGACACTCCCGAGGTCTTCGAGGAACGTCTGAGGGAATACTACAAGAAGACGGCGCCGCTGACCGGTTACTACTTTGCCAAGCGCAGGTTGAAGACTGTCGACGGCATGGGTTCGATCGACGAAGTGTCTGCCGGAATCGCCACGCTCCTCGGCTAGGCGATTTTGCCGAAGCGGCCAGTTGACTTCTGGTCGCCAAATCTTTAGGAACCGCCAGTCTCAAAGAATACGCGGACTGGATTCGGTTCCCGATAACTCGTAGGGGTCCGAAACCGGTCCCTTGTGTCTATGCGCTGAAGGCATCTGTTTTGGCGCCGTGAAATTAAGGAGAGCGGGCGTGGCACGTATTGCTGGCGTCAACATTCCGACCAACAAGCGCGTCGTCATCGCGCTGCAGTACATTCACGGGATCGGCGGCAAGTTCGCCACCGAGATCTGCGAAAAGGTCGGTATTCCGGCGGAACGCCGGGTCAATGATCTGACCGACGCGGAAGTCATTCAGATCCGCGAGACCATCGACCGCGACTACATCGTGGAAGGCGACCTTCGCCGCAATGTGGCGATGAACATCAAGCGCCTGATGGACCTCGGCAACTATCGCGGGTTGCGGCATCGTCGCGGCCTGCCGGTGCGCGGACAGCGCACCCATACCAATGCCCGTACCCGCAAGGGTCCGGCACGGCCCATCGCGGGCAAGAAGAAGTAAGGATGGTGAAGTGGTGAATGGTGAAGTGGTGATTGGAGAAGGCTCCGTTTCACGATTTCACCATTCACCATTCGCCTTCTTTCGGTGGAGCCACCGAGCGTTTGCGCGACGGCGGCGATGAGATCGACAGGAAAAGTCTATGGCAAAAGCTGACACCACGCGCGTGCGTCGCCGCGAGCGCAAGAACATCACTTCCGGCGTCGCGCATGTGAATGCCTCGTTCAACAACACCATGATCACCATCACCGACGTTCAGGGAAACACCATTTCCTGGTCGTCGGCCGGAACGATGGGCTTCAAGGGGTCGCGCAAATCGACCCCCTATGCCGCGCAGGTGGCCGCCGAAGACGCGGCCCGCAAGGCCCAGGAACATGGGATGAAGACCCTCGAAGTCGAGGTGCGCGGCCCCGGTTCCGGCCGCGAATCTGCCCTGCGTGCGCTTCAGGCCGCCGGTTTCAGTGTGACCAGCATCCGCGACGTGACCTCCATTCCCCACAACGGCTGCCGCCCGCGCAAGCGTCGGCGCGTCTAGGCGATCGGGGACGCTCCGGCGCCACTCCCGGGGCAGGGTCAATGCGGCATCAGCCCGCCATGGGCTGAAATACTCTTGAAAGGATGTTGAACGAATGATCCAGAAGAATTGGCAGGAACTGATCAAGCCGAACAAGCTGGAATTCGTCGCCGGCAGCGATGCCCACATCGCCTCGATCGTCGCCGAGCCGCTGGAGCGCGGCTACGGCCTGACCCTTGGCAATGCCTTGCGCCGTGTCCTCTTGTCGTCCCTTCAGGGCGCGGCTGTCACCGCCATGCAGATCGACGGCGTCTTGCATGAGTTCTCGTCCATCCCGGGCGTGCGCGAGGACGTGACCGACCTCGTGCTCAATGTCAAGGAAGTCGCCCTGAGAATGGAAGGCGAGGGCTCCAAGCGCCTGAGCCTGTCCCGGCAGGGTCCGGGCGCGGTCACGGCGGCCGACATCAAGGTGTCAGGCGATATCGAGATTCTTAATCCCGATCTCGTCCTTTGCCATCTCGACGACGGCGCCGAGCTGCATGTCGAGTTCACCGTCGATACCGGAAAGGGCTATGTTCCGGCCGACCGCAACCGTCCCGAGGACGCACCGATCGGCTTCATTCCGGTCGACGCTCTGTTCTCGCCGGTCAGGCGCGTCAGCTACAAGGTCGAGCCGACCCGCGAGGGCCAGGTGCTCGACTACGACAAGCTGACGCTCCAGGTTGAGACCAACGGTTCCCTGACGCCCGAGGACGCGGTGGCCTATGCCGCCCGCATCCTGCAGGACCAGCTCTCGGTCTTCGTCAATTTCGAGGAGCCGCAAAAGGAAACCGCCCATGACCAGGTGCCCGAGATCGGCATCAATCCGGCGCTGCTCAAGAAGGTCGACGAGCTCGAGCTCAGCGTGCGTTCGGCCAATTGCCTCAAGAACGACAATATCGTCTATATCGGCGACCTCATCCAGAAGACGGAAGCCGAGATGCTGCGCACCCCGAATTTCGGCCGCAAGTCGCTCAACGAAATCAAGGAAGTGCTGGCCCAGATGGGTCTGCATCTGGGCATGGACGTCGCCAATTGGCCGCCCGAGAACATCGACGATCTCGCCAAGCGCTTCGAAGACCACTATTGATCGGCGCGAGTAGAAAGTTGCAAGGAGACAAAGATGCGTCACCGCAAAGCAGGCCGTAAATTCAGCAGGACCGCGAGCCATCGCAAGGCGATGTTCGCGAACATGTCCGCTGCCCTGATCAAGCACGAGCAGATCGTGACGACGCTGCCCAAGGCCAAGGACCTGAGGCCGATCGTCGAGAAGCTGGTGACGCTGGCCAAGCGTGGCGACCTGCATGCGCGCCGCCAGGCCATCGCCCGGATTCGCGACGAGGACATGGTCGGAAAGCTGTTCGAGATCATCGGTCCGCGTTACGCCGAACGCATGGGCGGCTATACCCGCATCATGAAAGCCGGCTTCCGCTACGGCGACAATGCCGCAGTGGCGGTCATCGAATTCGTCGATCGCGATCCCGAGGCCAAGGGCAAGGATTCCGGCCCGACCGCCGATTTCGTCCGCGAGGAAGCGGAAGCGGCGGCGTAAGGGCCCGCTGTGGACAGCCCCGGGCAATAGCTTACCCGAGGTTGCATATTTTGAACGGCTGCGGAATGATCCGCAGCCGTTTTGTTTTGGGGGCACACTTTGGACGAAGCCAGAAAAACCGTCGTCGTCACCGGCATCACCGGCTATGTCGGCAAGTGGATCGCGCTTCGGGCGCTCGAGCACGGCTATGCCGTGCGCGGCACGCTGCGCGACCCCGACAAGCGGCGGCTGGTCGAAGCGACGCTCAGGGCGCGGTTCGGCGACGAGGCGATGGAACGACTGAGCTTTGTCGAGGCGGACCTGCTGGCGCCCGACGACTGGCCGGAGGCCCTTGCCGGAGCCGACGCGGTGCTGCATTCGGCGACACGCGTCGTCGGCGCCGAGCCGCGCGACCCCGACATCGTCATCCGCCCCGCCCTTGAGGGCACGCGCAACGTCCTCGTGGCGGCCAGGGCGGCCGGCATCGAGCGGGTGGTCATCACCAGTTCCATCGCCACCGTCGGCTATGGACAAAACCACAAGCGCGGCACGCGCACCTATACCGAGGACAACTGGACCGACCTCGACAAGATGCGCTGGAAATGGGCCTATTGCATCGGCAAGACTCGCGCCGAGCGCTTCGCCTGGACCTTTGCCGACGAGAATGGGCTCAAGCTCACGACCGTCCATCCCGGCATGATCCTCGGCCCGCCGCTCGACGTCGATGCCGGTGTCTCGATCGGGCTGATCAGCGGTTTGCTGACCGGCACGCCCAAAGCCTTTCCCGACTTGGGCTTCGCGCTGTCGGACGTGCGCGATGTCGCCGACATGCACATCGCCGCTTTCGAGGACCCGGACAGCATCGGACAGCGCTACTTGTGCACCTCGCGCTACATGCCGTTCCGGGAAATCGCCGAAATGCTGCGCGCCGCCTATCCGAACGCGCCGGTTCCTGAAAAAACGGTGCCGAACTGGCTGTTGCACATTCTCGCCTATGTCGTCCGCGACATGCGCCAGGTGGTCAACGACATCGGCAACGAAAAGCACTTCGACGGTTCAAAGGGCAGGGCACTGCTCGGGCGCGACTACGTCCCCTTCGAACAGACCATTCTCGACAGCGCCAGGGCGTTGATCGATCTTGGGCTCGTGCCGGATTTCGGCGCCTAGCCGAGAAAATACCTAGCCATGATGCTAAGTATCTTGACACGCCTTAGCCGGCCTGATACTTAGCATCATGGCTAACCAATATCTTCCGACCGTTTTCGCCGCCCTGTCCGATCCGACCCGTTTCGCCGTGGTCGAACGGCTCTGCGGTGGTCCGGCTTCGGTCGGCCAACTGCAGACCCCGTTCGCCATGGCGACACCGACTTTCCTGAGGCACCTCAAGGTGCTGGAAAAGGCCGGACTCATCGAGACGATCAAGCGGGGCAGGGTCCGCACCTGCACCCTCAAATCCGAAACGCTCGGCTTTGCCGAGAGCTGGATCAGCCAGCGCCGTCGCGCGGTCGAAGCGCAACTCGACCGATTGCAGACTTATCTCAGCGAGGACACCTGACATGCCCGTCAAAGCCCATAACCAGACCTTCACCATCGAGCGCGTCCTGGCCAAATGTCCGGCGCATGTCTTTTCGGCATGGTCCGAGCCGGACAAAAAGCGGAAATGGTTCGCCGCGTCGCCGAATCAGGCCGAATCCCATGTGCTCGATTTTTCTGTCGGCGGGCGCGAATACGGCGCCTTCGAAAACGAGATGGGCCTGCACGAGAACGAGACCCGCTATTTCGAGATCGTCCCGGACGAATTGATTGTCTTTTCCTATTCGATGGCGATGAACAAACGCGTCCATTCGGTCTCGCTGGTGACGGTCCGCTTCGCCGACATGAACGGCGGCACGCGCCTCATCTATACCGAACAGATGTGCGTCATCGAGCCGAGCGACGGCGCGGCCGGGCGAGAGCATGGCTGGAATGCGCTGCTCGACGGCATGGCGAGTGTTCTGGAGGCGGAAGCCGCCTAGCACGCGGTGCTTCGGTTGACCCGAACGCGTGCTCTATCTTTTTGTGATCGCGGTGTTTTTGCGAAAACCGGCAACCACTTTTCGCACACCGCTCTATATCAGGATGGAATCGACGGCGTATTGCAGCCGCTTGTCGAAGCCGTTGAAACTGGTCGTCGAGGCCTGCGAATAGGCGCCGAGCAGGCCGAACTCGACCCAGTCGTCCTCGCCGATGTCTTTGGGGAAGTCGAAAAGCTGCGGCAGCACGTCATAGCTGTCGCAGGTCGGGCCCCAGATGGTGAACTCGGCCGTCTCGCCGCCGAGGATTTCGGCGCCGCGCCATACGCGGGTCGGCGGCAGGATCGGCATGAACTTGACTTCCATCAGCGCCCCATAGGCGCCGTCATTGACATAGACCGAACGGCCGGCGCGCTGATGCTTGACACGTAAAAGCAGCGAGGTCGACGAGGTCACCATGGCGCGGCCGGGCTCGACGATCAACTCCGGCGCCGATGAGCCGAATGTCCTTACCGTCGCCTTGCGGATCGTCTCGAAATAGACATCCAACTCCGGTGCGCCGCTCGAAGGGTAGGGCGCCGGAAAACCGCCGCCGACATTGAGGCGCCTGAGCGTGATGTCCGCGCCCTTGGCGATACGGCCCGCTGCGGCGATGTGGCGGTCATAGGCCGCCACCTCCTCGCATTGCGAACCCACGTGAAAGCACAGGCTAGCCGCATAGCCTCGTCGCTTCACCTCCGCCGCAATCTCGATGGCACCGGCTTCGAGCACGCCGAACTTGGTGCCGAAATCGAAGGCCTTGCGCGCCTTGCCGGCCTTGAA
>JAHJQZ010000089.1 GCA_018818925.1 Alphaproteobacteria bacterium
CCTCAATACGGCCGGCTACGCGTCCGGCTACCGTGGTTCGCCGATCGCGACACTCGAGGCAGCCCTCCTTCGCGTCGGCAAGTTGCTCGCCGAGAACGACATCAGGTTCCAGCCCGGCATCAACGAGGACCTTGCCGCCACCGCCGTATGGGGCACCCAGCAGGCCGAGCTTCGCGGCGAGGGCAAATATGATGGCGTGTTCGGCCTCTGGTATGGCAAGGGACCCGGAGTCGACCGGGCCGGCGATGTTTTCCGTCACGCCAACCATGCCGGCACATCGGCGGCCGGCGGCGTGCTCGCTCTCATGGGCGACGACCACACCAGCGAAAGCTCGACGACGGCGCATCAGTCCGAATTCGCGTTCGCCGACGCGATGATTCCGATCTTCAATCCCGCAGGTGTGCAGGAAATTCTCGACTACGGCATTCTCGGCTACGCTCTGTCGCGCTTTGCCGGCGTCTGGGTCGGCCTCAAATGCGTCAAGGACAACATCGAATCGACCGCGACCGTCGACGGCAACCCTGATCGCGTCAACGTCGTCCTGCCCACCGACGAGCAGTTCGCGATGCCGGTGGGCGGCCTCAACATTCGGATCGACGAACATGCCCTGGAGAAAGAGGCGCGCCTTTTCGACTACAAAATGGACGCCGTGCGCGCCTTCGCCCGCGTCAACGCCATCGATCGAACGATCACCAGCGGTGGCCCGAATGCCAGGATCGGCATCGTTTCGACCGGCAAAAGTTACCTCGATGTCCGCGAGGCCCTCGATACGCTCGGTATCGATGAGGTCCGCGCCAATGAACTCGGCATCCGGATTTACAAGGTCGCCATGCCCTGGCCGCTTGAGCCGGAGGGCATCATCAAGTTCGCCCAGGATCTCGACCTGGTCATCGTCGTCGAGGAAAAGCGCGCCCTGATCGAAACGCAGCTCAAGGACATTCTTTTCAACACACCTCACCGGCCGCTTGTCATCGGCAAGCGCAACGAGAACGGCGCGACACTGTTCCAGGAAAAAGCCGCACTCGAAGCCATCCAGATCGGCATCGAGATCGGCGAGCGACTTCTGCGGCGCAATCTCGGTGGTGAAGAACTCGGCGAACGCGTTGCCGGTCTCCAGCGCCTGCGCGGCAACAAGCCTGCGTCGCCCGAAGCCTTCACGCGCGTCCCCTACTTCTGCGCCGGTTGCCCGCACTCCACGTCGACCCGCGTTCCCGAAGGCTCCCGCGCCTACGCCGGCATCGGCTGCCACTTCATGGCACAGTGGATGAACCGCGAAACACTCGGCTTCACGCACATGGGCGGCGAAGGTGCCAACTGGATCGGCGAGGCGCCGTTTTCCAAGCGCGGGCACGTCTTCCAGAACCTCGGCGATGGCACCTATATTCATTCAGGCTCGCTCGCCATCCGGGCAGCCGTAGCATCCGGCGTCAACGTCACCTACAAGCTGCTTTACAACGACGCCGTCGCGATGACCGGCGGCCAGTCGCTCGATGGCGGCATGACAGTCGGCCAGATGGCGCAGCAGGTCCTGGGCGAAGGCGTCAGGAAGGTCGAGATCGTCACCGACGAACCGGAGAAATACGGCGCCAATGCCGGCATCCCGGCCGGCATTCAGATCCACCACCGCCGCGACCTGATGGAAGTCCAGAAGGGCCTCGCCAACACCTCCGGTGTCACAGTCCTGATCTACGACCAGACCTGCGCATCTGAAAAACGCCGCCGTCGCAAGCGCGGTGCGTTTCCGGACCCCGACAAGCGCGTGTTCATCAACACCGACGTATGCGAAGGCTGCGGAGACTGTGGCGTCAAGTCGAACTGCGTCGCGGTCACACCGGAAGAAACGCCGCTCGGGCGCAAGCGCAAGATCGACCAGTCGGCCTGCAACAAGGACTTCTCGTGTGTCGAGGGCTTCTGCCCGAGCTTCGTGACCGTGCACGGCGCCAAACCGAAGAAGCTGAGCGCCGAGACTGAGGGCGATGACACAGGCGACAAACACGCCGGTATTGCCGGGATGCTGACCAGCCTGCCGAGTCCCGCGCTTCCGGATATCAAGAACCCCTATGCCATGCTCGTGACCGGCGTCGGCGGCACCGGCGTCGTCACGATCTCCGCTGTCCTCGGCCAGGCGGCCCACATCGAGGGCAAGGGTTTCGGCGCAATCGACATGACCGGATTGGCGCAGAAGGGCGGTGCTGTCGCCTGCCATCTCAAATTCGCCGAAGACGCGGGCGCCATCAACGCCTTGCGCGTCGGCGTTGGCGGTGCCAACCTCGTGCTGGGTGGTGACCTGGTCGTCACTGCATCGAACAAGGTCCTCGAAAGCATCGAGCCGGGCAAGACCGCGGTCATCGTCTCGACCTATGAGATGATCACGGGTGCCTTCACAGCCGACCCGGACCTCAAGGTTCCCGGCGGCGCGCTGATGGAGGCGATCAGCGATCGGGTTCGAGGCGGCCCGCTGCACAGCTTCGATGCCCAGGCCTACGCGGTGCGGCTGTTCGGCGATTCGATTGCCTCGAACATGTTCCTGCTCGGCTTCGCCTATCAGCTCGGCCTGATCCCGGTCGGTGCCGATGCGATCGAAGAAGCGATCCGGCTGAACGGCGCCGCCATTGACATGAACCAACGTGCGTTCCGGTTCGGCCGCCTCGCCGCGCATGACCGTTCCGCCCTCGACCGCATCGCCAAGCCGGCGGCAAAACCTGCGGCCGAGGCCTCAAAACCGGAAACGCTGGACGAGATTGTCGAGCGCCGTGCCCGCCTGCTCACCGACTACCAGGACGAGGCCCTGGCCCGGCGCTACCGCGAAAAAGTTGCATGGGCCCGATCATTGGAATCGAACCACGCCCCGGGACGCTCCGGCTTTGCCGAGGCCGTCGCACGCGCTTATTACAAATTGCTCGCCTACAAGG